>NZ_NFHC01000001.1:0-371118 GCF_002161245.1 Flavonifractor sp. An9
CCCCTACCCCCACCCCCACGGTGGAGGAGCGGACGGCGGCTCTGGCGGCGGAGATGACGGCTGAGATGAGCCAGTATGAAAAGATCTGCCAGCTTATCATCGTATCTCCCGAGGATCTTACCGGCGTAAGCACTGCCACCCAGGCGGGTGCGGCCACCAAAGCGGGGCTGGAGCGCTACCCTATCTGCGGTATTCTGTACCGCAAGCCCAATATGCTCAGCCAGAGCCAGCTCAAGCAGATGCTGGACAACAGCCAGAGCTATTCCAAGATCCCCCTCATCTTGACCTGCGACGAGGAGGGGGGACGGGTCACCCGCCTCATGAGCACCGTGGGTACCACCTGGGTGGGCCCCATGCTGGACTATGAGGACCAGGGCCCCGAGACCGCCTACGACAACGCCTACACCATCGGCTCCGACCTGGCCAGCTGCGGCTTCAACACCGACCTGGCCCCGGTGGCCGACGTGTGGACCAATCCGGAGAACACCGTCATCGGCGACCGGGCCTATTCTACCGACTTCAATACCGCGGCGGAGCTGGTGGCGGCGGCGGTGAAGGGTTTCCACGACGGCGGCGTGGGGGCGGTGCTCAAGCACTTCCCCGGCCACGGCGGTACCTCCACCGATTCCCACGACGGGGCCACCTATCTGTATCGCACCCTGGACCAGCTGCGGCAGGGGGAGCTGATCCCCTTCCAGGCGGGCATTGAGGCGGGGGCGGACGCGGTGATGATGGGCCATCTCATTGTTCCCGACCTGGACGATCAACCCGCCCCTCTGTCCTATGAGATCGTCACCGGTCTGCTCCGGGAGGAGATGGGCTTTAACGGGGTGGTCATGACCGACGCCATGGAGATGTCTGCCCTTACCAAGTATTATACCGGCGGTCAGGCGGCGGTGATGGCCATTCAGGCTGGGGTGGATATCCTGCTGTGTCCCGGCGATCTGGACGGTACCATTGCGGCCCTGGAGGCGGCGGTGGAGGACGGCTCCATCTCGGAGGAGCGGCTGGACGAGAGCGTACAGCGCATTCTCACCTTCAAGATCAACCGGGGCCTCATCCCTTTGGAGTGAATGAAACAGGAAAAAGGACTGCTGTATCACAGCAGTCCTTTTTTTATGACTGACGCGATCTCAGGCGGGGCTGCCCAGCAGCAGGGGCTGGAGCTGGCGTCCCTCCAGAGCGGCGGCAATGGTGTCGGGCACCAGAGAGAAGTCGGCCACCACCGAGGTGGGTTTGCCCTGGGGATCGTCCTGCCGGAAGGGGACAAAGTAGACGTGCTTCTTGTCCAGCAACGCCCCGATGTTCTTGGCCGAAGCGGCCAGAGCGTCATTGGTGGCGGGACAGATCACCAGTGGGCGGCCGTTGCGCAGATGGGCCTTGGCCGCCAGGGTAACGGTGGAATCGGTGACGCCGTTTGCCAGCTTTGCCAGGGTGTTGCCGGTGCAGGGGCAGATAACCAGCACATCCAGCAGCTTTTTGGGCCCGATGGGCTCCGCCTTCACCAGAGAGTCGATGACCCGCTTGTCACAGATGCGCTCCATCTCCCGCATAAACTCATGGGCCGGGCCGAACCGGGTATCGTTGGCGGCAGCGGCCTCCGATACGATGGGGGTCACATCCCCGAACCGGGCCTTCACCTGTTCCAGGGCGGTCATAGCCATACTCAATGTACAAAAGGACCCGCAAAAGGCGAATCCAACCTTCGCTTGTTCCATGCTCACACTCCCAATTCCCGCAATATGTTGTAGATGGTGGTCTGAATACACTGGCCCGCCGTCACCGGCGCGACCTTGCCCGGCAGGGAGAGGGCCCAGATCACTTTGACCCCCAGCCGGGCCGCCGCATCAAAGTCCACGCCCCCCGGCTTGGAGGCCAGATCGATGACCAGGCAGCCCGGTTTCAGGTCGGAAAGCTCCGTGAGGCCCAGCACAGGGGCGGGGACGGTGTTGACTACCAGGTCGTAGCCGCACAGCCAGCCCGCCAGGTGCTCGGTCTGCTCCCCGCAGTAGCCGCAGCTCTCTGCCCAGGCCAGATCGGCCCACTTGCGGGCGGCCACGCTCACCTTGGCCCCCAGGCCGGCCAGACGCTGGGACAGGGCCTTGCCCACTCGGCCGAAACCGATGACCAGCACCCGGGCGCCGTGGAGGGTGATGGGCAGTTCCTCCAGTGCGATCTGGATGGCACCCTCTGCGGTGGGCACCGCGTTGGCCACCGCCAGTTCCTCCCGGGCGAAGTAGTCCTGAAGGACCAGCCCTTTTTGGGCGGCCAGGGCGGTGAGATTGGGGCCCACCATCCCGGCGCACA
Organism: Flavonifractor sp. An9; assembly: GCF_002161245.1. Taxonomy (NCBI): domain Bacteria; kingdom Bacillati; phylum Bacillota; class Clostridia; order Eubacteriales; family Oscillospiraceae; genus Flavonifractor; species Flavonifractor sp. An9. The sequence continues at coordinate 2,308 of NZ_NFHC01000001.1, forward strand.
CCAGTTGGCCGGGCCGCAGAGGGGAGAGCAGATCCTCCAGCTTATGGGGCTGGTCGGACAGAGGGGCGTGGAGCAGGCCGCCCTCCTCCTCCGCCGGCAGAGGCAGGATCAGGCAGTCGGCCAGTTCCACCCCCGCCGGGTCGGTCTCCATCTGTACCCCCGTCAGAGGGCCGTGGCCCTCCAGGGCCCAGGTATGTACTGTGTGGCCGTCGGCGGCCAGCAGCTCCGCCAGTTTGGCCTGCCGCAAATCGCCCCCCGCCACCCACAGGTTCAGTTCATGTCTCATGGTAAGCCCTCCGTTCCCAGTGACTGCTCCATCCTATTCCGCCGCCGGAAAAGGGTGACTGGGTGGCACAGCTTGACTTTTTGCTTTAACAGGCTAATAATAAAAAGACAGATCAAGAGAGAGCGGAGATGGACCCGATGGACCGAAACGAACAAAATCGCCTGACCGAAGGCAGCGTCCCCAAAAAGATGCTGGCCTTCGCCCTGCCCATCTTTTTCAGTAACCTGTTTCAGCAATTATATAATGCGGTGGATTCCCTCATTGTGGGCAACTTCATCGGTCGGTCCGCTCTGGCGGCGGTCAGCTCCTCCAGCAGCATGATTTTGCTCATGGTGGGCTTTATCAACGGTGTATCCCTGGGTGCGGGCGTGCTCATCGCACGGTACTACGGGGCGGAGGACGACGACCATATGGAGCGGGCGGTCCACACCACCGTGGCCCTGGGCCTGACAGCAGGTGTGATCCTGACAGTAGTGGGGGTCATATTAACCCCCCAGATCCTCCAGTGGATCGGCACCCCTGCCGACGTCATTGACAACTCCATTCTTTACTTCCGCATTTACTTCTTCGGCTCCTCCGCTGTGGTGCTCTACAACATGGGGGCCAGTATCCTCCAGTCGGTGGGCGACAGCCGCAGCCCTATGAAGTACCTCATCGCCGCCTCCCTCGCCAACGTGGTACTGGACCTGCTCTTTGTGGCGGTGCTGAAAATGGGGGTGGGCAGCGCTGCCCTGGCTACCATCCTCAGCCAGTGCCTGTCCGCCTTTCTGGCTTTCCGCAAGCTGACCCTCACCAAAGCGGGCTACCGGGTGAACTGGCGGCGGGTGCGTTTTGAGGGCCCGACGTTCAAGCAGATCATCACCCTGGGTATTCCCTCGGGGGTGCAGAGCTCGGTGGTCTCTCTGGCCAACGTCATTGTCCAGGCCAACATCAATTCCTTTGATTCCGCTGCCATGGCGGGCTGCGGCGCCTACAGCCGTATCGAAGGCTTTGCATTCCTGCCGGTAACCTGTTTTGCCCTGGCCCTGTCCACCTTTATCAGCCAGAACCTGGGCGCCCACCGCTTCGACCGGGTGCGGGCGGGTATGAAGTTCGGCCTGGTGTGCAGCCCCATTTTGGCAGAGGCCATCGGCGGGATCATCTTCCTGGCCTCCCCGCTGCTGGTGGCCGCCTTCAACAGCGAGCCGGAGGTGGTGGCCTTTGGTGTGGCCTACGCCCGTACGGTGTCCCTGTTCTACTGCCTGCTGTCCTTCTCCCACTGCTGCGCCGGCATCCTGCGGGGCATGGGGCGGCCCATCGTACCCATGGCCATTATGCTGACGGTGTGGTGCGCCCTGCGTATCACCTACATCACCCTTACCGTGCGGGTCATCCCCGACATCCGGGTGGTCTATTGGGCCTATCCCCTCACCTGGTCCATCAGCTCGGTGCTCTTCGCCCTGTGTCTGCGGCAGCTGCTGCGGCATATGCCCCCCGGCGAGCTGCAAAGCGCGCCCATGTGACCGGACAGGGAGAAAACACAGTGAGAGTGGAGAAAACTCCGGCGGTATTTGTACACAATTCCCGTTGCAATCACGGGAAAAAGAGGGTATAATGACTCCAACCTAGAAAAGTGAGGCGTACAGGCATGACCAGACGTTCCCTCACAACTGCATCCTTCCTGTTTTCCTTTGGCTGGGCTCGATTTATGGGCACCGGCTTTTTTGGCATGGGAAAATAGCAGGATGGAGTAAATGGGTGGGCCCTATGGGGCCTGATATTACCTTGTAACACAGACAGGGCGCTCATTGATTTCATCAATGAGCGCCTATTTTTGTCACTGGAAAGGAAGCGTGTCATATGGTAGTCGTCATGAAGCCCGGTACCCGGCAGGAGGATATTCAACATCTGGCAGATAAACTGAAGCAGCTGGGCCTGGAAGTGGGCATTACCAACGGCGTGGGCTGCACCATCCTGGGCCTGGTGGGTGATACCACCGCCGTGGATATGGACAAGATTTCCATCAACCCCAACGTGGAGCGGGTCATGCGGGTGCAGGAGCCCTACAAGAAGGCCAACCGCAAGTTCCACCCCGAGGACACCGTGGTCACCGTGGGCAGCGCCAAGATCGGCGGCGGCAACTTCTCCGTCATTGCCGGCCCCTGCTCGGTGGAGAGCGAGGAGCAGATCTGCGCCGTGGCCGAGGACGTGAAGCGCTCCGGCGCGGCCATGCTGCGGGGCGGCGCCTTCAAGCCTCGTACTTCCCCCTACTCCTTCCAGGGCATGGGCGCTCCCGGCCTGGATCTGCTGGTGGAGGCCCGGGCCAAGACCGGTCTGCCCATCGTCACCGAGATCATGGATCCCCGGATGGCCGACCTCTTTGAGCGGGAGGTGGACGTGGTCCAGGTGGGCGCCCGCAATATGCAGAACTTTGAGCTGCTCAAGGAAGTGGGCAAGATGAGCAAGCCCATCCTGCTCAAACGGGGCCTGTCCAACACCTACGAGGAATGGATCATGTCCGCCGAGTATATTATGGCCGAGGGCAATGAGAACGTGATCCTGTGCGAGCGGGGCGTGCGTACCTTTGAGACCTACACCCGCAACACCCTGGACGTGTCCGCCATCCCCGCCATCAAGCAGATGAGCCACCTGCCCGTCATCGTGGACCCCTCCCACGCTGCCGGTATGTACTGGATGGTGGAGCCTCTGGCCCTGGCCGCCGTGGCGGCGGGCGCCGACGGCCTCATCATCGAGGTCCACAACGATCCCGCCCACGCCAAGTGCGACGGCCAGCAGTCCCTTACCCCCCAGAAGTTCGACGCCCTCATGCACAAGGTGGGTATGCTGGTTGACCTGGTGGAGAAAAAGTTGGTAAAATAAAAAGAAATGACGCAGGGGTGGCCAGAAAGATTGCTCCTACGGTATTATGGAAAGGACGAAGTGCCCATGAAGACCCTCACCGTTGCCCTGCCGGGGCGGGAATATGATATCCTGATCCAGCGGGGCCTGCTGGACCAGGCGGGAGCATACTGCCGGAAGGCCCTGCCCCGGGCGGGCAGGCTCTTTGTGGTCACCGACTCCAATGTGGCCCCCCTCTATGCCCCCCGGCTGGAAGCAAGCCTCACCGCCGCCGGGTTTTCTGTGACGGTCCATGTTGTGCCCGCTGGAGAGGCCTCCAAGTGTGCCGGTCAGCTGGCCGGGCTGTGGGAGGCCATGATGGCCGCCGGGCTCACCCGCACTGACGCCGTGGTGGCCCTGGGCGGCGGCGTGGTGGGGGATCTGGCGGGCTTTGCCGCAGCTACTATCCTGCGTGGGGTGGACTTTGTCCAGATCCCCACCACCCTGCTTGCCCAGGTGGACTCCTCTGTGGGAGGCAAGGTGGCCATCGACCTGGAGGCGGGCAAGAATCTGGCCGGTGCCTTCTGGCAGCCCAAGCTGGTGCTGATGGACCCGGATACCCTGGATACCCTGCCCGACGCCACTTTTGCCGACGGTATGGCAGAGGTCATCAAGTACGGCTGTATCCTGGACGGGACCTTCTTTGATTTCCTGGCCCACCGGCCCAGCCGAAAGGAAATTATGGCGGAAATCGAACACGTTCTGTATACCTGCTGCAATTTAAAACGAATTGTTGTGGAAGAGGACGAGCGGGACACGGGAAAACGGATGCTGCTCAACTTCGGTCACACCCTGGGTCACGCCTATGAGAAGGCGGGCCACTATGAAACATGGACCCACGGTCAGGCGGTGGCCGCCGGTATGGTGAAGGCCGCCGGACTGGGGGAGCGGCTGGGGATTACTCCGGCGGGGACGGCGGACAGGATTGCCGCCGTTCTCACCGCTCTGGATCTGCCGGTGGAGATCTCTTGTACGGCGGAGGAGTATGCCGCCGCCATTGGTCTGGACAAGAAGGGGGCGGGGGCGGACATCAGCGTGATCCTGCTGGAAGAGATGGGCCGGGCCATCCCCCATAAAATGCCCAAAGCCGCACTGCTGGAGGAACTGAAATGAATGTGACCATTACGCCGGCGGTCCTGAAAGGGACGGTGACGCCGCCCCCGTCCAAGAGCCAGGCCCATCGGCTCATCATTGCTGCCGCTCTGTCCGACGGCTTCTGCAAGCTATCCAACGTGGACCTGTCGGAGGATATCCAGGCCACCCTGCGGTGTATGCGCACCCTGGACGCCGACGCCTCCGCCGACGGTACTATCATCCGGGGGGCCGACCTGGTGGACGGCCATGAGGAGCCCGCCCCCGAGGTGATGGACTGCGGGGAGAGCGGCTCCACCCTCCGCTTTCTCATTCCGGTGGCTCTGGCCCTCAAGGGGGGCGGCAAGTTCACCGGCCACGGGCGGCTGATGGAGCGGCCTCAGGACCCCTACTTCGCCCTCTTCCGGGAGAAGGGCATCTTCTATGAGCAGAAGGACGGGGTGCTGACGGTGCGGGGCAAGCTGGCCCCCGGCGTCTACACCCTGCCGGGCAACGTGTCCTCCCAGTTTATTACCGGCCTGCTGTACGCCCTGCCCCTGCTGGAGGGGGACAGCGAAATCGTACTCACCACCGGCCTGGAGAGCCGGGGCTATGTGGACATGACCCTGGACGCCCTGGAACGGTTTGGAGTAAAGGCGGAATACGACGGCAAGCGCACCTTCCGTGTGCCGGGAAATCAGTATTACCAGCATCAGAATCTGGCCATTGAGGCCGACTGGTCCAACGCCGCCTTCTGGTACGGAGCCAAATGCCTGGGCTGCCCGGTGGAGATCGGCGGGCTGGATCAGGCCTCCGTTCAGGGGGACCGGGCCATTGCCGGATTTTATGACCAGCTGCAGGGGACCGGCAGCCTGGACCTGGATGTAAGCCAGTGCCCCGATCTGGTGCCCCCTCTGGCCGCCATGGCCGCCCTGCGAGCGGGGGAGACCACCCGCATTGTCAACGCCGGGCGGCTGCGGATCAAGGAGAGCGACCGGCTGGCTACCGTGACCGAAGTGCTCAACGCCCTGGGGGCCCAGGTAGAGGAATATGAGGACTACCTGGTGATCCATGGGAAGGAGAAGCTGGCGGGGGGTGTTACCGTCTCCGGCCACAATGACCACCGCATTGCCATGATGGCGGCCATTGCCGCCATCCGGTGTGAAGCGCCGGTGACCATCACTGGTGCGGAGTGCGTCAAGAAGTCCTATCCACGGTTCTGGGAGGATTACCGCAGATTGGGAGGAGAACTGATATGCGACATATGATCTTCGGGGAGTCCCACGGCCCTGCCATCGGCGTGGTGCTGGAGGGGGTACCCGCCGGGCTGGAGCTGGATCTGGAGCAGGTGCAGAAGGAACTGGACCGGCGCAAGCCGGGCCAGGACCCCACCGCAACTGCCCGGAAGGAGAGCGACCTGGTGGAGGTGCTCTCCGGGGTGTTTGAGGGCAAGACCACCGGGGCCCCTCTGGCCATGGTGATCCGCAACTCCGACCAGCACTCCAAGGACTATGAATCCATCCGGTACACCCCCCGGCCCAGCCACGGGGATTACGCCGGATTCATCAAGAGCAGAGGCTGTCTGGACTATCGGGGAGGCGGCCACTTTTCCGGCCGCCTCACCGCCCCGCTGGTGGCCGCCGGCGCGGTAGCCAAGCAGGTGCTGGCGGGCCGGGGCGTTCAGGTGGGTGCCCACATCAGCTCCATCTACGGCATCTGCGACGCCGCCCTGGAGGACCCGGAGGAACTGAAAGCTGTGGCGGCCAAATCCTTCCCGGTACTGAATGACAGCAAGGGAGAGGAGATGCGCCAGGCCATTCTGGAGGCCAAGGAGGAGCAGGACAGCGTGGGCGGCGCCATCGAGTGCGCCGTCACCGGCCTGCCCGCCGGACTGGGCGCCCCCGACTTTGGCTGCAATGTGGAGGGCATTTTCTCCCAGTATCTCTTTGCCGTACCCGCGGTGAAGGGCATCGAGTTCGGGGCCGGTGTGGCCTTCTCCCTCATGCGGGGCAGCGAGGCCAACGACCCCTTCGCCGTGGAGGACGGCAAAGTGGTCACCAAGACCAACCACGCCGGGGGAATCAACGGCGGCATCACCAACGGGATGCCGGTGACCTTTGAGGTCACCATCCGGCCCACTCCCTCCATCTCTCTGCCTCAGGAGAGCGTGGACCTGCGGACTGGGGAGGAGACGGAAATTGAGATCCACGGCCGCCATGATCCCTGCATCGTCCCCCGGGCGGTGCCGGTGATCGAGGCGGCGGCTGCCCTGGCGGCCTGCGCTGTATTGGGCATCTGATAAGGAGCGATGGATATGACGGAACTGGAGCAATATCGGCAGGAGATCGACCGCATCGACGGGGAACTGGTCAAACTCTTTCTGGAGCGGATGGCCGTCACCGGCAAGGTGGGGGAATACAAGCAGCGGGAGGGCATCCCGGTGCTGGACGCCAGCCGGGAGAAGCAGGTCATTGCCGCCAAGACGGCCCTGACCGACGATCCCGCCCGGAAGGCGGATCTGGCGGCGCTCTATGAGAGCATCATGGCCATCTCCCGCCGCCAGCAGCGCCATCTGGTGAAGGAGGGGGCGGAGGACCCGGGCTACGCCGCCTATCTGGCCGACCTGGCCAGAGTGCGTCAGCCGGTGGCCAATCCCCGGGTGGCCTACCAGGGGGAGCCGGGCTGCTACAGCGAGGAGGCCACCGTGGGTTTCTTCGGCGGGGACGTGAACAGCGTGGGCAAGCCCTGGTTCAACGATGTGTTCGCTGCGCTGGAGAGTGGTGAGGTGGATTACGCCGTGCTGCCGGTGGAGAACTCCTCCACCGGGTCTATCCGGCAGGTATACGACCTGATGGCCCAGTACCGCTATTACATTGTGGGAGAGTGGCAGGTGCCGGTGGAGCACTGCCTGGCAGCACTGCCGGGCGTGGAACTGTCCCAGATTACAACCGTCTATTCCCATGAGCAGGGGCTGATGCAGAGCGAGAAGTATCTGGATGCCCATCGGGACTGGAAGCGGGTGCCCACCCTGGACACCGCCGGTTCTGCCAAGCTGGTGGCGGAGAAGGGAGACCACACCGCTGCCGCCATCTGCTCCAAGCGGGCTGCCCAGTTGTACGGCCTCAACATCCTGGCTGAACGGGTCAACCACAATACCATGAACCATACCCGGTTTGCGGTGGTGTCCCCGGTGCCTGAACTGCGGCCGGAGCGCAATAAGATCAGCGCCGTGTTCCGTCTGCCCCACCAAAGCGGCTCCCTCCATGAGATCCTCACCATCTTTGCAGTCCAGGGGCTCAACCTGCTGAAGATCGAGTCCCGGCCCATCCCCGGGCGGGGTTTTGAGTACCTCTTCTTCCTGGATTTCACCGGCGACCTCACCGCCCCCGGCATGGACGGGGTGCTCCACGAGCTGAGCCAGCTGGCCACCGAGGTGCGCATTCTGGGCAACTACAAAGCCTGGGAGGAACAGGCATGAGGGACAACGTGGTGCTCATCGGCATGATGGGCTGCGGCAAGTCCACGGTGGGCAGGTTGCTGGCCAAGGAACTGGGCTTCACCTTCGTGGATACCGACCAATATATTGAGGAGGCCTTGGGCCGGTCCATCCCCGACATCTTTGCCAAGGAGGGAGAGGCCTTCTTCCGGGACTGGGAGTTGGGCGCGGCGGAGGAACTGGCCCAGCGGAAGAGTCAGGTCATTGCCTGCGGCGGCGGCCTGCCCACCCGGGCGGATTCCATTGCTTCCCTGAAAGAGAGTGGTACGGTGATTTTCCTACGGCGGGACCCGGGGGAGATCTACGACAATGTGTCTATGGGTGGCCGCCCCCTGGGCCAGCAGGGGAGAGAGGCCTTCCTGGAGCGGTACGCCGGACGGGAGCCCATCTACCTGGAGTGGGCGGACCATGTGGTGGATGTCCAGGCCACCCCGGCGGAGACCGTCCAGCGGATTTTGGAGGTGCTGAAATGAAATTTCTCGTCATCAACGGACCCAACCTGAACCTGCTGGGCAAGCGGGAGCCGGGTATTTATGGGGAGAACACCTATGAGAGCCTGTGCAAGCGGCTGGAGGAGTTTGCCGCCGCCCACGGTTCCACCGCCAGCTGCTTCCAGTCCAACCACGAGGGGGCCATCATTGACGCCATCCACGCCGCAGACGGGGTGTATGACGCCATCGTCATGAATCCGGGGGCCTTTACCCACTACTCCTACGCCATTCTGGACGCCCTGAAGGCGGTGGATGTGCCCTGCATCGAGGTCCATATCTCCAACGTCCACCAGCGGGAGGAGTTCCGGCACAAGAGTGTCACCGCCCCCGCCTGTGTGGGTCAGATCTGCGGCCTGGGGCTGTATGGCTACGAGGCAGCAATGGGTTACTTTCTCGCCGGAGAGATGTAACCGAAGAGAGCTTCCATAAATGAGCAAGGAGAGATTATGAAACATCCTTCCGTTCCCCTGCCCCGCATCGGAATGCGGGTCATCAAGACCGCTGTGGCGGTGATGGTGTCCTATGCGCTGTTCCTTCCCTTTGGCCTCACCTATCGGGAGGAGCTGGGAGGTATTTGGGGGCAGATGGGGCCTCTGTATGCCTGTATTGCCTGCATCATCTGCACCCAGAGCACCCTGGGTCAGACCTTCCGCCAGGGTATTTCCCGCCTCATCGGCGTCATTGTGGGCGGCGCCCTGGGTACCGCCACCCTGCTGCTGGGACCGGCCCTGGAGCATTTCTGGCTCAAGACCATCATTCTTGGTGTGGTATGTGTGGCAGGGGTTTGGCTGTGTCTGCTCATCAAGCGGCCCACCGCCTGCGGCATGGCCTGCATCCTGCCCTGTGTCATTCTCATCACCGGTGTCACCGGCGTGACCCGGTATTACTACGCCGCCGCCCGCATGATCGAGACCATTGTGGGATTGCTGGTGGCCCTGGCAATCAACGCCGCCCTCCCCGACCACCGGCCGGAGGGCGAACGGGGAGAGATGGATATGAATGTGGAACTGAAAAACAGCACCCGCAAGCTGTGCGTCATTGGGGACCCGGTGGCCCACTCCAAGTCCCCTCTGATCCAGAATACCATGCTCAAGGCTCTGGGTCTGGACTATGTGTATCTGTGTCAGCCGGTGCCCCGGGGACAGTGCAAGGAATGGCTGGAGTGTGCCAAATTTGCCGGATACGCAGGATTCAACGCTACCATGCCCCATAAGGAGGAGTTGGTGCCCCTGCTGGATGAGCTGGACGAGGATGCCAGACTCATCGGAGCGGTGAATACCGTCTGCATCCGGGACGGCAAAACCTACGGCTATAACACCGATGGCGAGGGCTTCCTCCGGGCTCTGGCCGACGAGGGCATCGATCCGGCGGGTAAAAAGGTGACGGTATTGGGAGCGGGAGGCGCCGCCAAGGCGGTATGTCTCAAGCTGGCCCAGGCTGGAGCGGGGGTCATCGTGTGCAACCGTACCCTCGACAAGGCTCAGGCCATCTGTGACCACGACCTGGAGCATCTTCATCCGGCGGGCTTTTCCCAGGATGAACTGGCCCGGGCGGCGGAGGAGTGCGACCTGCTGGTGAACTGCACCTCTCTGGGAATGGCGGACACCGCCGGACAGTTTGCCGACTTCTCCTTCCTGGATCAGTTGAAGCCCGGCGTACCGGTGGTGGATCTGATCTACATTCCCGCTGAAACCGAATTGCTCCGCCAGGCCAAAAAGCGGGGCCACAAGGCCATCAACGGGCTGGGCTTGCTGGTCAACCAGGCGGTGCTGGCTCTGGAGCACTTTACCCAGACCGAAATTGACGCCGCCGAGATGAAAAAGCGGATTGCCGAAGTGCTATAAGATAACGTAGAAAGGAGCCCCCGACGTTCCAATGGACGTCGGGGGCTCCTTTTTTATTGCTCGTCGGGACCAAAGAGCTGGGAGATGGGCACCCCCAGCACCTGGGACAGGCCGTACAGCTCGATGTCGGTGACCGTACGCTGCCGGTCCTCAATTCGGGAGACCGAGCCCCGGCAGACATAGATCGCCATGGTTTCCAGCTTATCGGACAGGGCCTGCTGGCTCATGCCCCGCTTGATGCGCAGGGCCCGCACCTGCTCGCCCACCAGGTTTTTGGCAGTCCCGTCAATGATCCTGGCCATGAGAATACACCTCCTTTTGTCTTGACATAGGACAACCCCAACGTTATACTGAAAACCGTCCTGAGTTGTCCTATTATAGGACAAGACTAAAAAATGTAAGGTCAGGAGGGGGCGAAGACGATGGAACGGCGTTTGACGGCAGGGGCCGGCCTTTTGACAAGGAATATGCTGGGGCTGACGCTGGCCCTGCTGCTTGGCGGGCTGGTGCTGCGGTGGTTCAACGGGGTGCGTCCCATTGCGGCAGTGGTGATCATTGCTCTACTGAGCTGGCGCCTGGTGCTGAAGCCGGAAGAATGGCTGCTGGAAGAATCCCGGCGGTACTGGCTGGGGCTGCTGGCCGCCCTGCTGGCGGTCTATGCCGTCACCGGCCTGCTGTGGCAGGCCAATTTGACCCGCCGCATTGGGGAGGAGCCCTCCACCACACCGGGCTACAGTGTTCTGGTGGGATTCAACCAAGATTCCGGCGGGGCATGGAACCAGGAGGACAGCCAGCTGCTCTTTTCCCTCGGCGATGCGCCGGGGGCCACCGCCCAGCAGGCTCAGGAGGGAGCGCTGGAGGCTGCCAAAGACCGCATCACCTCCGGGAAGGTGGCCTTGCTGCCTCTGCTGCGGGATAAACTGAGGGCTTTTCTGGGCTCTGACCACGCCTGCGTGGGCTATGTGGGCAGCGTGGTGCGGCATACCAAGCTGTTTGCCCTGGCCTGCAACGGATTCTATTATGCAGCCATGGTACTGGCGGGAGGTGCCCTGGTCCGGCTGTGGCGAAACCGGGAGCGCTTCGCTGTGGTTTTGCTGCCCCTGTATGTGCTGGGGCTGACCTGCGCCCAGATGCTGGTGGAGGTGGCGGGGCGGTACCACTATTCCCTGATTCCCGTGCTTTTGCTGCTGGGACAGGCGGCCCTTTTCCTGCCTGCTCCGGCAGAGACAAAAATTTTTCAAAAAAACCGGGAAAGCTCTTGACAGGGAATTGGTTTTAGAGTATCATAATCAAGCGCCTGTTTGGGGCGCAGTCTGCGATGATGCGGGAGATTGCTCAGCAATGAGGTAACTTCCGCGGAGTATGTCCGAGCTAGAATCGGGCGGCTGAGGGATCTGTACACGGCGTATATCGCCATGTATGGGTAAAACCGGCCTGCTTGTGCCGGTTTTCTTCATGTCACGGAGTGATACGCACGGAAACGTGTACTGAAATCTCTCACCGTACGAAGCGAGGAAAGACACCGCGCTTTGGCCCCGTGGACCCGGCAAAAGCGCACCACTTCGTATGTTTAAGGAGGAACAAACACCATGGCAGCTCAGAAAGAAATGATCCGCATCCGTCTGAAGGCCTACGATCATCAGCTCATCGACCAGAGCGCTGAGAAGATCGTTGAGACCGCCAAGCGCACCGGCGCTTCCGTGTCCGGCCCCATCCCCCTGCCCACCAAGAAGGAAGTCGTCACCATCCTGCGCGCCGTCCATAAGTACAAGGACTCCCGCGAGCAGTTCGAGCGCCGCACTCACAAGCGCCTGATCGACATCCTCAAGCCCTCTCCCAAGACCGTCGAGGCCCTGATGAGCCTGGAGCTCCCCGCCGGTGTGGAGATCGAGATCAAGCTGTAAGAGACAGCGATCCATTCCTTTGTTTGTACCGCAGTCCGCCGCGTTTTGAGGCGGACGGGTCAAGTTGGCCGAGCAATACCAGTCCAATGGGTAACTCGCCCAACCAATAACCTTATTAAGGAGGAAAACACATGGAAAAGGCCATTATCGGCAAGAAGGTCGGCATGACGCAGATCTTCGACGAAGCCGGCAAGGTCATCCCGGTCACCGTCATCGAGGCGGGCCCCTGCACCGTGGTGCAGAAGAAGACCGAGGAGAAGGACGGCTACAACGCCGTTCAGCTGGGCTACGGCGACGTAGCTGAGAAGAAGCTCACCAAGCCTGAGCTGGGTCACCTGAAGAAGGCTGGCGACGCTCGCAAGAGCACCCTGAAGGAGTTCAAGCTGGACAACTGCGACGCCCTCAACGTGGGCGACGAGGTCAAGGTTGACGTGTTCGCCGAGGGCGACCGCGTGGACGTGACCGGCATCAGCAAGGGCCACGGCTATCAGGGCGTTATCAAGCGTCACGGCGCTCACCGCCTGAAGGAATCCCACGGTACCGGCCCTGTGCACCGTCACGCCGGCTCCATGGGCTCCAGCACCGATCCCTCCCGTATCTTCAAGGGTAAGATCGGCGCCGGCCAGATGGGTAACGAGCAGGTCACTGTTCTGAACCTGGACGTCATCAAGGTTGACTCCGAGCTGGGCATCATCGCTGTCCGCGGCGCCATCCCCGGCCCCAAGGGCGGCATCGTGTACCTGCGCAACTCCGTGATCAACGTCAAGGAGAAGGGCGCCGCTGCCAACGCCAGCGTCAACCCGCAGAAGGCTTCCGCCCGCGTCAATCCCCAGAAGGCTTCCGCCCGTAACAAGTAAGAAAGGAGAGAACTCAAATGCCTAAGGCAATTCTTGTGAACATGGCCGGCAACCAGGTCGGCGAAGTGGAGCTCTCCGAAGCTGTGTTCGGGATCGAGCCCAATCAGACCGTTGTCCACGAGGTGGTTAAGAACCACCTGGCCAACTGCCGTCAGGGCACCCAGTCCGCTCTGACCCGCGCCGAGGTTTCCGGCGGCGGCATCAAGCCCTGGCGCCAGAAGGGCACCGGCCGTGCCCGTCAGGGTTCCACCCGCGCTCCCCAGTGGACTCACGGTGGTATCGTCTTTGCTCCCAAGCCCCGCGACTACAGCTACGTGCTGAACAAGAAGGTCAAGCGTCTGGCTCTGAAGTCCGCTCTGTCCGCCAAGGCCGCCTCCGGCGACATCGTGGTTGTGGACAGCCTGACCATGGACTCCATCAAGACCAAGGCCATGCAGGGCTTCCTGAGCACTGTGGGCGCCAAGAAGGCCGTCATCGTGACCCCCGAGGTCAACGAGACCGTCATCAAGTCCGCCCGCAACATCCCCGGCGTGGTGACCACCACTGCCAAGATCCTCAGCGTGTACGACATCGTGAACGCTGGCAAGTTTATCGTAGATAAGGCCGCTCTGGCCGTCATCGAGGAGGTGTTTGCGTAATGGCTACCACCGCTTATGATATCATCAAGCGCCCCATCATCACCGAGCAGTCCATGGCCGAGACCGAGGCCAAGAAGTACACCTTCGAGGTGGCCAAGAGCGCGAACAAGATCGAGATCGCCAAGGCCGTCGAGGAGATCTTCGGCGTGAAGGTCGCCAAGGTCAACACCCTGAATATGCAGGGTAAGGCCAAGCGCACCGGCCGCTTCCCCGCTGGCCGCCGCGCCAACTGGAAGAAGGCTATGGTTACCCTGACCGAGGACTCCAAGACCATCGAGTTCTTCGAGGGCATGGTGTAAGGAGGATAAGGAACAATGGCTATCAAAACTTATAAGCCCACTACGCCCTCCCGCCGCCACATGACCGTGAGCGCCTTCGAGGGCATCGACAAGAAGGCCAAGCCCGAGCGCAGCCTGCTGGAGAACCTGAAGAAGAATGCCGGCCGCAACAGCTACGGCCGCATCACCGTCCGCCATCGCGGCGGCGGTAACAAGAAGAAGTACCGCATCATCGACTTCAAGCGCGACAAGGAAGGCACCGCTACTGTCATCAATCTGCAGTACGATCCCAACCGTTCCGCCAACATCGCCCTCATCCAGTATGAGGACGGCGAGAAGCGCTATATCCTGGCTCCTGTGGGCCTGAAGTCCGGCCACATCATCATGACCGGTCCCGACGCCGACATCCTGCCCGGCAACTGCCTGCCCATCGCCAACATCCCCGTGGGCGAAATGATCCACTGCATCGAGCTCTACCCCGGCAAGGGCGCCCAGCTGGTCCGCGCTGCCGGTGAGGCCGCTCAGCTGATGGCCAAGGAGAACGGTATGGCTCAGGTCCGTCTGCCCTCCGGCGAGGTGCGTTATATTCGCGAGAACTGCAAGGCCACCATCGGCCAGGTCGGCAACACCGACTGGGCCAACATCCAGATCGGTAAGGCCGGCCGTAAGCGTCACATGGGTTGGCGTCCCACCGTGCGTGGTTCCGTCATGAACCCCAATGACCACCCCCACGGCGGCGGCGAGGGCAAGAGCCCTGTCGGTCGTCCCGGCCCTGTTACCCCCTGGGGCAAGCCTGCTATGGGTTACAAGACCCGCAAGCTGAAGAACCGCACCGAGAAGTTCATCGTCAAGCACCGCAACGCGAAGTAAGGGAGGCAGTAAAAGATGAGCAGAAGTATCAAGAAGGGCCCCTTTTGCGCTCCCGAGCTGCTGAAGCGGGTCGACGAAATGAATCAGACCGGCGAGAAGAAGGTTCTGAAGACCTGGAGCCGCGCCTCCACCATCTTCCCCTCCTTCGTCGGACACACCTTTGCCGTGCACGACGGCCGCAAGCACGTTCCCGTCTATGTGACCGAGGATATGGTTGGCCACAAGCTGGGCGAGTTCGCCCCCACCCGTACCTTCCGCGGCCACGCCGGCGCCAAGTCTGGTAAGTAAGGAGGAGAGAGAATATGGAAGCTAAAGCACATCTGAGATATACCCGTATCTCTCCCCGTAAGGTCCAGATCGTCTGTGACCTGATCCGTGGCAAGAGCGTAGCCCAGGCCACCGCCATCCTGATGGCCACCCCCAAGGCTGCCTCCGAGCTGCTGCTCAAGCTCCTCAAGAGCGCCGCTGCCAACGCGGAGAACAACCATCAGATGGACCCCGAGAAGCTGTATGTTTCCCAGGTGTTCGCCTGCCCCGGCCCCATCATCAAGCGGATGCGTCCCCGGGCTAAGGGCCGCGCCTATCGGATCAACAAGCGCACTTCTCACATCACCATCTGCGTGGCTGAGCGCTAAGGGAGGAGGAAGAATATGGGACAGAAAGTGAATCCCCACGGCCTGCGCGTGGGTGTCATTAAGGATTGGGACTCCCGCTGGTATGCCCGCAACGAGAAGGTGGGCGACCTGCTGGTGGAGGACAAGAAGATCCGGGACTACCTGAAGAAGACCCTGTATTCCGCCGGTATCCCCAAGATCGAGATCGAGCGCGACAACGCCAAGGTGCGCATCTATCTGCACTGCGCCCGTCCCGGTGTGGTCATCGGTAAGGGCGGCGAGGCCATCGAGGCCCTGCGCCTGAAGGTGGAGAAGATGATCGGCAAGCCCGTGGCCCTCAACATCGTTGAGGTCAAGAGCCCCGACATGGACGCTCAGCTGGTGGCCGAGAACATCGCTCAGCAGCTGGAGAAGCGCATCGGCTTCCGCCGCGCCATGAAGAACGCCATGGGCCGCGCTATGCGCATCGGCGCCCGCGGCATCAAGACTCAGGTGTCCGGCCGTCTGGGCGGCGCTGAGATCGCCCGCACCGAGCACTATCACGACGGCACCATCCCCCTGCAGACTCTGCGCGCCGACATCGACTACGGTTTCGCTGAGGCTGCCACCACCTACGGCCGCATCGGCGTGAAGGTGTGGATCTACAAGGGCGAGGTGCTCACTCAGACCCTGCGCACCACCCCCCGCACCCTGGACACCAAGAACTTCAAGGAGCGTTCCGACCGTCCCCGCCGCGACCGCCGCGACGGCGACCGTAAGGGCGGCTTCAACCGCAACGGTGGCTTCAACCGCAACGGCGGCAACCGCCAGGGTGGTTTCAATAACAACCGTCCCCAGGGCGGTGCCCGTCCTCAGGGCGGCGCTCGTCCTGCCGCTGCCAAGGAAGGAGGCGCTCAGTAATGCTGCTGCCTAAGCGCGTTAAGTATCGCCGCGTGCACCGCGGCCGCCTGAAGGGCAAGGCCCTGAAGGGCAACACCGTGACCTATGGTGATTTCGGTCTGCAGGCCACTGAGCCCAGCTGGATCACCAGCAACCAGATCGAGGCCGCCCGTATCGCCATGACCCGTTACACCAAGCGTGGCGGTAAGGTTTGGATCAAGATCTTCCCCGATAAGCCCATCACTGAGAAGCCCGCTGAGACCCGCATGGGTTCCGGTAAGGGTTCCCCCGAGTACTGGGTGGCCGTGGTGAAACCCGGCCGTGTTATGTTCGAGATCGCTGGCGTCTCCGAGGAGATCGCCCGCGAGGCCCTGCGTCTCGCTTCCCACAAGCTGCCTGTCAAGTGCAAGATCGTGGCGAAAGAGACCGCCGAGACCGAGAATGGTGGTGAATGAAGATGAAGGCTACTGAAATCCGTAAGATGAGCGCCGAGGAGCTGACCAGCAAGCTGGGCGACCTGAAGAAGGATCTCTTCCAGCTCCGTCTTCAGCACGCCACCAATCAGCTGGACAACCCGGTGAAGATCGCTGAGGTCAAGCGGGATATCGCCCGCGTCAAGACCATCATCCGTGAGCTCGAGCTCGCAGGCCGATAAGAAGGAGGAACTAGATCATGGAAAACAGAACTTCTTCCCGCAAGACCAGAGTCGGCCTGGTGGTTTCCGATAAGATGGACAAGACCGTGGTGGTGGCCATCGCCGACCGTGTGGCCCACCCCCTGTACAAGAAGATCGTCAAGAGCACTTACAAGCTGAAGGCCCACGACGAGAACAACGAGTGTGGCATCGGCGACCGCGTGCGGGTCATGGAGACCCGGCCCCTGTCCAAGGACAAGCGCTGGCGCGTCGTCGAGATCATCGAGAAGGCGAAGTAAGGAGGTGCCGGTATGATTCAGCAGGAAACTTATCTGAAGGTGGCCGACAACACCGGCGCCAAGGAAATTAAGACCATCCGCGTGCTGGGCGGCTCCAGCCGCAAGTTTGGCAACATCGGCGACGTGATCGTGGCTTCCGTCCGCAAGGCTCAGCCCGGCGGCACCGTGAAGAAGGGCGAGGTCGTGAAGGCCGTTATCGTCCGTTCCGCTAAGGGCGTCCGCCGCGCCGACGGCAGCTACGTCCGCTTTGACGAGAACGCCGCCGTCCTCATCAAGGACGACAAGAATCCCCGCGGTACCCGTATCTTTGGGCCCGTGGCCCGCGAGCTGCGCGACAAGGATTATATGAAGATCCTGTCCCTGGCTCCCGAAGTGCTGTAAGGGGGTAGGAGAAGACATGAATAAGATGAGCATTCGTAAGGACGATACCGTCATCGTCCTGTCCGGTAAGGACAAGGGCAAGCAGGGCAAGGTCCTGGAGGTCATGCCCAAGGAGGGCAAGGTCGTCGTCGAGAAGATCAACGTGGTCTCCCGTCACACCAAGCCCCGCAAGCAGGGCGAGCAGGGCGGCATCATCAAGAAGGAAGCCCCCATCTACGCCTGCAAGGTGCAGCGCGTCTGCCCCAAGTGCAACAAGCCCACCCGGCCCACTCACAAGCTGCTGGCCGACGGCAAGAAGGTCCGCATCTGCAAGAAGTGCGGCGCCGAGATCTGAGAGAGGAGGAGTATAGACAATGGCTGATAAGAAAGTGCCCAACCTGAAGGCGAAGTACCAGGCCGAGGTCGCTCCTGCTCTGATGCAGAAGTTCGGCTACAAGTCCACCATGCAGATCCCCAAGATCGACAAGATCGTGGTCAACTGCGGCTGCGGCGAGGCCCGCGACAATGCCAAGGTTCTGGAGGCTGTTGTGGGCGATCTGACCAAGATCACCGGCCAGAAGGCCATCATCACCAAGGCTAAGAAGTCCGTGGCTAACTTTAAGCTGCGTGAGGGTATGCCCATCGGCGCCAAGGTCACCCTGCGTGCCGACCGTATGTGGGAGTTCCTGGACCGCCTGTTCAACGTGGCCCTGCCCCGCGTGCGTGACTTCCGGGGCATCAACGGCAACTCTTTCGATGGCCGCGGCAACTACGCCCTGGGCATCAAGGAGCAGCTGATCTTCCCCGAGATCGAGTACGATAAGATCGACAAGATCCGCGGCCTGGACGTGGTCATCTGCACCACCGCCAAGACCGACGAAGAGGCCAAAGAGCTGCTGACCCTGATCGGCGCTCCCTTTGCCCGCTAAAGGAGGAGAACGTAATGGCTAAGAAGTCTATGATCCTGAAGCAGCAGGCGGAGCCCAAGTTCTCCACCCGCCGCTACAATCGCTGCAAGATCTGCGGCCGTCCCCACGCCTACCTGCGGGACTACGGCATCTGCCGTATCTGCTTCCGCGAGCTGGCTTACAAGGGCCAGATCCCCGGTGTGAAGAAGGCCTCCTGGTAATCCGGGAGCGCCTCCCATGACGCAAACGCCGCGCCCGGCGTGCGAAAGCACGTCAGGCGCTTGCGTTGCGTGATGAGGTTTTTGGATTTGCCTTGCAGTCCAAAAAATAAAATTCTCCGTTTAGGAGAAAAACCCTGAGATTGTGTCAATCCGACTGTGAAAAATGAATAAGTGACGCCCTCTCCACGGGGTAGGGCAGGGCATTCCTACAAAAGTTTGGCGGAACGTCACTTTTTCCTTTTCACACAAGGGTTTTCACGATATAATAATTCCTTGGCAGACGGTTAAAAGGTCGGAGCCCCGCGAACTCCGATACCTTACCGCCTTAACGGGTCTTCTCACGGCCCGTAATTCAAAAAGGAGGGTAAACTCATGCACATCACAGACCCCATTGCGGATATGCTGACCCGCATCCGCAACGCGAACAACGCCAAGCATGACACCGTGGACGTCCCCGCGTCCAACATGAAGAAGTCCATCGCGCAGATCCTGCTGGATGAGGGCTATATCAAGAACTTCCAGCTGATCGACGACGGCACTCAGGGCGTCATCCGCGTTACTCTGAAGTACAACCCCGGCAAGGAGAAGGTCATCACTGGTCTTCGCCGCGTTTCCAAGCCCGGCCTGCGTGTCTATGCCGGTGCTGACGAGCTGCCCCGGGTCCTCCACGGCCTGGGTATTGCCATCGTGTCCACGTCCAAGGGCGTCATGACTGACAAGGCTGCCCGCGCAGCCCATGTCGGCGGCGAGGTCCTGGCGTTTGTCTGGTAAGGAGGGAGAGTAGAAAATGTCTCGTATCGGAAGAATGCCGATCTCCATCCCCGCCGGTGTGGACGTGAAGATCGAAGCCGGTAACCTGGTTACCGTGAAGGGTCCCAAGGGCACCCTGACCCAGCAGCTGCACCCCAACATGAACATTGCCCAGGAGGGCGATGTCATCCATGTCACCCGCCCCAATGACGAGAAGGAGAACCGCAGCCTCCACGGCCTGACCCGCACCCTGCTGCACAACATGGTGGTGGGCGTGACCGAGGGCTACAAGAAGGAGCTGGACGTCAACGGCGTCGGCTACCGTGTGGCCAAGGAAGGCAACAAGCTGGTCATGAACCTGGGCTTCTCTCATCAGGTGGTCGTCGAGGAGATCGACGGCATCTCCATCGAAGTGCCCAGCGCCAACAAGATCGTCATCAGCGGCGTCGACAAGCAGAAGGTCGGCCAGTTCGCCGCCGAAGTGCGCGAGAAGCGTCCCCCCGAGCCTTATAAGGGCAAGGGCATCAAATACACCGACGAGGTCATCCGCCGCAAGGAAGGCAAGACCGGCGTCAAGAAGAAATAAGGAGGTGTGCCACTATGATCAACAGACCCGATACCAACGCTCAGCGGCTTAAGCGCCACAAGAGAGTGCGCGGCAAGATTTCCGGCACGCCCGAGCGTCCCCGTCTCAACGTGTTCCGCAGCAACACCAACATCTATGCCCAGATCATCGACGATGTGAACGGCAAGACTCTGGTGTCTGCTTCCTCCATGGAAAAGGGCTTTGAGGGCAAGGGCTCCGACTGCGAGGCCGCCAAGAAGGTTGGCCTGGCTGTCGCCGAGCGCGCCAAGGCCGCCGGCATCGAGAACGTCGTGTTCGACCGCGGCGGTTACGTCTACCACGGCCGCGTGCAGGCCCTGGCCGAAGGCGCCCGTGAGGGCGGCCTGCAGTTCTAAGGGAGGAGGAAGATTAAATGGCTCGTTTTGAAAGAGAACCCAGCGAGTTCACCGAGAAGCTGGTTGCCCTGAACCGCGTGTCCAAGACCGTCAAGGGCGGTCGTATCTTCAAGTTTGCCGCCCTGATGGTGGTAGGCGACGAGAAGGGCCGCGTGGGCTTCGGCCTGGGCAAGGCCGCTGAGGTGCCCGAGGCCATCCGCAAGGGCATCGAGGATGCCAAGAAGAATATGTGCAACGTGACTCTGTCCGGCACTACCATTCCCCACGAGGTCATTGGTGAGTTCGGCGCCGGCCGCGTGCTCCTGAAGCCCGCTGCCCCCGGTACCGGCATCATCGCCGGCGGCCCCGTCCGCGCCGTCATGGAGGCCGCCGGCATCCGTGACATCCGCGCCAAGTGCCTGCGCTCCAACAACCCGCAGAACGTGGTCTCCGCCACCTTCGAGGGCCTGAAGGCTCTCCGTGGCCCTGAGGAGGTCGCCCGCATCCGCGGCAAGAGCGTCAGCGAGATCGTAGGTTAAGGAGGGCCGTGAACATGGCTAATCTGAACATCAAGCTGGTCAAGAGCCTGAACGGCCGCATCGCCAAGCATAAGGCCACCGCCGAGGCTCTGGGGCTGCGCCACATCGGCGACACCACCGTACAGCCCGACAACGAGGCTACCCGCGGCAAGATTGCCCACATCGGCTATCTGCTGCAGGTGACCGAGGAAAAGTAAGGAGGTGCGCGAAATGAATCTGCATGATCTTTCCCCCGCTGCCGGTTCCAACCCCAAGGCTTACCGCAAGGGCCGCGGCAACGGTTCCGGTAACGGCAAGACTGCCGGCCGCGGTCAGAAGGGCCAGTGGTCCCGCTCCGGCGGCGGCGTCCGCGTGGGTTTTGAGGGCGGCCAGATGCCTCTGACCCGCCGTATCCCCAAGCGGGGCTTCAACAACATCTTTGCCAAGCCCCTGGAGGCCATCAACGTGTCCGTCCTGAACAAGTTCGAGGATGGCGCTGTGGTCAATGTGTGCGACCTGCTGGAGAAGGGTATCCTCTCCAAGTGTGAGTATGGCTACAAGGTGCTGGGCAACGGCACCCTGACCAAGAAGCTGACCGTCCGTGCCTCCGCTTTCTCTGCCTCCGCCAAGGAGAAGATCGTGGCGGCAGGTGGAAAGTACGAGGTGGTCTAAGTGATCGAGACCATCCGTAACGCGTGGAAGATCCCCGAGCTGCGCAAGAAGATCCTCTTTACCATCTTCGCGCTGCTCATCTTCCGGCTGGGCTCGGTGGTTCCTGTTCCCTTTATCAACAGCGACCTGCTGGGCAATACGCTCAACAGCATGGGTGGTATCTTCTCCCTGCTGGGCACCATGAACGGCACCGCCTTCTCCATGGCCGCCGTTTTCGCCCTGGGCGTACAGCCGTATATCAACAGCTCCATCATCATCCAGCTGCTCACCGTTGCTATCCCTGCTCTGGAGCGTCTCCAGCGGGACGGCGGCGAGGAGGGCCGGAAGAAGATCGCGGCCATCACCCGTTACGTGACCGTGGCTATCGCTATCCTG
Source organism: Flavonifractor sp. An9 (assembly GCF_002161245.1). Classification (NCBI taxonomy): domain Bacteria; kingdom Bacillati; phylum Bacillota; class Clostridia; order Eubacteriales; family Oscillospiraceae; genus Flavonifractor; species Flavonifractor sp. An9. Next base: position 24,089 of record NZ_NFHC01000001.1, read on the forward strand.
CAGGGCCTGGGTTACTACACCCTCATCAGCAGCTACAACCTGATCGACACCGCCGGCCTGCCCGGCTGGTGGGTGGCTGTTGTGATCATCCTGTGCTTCACCGCCGGCTCCGCCTTTGTTATGTGGCTGGGTGAGCAGATCACCGAGTTCGGCATCGGCAACGGCATCTCCATCATCCTGTTCGCCGGCATCCTGTCCCGGGTGCCCGGTATGGTGGAGTCCATCTACACCGGTATCAGCAACAACCTCAACGGCGTCACCGGCGAGGGTGTCTTTAACATTCCCTGGTGGGGCGCCATCCTCATCGTCATTGGTATGCTGGCCATCGTGGTGCTCATCGTGTTCATCCAGAACTCCGAGCGCCGCATCCCCGTCCAGTACGCCAAGCGGGTGGTGGGCCGCAAGATGTATGGCGGCCAGTCCAGCCACATCCCCCTGAAGGTGAACATGAGCGGCGTTATGCCCATCATCTTCGCCCAGGCCATTGCCTCCCTGCCGTCTACCATCGGTATGTTCTTCGGCAAGAGCGCCAACAGCGAGGGTGGCTGGGGCGTGTTCCTCAGCGTGTTCAACACCACCAGCATTGTTTATATCATCGTTTACTTCCTGCTGATTGTGGGCTTCAGCTACTTCTATTCCACCATGCAGTTCAACCCGGTGGAAGTGGCCAACAATCTCAAGAAGAACGGCGGCTTTATCCCCGGCTTCCGTCCCGGCAAGCCTACCGCCGACTTTATCCACAAGGTTCTGGGTAAGATCACCATGTTTGGTGCTCTCTATCTGGCCATTATTGCCATCGCTCCCATTGTCACCGGCGCCATCATCGGCGTCAGCAGCCTGGCCATCGGCGGTACTTCCGTCATCATCGTGGTGGGTGTTGCTCTGGAGACTACCAAGGCGATGGAGGCTCAGATGATGATGCGCCACTACAAGGGCTTCCTGGAGTAAGGGGCGAGGAAAATGAAAATCATTCTTCTGGGCGCCCCCGGCGCCGGAAAGGGTACTCAGGCTGAGATCATCAGCAAGAAGCTGGGTATCCCTACCATCTCCACCGGCAACATCCTCCGGGCCGCCGTCAAGGCCGGCACCCCCATCGGGCTGGAGGCTAAGAGCTATATGGACGCCGGCAAGCTGGTCCCTGATGAGGTCATCATCGGCATCATTCAGGAGCGGCTGGCCGAGTCCGATTGTGCCAACGGTTTTATCCTGGACGGCGTGCCCCGCACCATCGCCCAGGCTGAGGCTCTGGATGCCCACGGCATCCACTTTGACGCGGTGCTCTCCCTGGAGATCGCCGACAGCGTCATCGAGGCCCGTATGACGGGCCGTCGGACCTGCCACACCTGCGGCGCCACCTACCACATTGTGGCCGCTCCTCCCAAGCAGGAGGGGATCTGCGACAAGTGCGGCGGTGAGCTGGAGCAGCGCAAGGACGACCAGCCTGAGACTGTTAAGCACCGGCTGGAGGTCTATCACAACGAGACCGAGCCCCTCAAGGACTATTACCAGGCTCACGGCGTGCTGATGAGCGTGCCTGATCTGGGCGGGATCGAAGAGACCAACAACAAGATCATGGAACTGCTGGAGAAGTGATTTGAGATGGAAATGATCTCACTGAAATCTCCCCGTGAAATCGAGCTGATGCGCCGGGCCGGGCGGTTGACCGCCCAGGCCCGGGCGCTGGCCGGTTCCATGGTGCGGCCCGGTGTCACCACCCATGAGATTGACACCGCGGTACGCAAATTTATCGAAAGTCACGGAGCCAAGCCCTCCTTCCTGGGATATGGCGGCTTTTCCGGCTCCGCCTGCATCTCCATCAATGAGCAGGTTATCCACGGCATTCCCGGCCCCCGGAAGCTGCAGGAAGGCGACATCGTCTCTATTGACGTGGGCGCTTACCTCAACGGCTTTCATGGTGACTGTGCCGCCACCTTCCCCTGCGGAGAGGTGAGCGACGAGGCCATGCGGCTCATTCGGGTCACCGAGCAGAGCTTCTGGGAGGGCATCCGTCTGGCCCGGCCGGGCAAGCGGGTGTACGACATCTCCCACGCCGTTCAGCAGTATGTGGAGGCCAACGGCTTCTCCGTGGTGCGGGACTTTGTGGGTCACGGTGTGGGCGCCAAGCTCCACGAGGCTCCGGAGGTACCCAACTACGGGCCTGCCGGACACGGTCCCCGGCTCCAGCCGGGCATGACCATCGCCGTGGAGCCCATGGTGTGTGCCGGTGACTGGCGGGTGAAGGTGCTCAAGGACGGCTGGACCACCGTGTCCGCCGACGGCAGCATGACCGCCCACTATGAAAATACCATCCTCATCACCGACGGCGAGCCCGAAGTGCTTACCGTGGCGGAGGACTGAGTATGGCGGCGGAGCATCCGCGGATCGTCCGCTCACTGGCAGGGCATGACAAGGGGCAGCTGTTCTGCGTATTGGATCAAGACGGCCCCTATCTGCTGCTCTGCGACGGCAGACGGCGAAAGGCAGAGTCCCCCAAGCGGAAGAAAACCGTACACACGGCCGACGCCGGGGACTTCCAACACCCCGTTCTGGAGAAGATCCGGACAGGGGAACCCATCACAAACCGAGAGGTGCGGAGGGCGCTGGCCGCTTTCCGAGCTGAGGAGTCAAGGAGGGTATGACGCTTTGGCAAAAGACGATATGATCGAAGTGGAGGGCGTCGTCACCGAGTCCCTTCCCAATACCACGTTCCATGTGGACATCGGAAACGGCCACATCATTCTGGCCCACATCTCCGGCAAGCTGCGGATGAACTTCATCCGCATTCTGCCCGGCGATAAGGTCACCGTCCAGATGTCCCCCTACGACGTAACCCGGGGCCGGATCACTTGGCGAAGCAAGTAATCCGGCTCATTCCGGCGGGCGCAGGCCTGCCGACCCTATCAATGACCGGTGCGGGTCAGCGGGGCCTTGCCTCCGCCGTACCGGGGCCATCAGGCTCTACAGGAGGTTAATGACATGAAAGTTAGACCGTCCGTGAAGCCCATGTGCGAGAAGTGCAAGATCATCAAGCGCAAGGGCAAGGTCATGGTTATTTGCGAAAACCCCAAGCATAAGCAGAGACAAGGTTAATAGGAGGTGCTGAAACAGTATGGCACGTATTGCTGGCATTGATTTGCCCAAGGATAAGCGGGTCGAGATCGGCCTTACCTATATCTTTGGTATTGGGCGCACCAGCGCCAACAAGATCCTGGCTGAGGCCGGTATCAACCCCGACACCCGCGTGAAGGATCTGACTGAGGCCGATGAGGCTAAGCTGCGCGAGATCATCAGCCACAGCTACACTGTGGAGGGCGACCTCCGTCGTGACGTGGCGATGGACATCAAGCGTCTGACCGAGATCGGCTGCTACCGCGGCCTGCGTCACCGCAAGGGCCTGCCCGTCCGCGGTCAGCGTTCCAAGACCAACGCTCGTACCCGCAAGGGTCCCAAGCGCACCGTCGCTAACAAGAAGAAGTAAGGGAGGGAGAAACACATGGCTACCGCTACCAAGGGTAAGAAAGTTATCCGTAAGCGCCGCGAGCGCAAGAACGTTGAAAAGGGCCAGGTGCATATCCGCTCTTCCTTCAACAACACCATGGTCACCGTGACCGATATGGGGGGCAACGCCCTGTCCTGGGCCTCTTCCGGCGGCCTGGGCTTCCGTGGTTCCCGTAAGTCCACCCCCTTCGCCGCTCAGACCGCTGCCGAGACCGCCGCTAAGGCTGCCATGGAGCACGGCCTGAAGACCGTGGAGGTGTACGTGAAGGGCCCCGGCGCCGGCCGTGAGGCTGCCATCCGCGCCCTGCAGGCCGTGGGCCTGGAGGTCACCCTGATCAAGGACGTGACCCCCATTCCCCACAACGGCTGCCGTCCGCCCAAGCGCCGCCGCGTGTAAGAGAAGGAGGAGTACGAATTATGGCTAGATATACCGGAGCAGTCTGCCGCCAGTGCCGCAGAGAGGGCCAGAAGCTCTTCCTGAAGGGCGACCGCTGCTACACCGACAAGTGCGCCATGGAGCGCCGTCCCTTTGCCCCTGGTATGCACAACCAGGGCCGCGCCAAGAAGCTGTCCGAGTACGGTATGCAGCTGCGTGAGAAGCAGAAGGCCCGCCGTTACTACGGCGTGCTGGAGAGCCAGTTCCACAAGTATTACGAGATGGCTGCCGCCCGCAAGGGCGTGACCGGCGACAACCTGCTGAGCATCCTGGAGACCCGCCTGGACAATGTGATCTATCGTCTGGGCTTCGCCATGAGCCGTCCTGAGGCTCGTCAGCTGGTCCGTCACGGCCACTTCACCATCAACGGCCATCGCGTGGACATCCCCTCCTACCTGGTCAAGCCCGGCGAGGTCATCGCCCTGAAGGAGACCAGCCGGAGCAAGGAGAAGTTCAAGGCTTCTCTGGAGGCCAACGGCTCTCGTCCCGCCCCCAAGTGGCTGGACTTTGACCAGAACAACCTGGTGGCCAAGGTGGTTGCGCTCCCCGCCCGCGAGGACGTGGACCTGCCCATCGAGGAGCACCTCATCGTCGAGCTGTACTCCAAGTAATCGTGCTTGTACCCTCGATTATTGGTGAGCTGTATAAGGCGGCGGACAGAGTCCGCCGCCGCGAAAAGGAGGGTAACACATGGTAGAAATCGAGAAGCCCCGCATCGAATGTGTGGAGAACCCCGGCGACGGCTCCTACGGCAAATACGTCGTGGAGCCCCTGGAGCGTGGCTATGGTACCACGCTGGGTAACTCCCTGCGCCGCATCCTGCTCTCGTCCCTGCCCGGCACGGCGGTTACCTCCATTAAGATCGCCGGCGTGCAGCACGAGTTTTCCACCATTCCCGGAGTGAAGGAGGACGTCACCGAGATCGTCCTCAATGTGAAGAGCATTATTGCTAAGCTCCACTCCGAGGGCGTGAAAACGGTCTATATTGAAGCCAGCGGTGAGTGCGAAGTCACCGCCGCCGATATCAAGGCCGACAGCGAAGTGGAGATCCTCAACCCGGAACTCCACATTGCCACCTTGGGACCGGACGCCAGCCTCAACATGGAGCTGACGCTGTCCCATGGCCGGGGCTATGTCCCAGCCGACCGGAACAAGCCGGCCCAGACCATCATCGGTCTGATCCCGGTGGACTCCATTTACACGCCGGTGCGGAAGGTCAATTACACGGTGGAAAATACCCGTGTGGGTGACCTGACCGACTTCGACAAGCTGACCCTGGAGGTGTGGACCAACGGTACCATCACCGCCCGGGACGCTGTCAGCCTGGGCGCCCGCATCCTCTGCGACCACTTTGTCCTCTTCACCGATCTCTCTGAGACCATGGGCTCCAAGTCCACGGTGGTGGAGAAGGCCGAGGCCCAGCGGGATAAGGTGCTGGAGCTGACCATCGAGGAGTTGGACCTGTCCGTCCGTTCCTTCAACTGCCTCAAGCGCGCCAACATCAACACAGTGGAGGATCTGATTTCCAAGACCGAGGACGAGATGATGAAGGTGCGCAACCTGGGCCGCAAGTCCCTGGAAGAGGTCATTAACAAGCTGGCCATGATGGGCCTGCACCTGGCCGACGAGGAAAACTGAGGCTAGGGAAGAGGGCGGCCCGGGGGCACGTAACGTCCCCTCCCGGACCCGCAGGCCGCAAGGCGCTCTCTTCAGGGGATTTCATCCCCCCGGACGAATTTAAATTGTGGAGTTCGCCTTGGCGAACATCCGATAGGAGTTGGATTTCATGTCTCACAACCGTAAGCTGGGCAAGCCCACTGATCAGCGCATCGCCATGCTGCGCGCCATGACCACCTACCTGCTGGAGAATGGTCAGATCAAGACCACCTATGCCCGTGCCAAGGAAGTTGCTCCCATGGCCGAGAAGATGATCACCCTGGCCAAGAACCCCAACCTGGCCAATTACCGCAAGGCCCTGTCCTACCTAACCAAGGAGGACGTGGCCAAGAAGACCTTCGACGAGCTGGGCCCCAAGTATGCCAGCCGTAACGGCGGTTATACCCGCGTGGTCAAGATCGGCCCCCGCCGCGGCGATGCCGCCGAGATGGCCATCGTGCAGCTGGTGTAATTCCACCTTAAAAAGCGCCCTGCCTTTTGGCAGGGCGCTTTTTCTATACGCAACTTCTTGCAATTTGTGGAATGCTATGGTATACTATGCAACAATAAACTATAAAGGAGACGGTGAGCCCTCGTGGACGAACCTCCGCCCAGTAACAACTGCAAAAAAGACTATGTGGAACAGGACAGCCTTACCCTGAGCAGGGGATAGGGTTGTCCTTTTGCGCGTTCCACAGATTTTGAACATTGGAGTTGATGATTTTCCTATGCCTGACAGTTCAAGTTTGACCATGATCGTGATTTTGATTGTTCTGGTGATCCTGTCCGCCTACTTCTCCGCCACGGAGACCGCCTTTACCTCCCTTAACCGCATCCGCCTGAAGAGCAAGGCCGACGCCGGCAACCGCCGGGCCGCCCTGGCCCTCCGTCTGGTGGACCAGTACGACAACCTGCTGTCCACCATTCTGGTGGGCAACAACATCGTCAACCTGTCCGCCTCCTCTCTGGCTACCGTGTTCTTTACCGAGGGCCTGCGGCTGCAAAACGGCGCGGTGATTTCCACCGCCGTTATTACCATCGTGGTGCTGGTGTTCGGCGAGGTCTCCCCCAAGAGCCTGGCCAAGGAGTACCCGGAGAGCTTCGCCATGTTCTCCGCTCCCATTATGCGCATCCTGATGGTGATCCTCACCCCGGTGAACTTCCTGTTCAGCCTGCTGAAAAAGCTGCTGTCCAAGGTGTTCCATAAGCAAGGCGACAGCGGCATCACCGAGGAGGAGCTGGTGACCATGGTGGACCAGGCTGAGAGCGAGGGTGGTCTGGACCAGCACGAGAGTAAGCTCATCCGCTCTGCCATTGAGTTCAATGACATGGAAGTGGATGAGATCCTCACCCCCCGTGTGGATATCGTGGCGGTGGAGGACACCGACTCCATGGACAATATTGCTCAGGCCTTTGCTGAGAGCGGTTACTCCCGTCTGCCGGTGTACCACGAGGATATTGACGACATCATCGGTGTGATCCATGAGAAGGACTTCCACGCCGCCCGCTATCGCGGTCAGACCGACGTAAAGGCCATTACCGGCCCCATGCTGTACACCACCGGCAATACCAAGATCTCCGAGCTGCTGCGAATTCTCCAGCGGGAGAAGGCCCACATGGTTATCGTGGTGGATGAGTACGGCGGCACCGAGGGCCTGGTGACCCTGGAGGATATCGTAGAGGAACTGGTGGGCGAAATCTGGGACGAACACGACGAGGTCATCGAGGAGTTTAAGAAGCAGGAGGACGGCAGCTACCTGATCTCCTGCTCTGCCGACCTGACCGATCTGTTTGACCTGTTCTCCATCAAGGGCGAGTGCGATGCCAACACCATCTCCGGCTGGGTGATGGAGCAGATCGGCCGTATTCCCGAGGAGGGAGACCACTTTGTCTCCGACGGGCTGGATGTCACCGTTACCAAGGTGGATCACCGGCGGGTGCTGGAGATTCGGGTGGAGGTGCTCCCCCAGCCGGAAGAGGATAAAAAAGAGAAGGCGAAGGACCAGTGAATCAGGCAGATTTGAATTTGGCGGTTACCCTGCGCCATGAACTCCACGCCCATCCGGAGTTGTCCGGACAGGAGACATGGACCAAAGCACGGCTGATGGATTTTTTACAGGAACATACCAAGTTGGAGCTGCATGACCGGGGAAACTGGTTTTACGCCCTGTATCGAGGCAGGGGAGTGGGGAAGATCGCCTTCCGGGCGGACTTTGACGCCCTGCCCATGGAGGAGACCTGTGAGTTGCCTTACCGCTCCCAGTGTCCCGGCGTGGCCCACAAATGCGGTCATGACGGCCACAGCGCTGCCCTGGCTCTGCTGGGGTTGACCCTGGAGCGCACCGGGGCGGACCGGGACGTGTACCTAATCTTCCAGCCTGCCGAAGAGGTGGGGGCCGGCGGCGAAGCCTGCGCGGCTCTGCTGAAGGAGGAGCACATCGGGGAGGTATACGCCTTCCACAATATGCCCGGCTATCCTCTGCATACCGTAGCCCTGCGGAAGGGTACCATGAACTGTGCCTCCAAAGGCGTGGCCTACCGCTTTGAAGGGGTGTCCACCCATGCCAGTACTCCGGAGCTGGGCCGAAACCCTGCCCAGGCGGTGGCTCGGATTGTAGGCGCCCTGCCGGGCTTGACCCGGCAGGAGGACCACCGGGGCCTTGTAATGGCCACTGTGGTCCAGATAGCTGTGGGAGAGCCGGCCTTTGGTATCTCAGCTTACCGGGGGGCGCTGCTGCTCACCCTGCGGGCCCAGTACCAGGAGGAGCTGGACGCCCTGTCCCAACAGGTGACCGATCTGGCCCGCCAGGCGGCGGAGGAGGACGGCCTGACCCTGACCATAGAGGAGCAGGATGTGTTCCCCGAGACTGCCAATCACCCCGCCGGGGTGGAACGGGTGGAAAAGGCCGCCCAGGCCCTGGGCCTGCCGGTGGTGGAGATGGCCGAGCCCATGCGGGGCTCGGAGGATTTTGGATGGTATCTCCGCCAGGCGGAGGGGGCCATTTTCTTGCTGGGGGACGGGGAGGACCATCCGCCGCTCCACAGAACGGATTTCGATTTCCCGGATGCGCTGCTGGGAACGGCTTGCGCTCTGTTCCAAAAACTGATCTGAAAAAAGCCCTGCGGCATTGCCGCAGGGCTTTTGTTATTCCGTTCGGGTTCGTGCCCAGTAGGCTGCCATACTCTCACCGGGCTGTCCGGTGACCTCCTGGGAGAGATAGGCTTTCAAGTCTTCGGGCGGTGTCCAGGCCAGAGCAGAGGCCTCGTCGGGAAACTCCACTTCAGCGTAGAAGAAGCCGGTTTCCAGGTGGGGGTCTACCGAGTTGACCTCCAGCGTAAATCCGCCGGGCAGGGGATAGCGGTGCTGCTCCTTCTGGATCATGGGCTTGCCAAGCATGGCCTTCAGACGCTGATAGCGATCCCGATCTACTGAGATCTCGATCTCCTCCCGCACCAGCCCGGCTCCTCCTTTGAAGCATAGGACATAGGCGGTAGTGCCCCCTTCAAGGGCCTCCTCCCGGATGCGGATCGCGGGACGGGTAGAAAAATAGCCCTGTTCCATATAAAAGGTAGCGGCGGGGGACAGGTTGGGCCAGTCCTGCACCAGCCAGCGGCGTTCAATTTCCATAGCAGCGCCTCCTCAGATGGGCAGAGCGATGATGGCGGGCACCAGTACGGGGACCGCCAGGGAGAGTACCACGCCGGAAGTAAAGGAATAGATGGTGATACGCTCATGGGTGGCTCCCACCACCACCGGCAGCACTGTGTCCATGGCGGCGGCACCAGGGAGGGCGGCACACTCCACATAGCCCACATACCGGGCCACAAAGGGAATGGCCAGGATGGAGAAGATCTCCCGCATCACATTGGACAGGAAGGCTACTGCCGATACCGACAGGGAATAGGGAGCCAGCAGAGTGGGGGCCAGGGAGTACCAGCCCATGCCGGCGGAGGCGGCCATAGAGTCCTTGATGCCGAGAGGGAGAAAAAGACCAGCCAGAGCGGCAAAGACCAGAGTACCGGCGCACACCGCCACCGGAACCAGCAGCACCTGGAAACCGGCGGTCTTGATGTCGCTGACAAAGGTGCCCTGCTTGCCCATATCCATGCCTACCATAAACAGAAGCAGGTAGAGGCCGAAGTTGATGACGGTACCGCAGTGGGCGGTGACGGCGGGGGGAAATACAAAGCGGCCGGCCAGCATACCCAGCACTACCGCAATGACGATCCATTTGGTGAGAGAGTTGTCCGCCTTGCCTGCGGAGTGGGCAGTATCTTCACCGGTCTGGTTGCTGCCCCGGGGCAGACCCACATGGTTCAGCTTGAGGACGAACCGGCGCAGTAGGGTAAGAAAGAGGATGGAGCCAAACATAGCCAACACGGTAATGAGCAGCGCGGCCAGACCGATCTGGCCCAGAGAGGCAATGACCTCATCATTGGCGCCCAGATTGACGCCCAGGGTAACAATCAGAATCATCAGAGCTACAAATTGCAGCTTGCCCACCCATACCAGGGGACGACTGCGTACCCCGGGCCGGGAGCCGATCAGTGCGCCCAGAATTACCAGCGCGATGTAGATCGCCAGATTGCTCAGGGTGCTGAGTGTAGTGCCCATAGAAGTACATCCTTTCTGAACCATAAAATGTGAGAAAAAACGCGGAAACAGGCAGCAGGGCCATTCTAGCATATCTCCTATGGAAAGTCCACCCCTGAACGACAGCGGTCAATAAGTGAAAGTCAACTCGCATTTTTAAAACTATTTAGTTTGTGAAGAATACTAAAGTTATAAGATCTGCCCTAATATTCTGGATATAATTTTATGATTTGCACAAAAAAAGGAAAAGAATTTTGGGGGGCGTGCTCCATTTTTCACTTGCATCTGAAGTTTAAATGGGTTATAGTTTGGTTGAGCAAAAAAACTATTTGGGCAAAAAAATTTTTGTGAGGTGATTGGAATGGGTACACCAAAAACAAAGAACTCTGATACCGTATTTCAATGGAACGGTATCCCCCAGCCGGGACAGCTGGTCCCCCTGGGCCTCCAGCACGTGGTGGCCGCGGTAGTGGGTATCATTACGCCTGCTATTCTGGTCTCCAACACCTGTGGCTTGAGCGAGGCGGAGAAGACCTTGATGATCCAGGTCTCCCTGATCCTGACTGCCCTTGCCACGCTGCTCCAGCTCTTCCCAATTTTCCGGCGCATCGGTGCCGGTCTGCCCGTTATCATGGGCATCAGCTTCGCATACATCCCCACCCTGCAGGCGATCGGAACGGAATTCGATATTGCCACAATTCTTGGCGCCGAGATTATTGGCGGTTGTGTGGCCATTGTTTTTGGCATCTTTGTCAAGTGGATCCGCCCCCTCTTCCCGCCTCTGGTCACCGGTACCGTTATCTTCACCATTGGCCTGTCTCTCTATCCCACTGCGGTGCGCTATATGGCTGGTGGTGCCGGCACCCCTGAGTTCGGAACTCCGAAGAGCTGGCTGGTAGCCCTCATTACCTTGGCGGTGGTGTTTATTCTCACCAACTTCACCAAGGGTATCTTCAAGCTGGGTGCCATTCTCATCGGTATGATTGTGGGTTACTTTGTGGCCATGGCCCTGGGTATGGTGAATTTCTCCGGCGTGGAGACCGCTCAGTGGGCCGCGCTGCCCCAGTTTATGCCCTTTGAGATCAAGTTTGTCCCCGCTGCTGCCGTGTCTTTGGGTATCGTGTATGTGGTTAACGCGGTGCAGACCATCGGCGACCTGTCCTCCACCACCATGGGCGGCATGGACCGGATGCCCTCCGATCGCGAACTGTCCGGCGGTATCATTGGCCAGGGCGTTATGAGCATCCTGGGCGCCTTCTTCGGCGGCCTCCCTGCTGCTACTTACAGCCAGAACGTGGGTATCGTTACCGTCAACAAGGTCATCAACCGGGCGGTCTTTGCTCTGGCTGCCGGTATCCTGTTGGTGGCCGGTCTGATGCCCAAGTTTGCCTCCCTGCTCACCACCATTCCCCAGAGCGTCATCGGCGGCGCCACCATCTCGGTGTTTGCCACCATTACCATGACTGGCATCCGCATGATCACCGAGGGCGGCTTTACCCCCCGCAAGAGCTCCGTGGTAGGCCTGTCTGTGGCTCTGGGCGTTGGTATCACCCAGGTGTCCGGCTGCCTGGCCGGCGAGGGCTTCCCCACCTGGGTCAACACCGTGTTCGGTTCCTCCTCCGTGGTAGTTGCCACCATCATGGCCATCATCCTCAATCTGGTCCTGCCCAAGGACAAGGAGAGTAAATAAACCAAAGACAATAAAAGGCCCGGCTCCCTGGGGAGCCGGGCCCTTTCCTGGGATCATTCCTTAGCTTCATCAATGTAGCTGTACAGCGTATACTTGGAGATTCCGAAGAACTTGCATACTTTGTCGCCGCTTTTGGTGATAAGGAAGGCGCCGGTGTCGTTCAGGAACTGAATGGCCTTCACCTTGTCTTCCTTATTCATCAGCGCCACCGGCTTGCCCACGATCTTCACGCTCTGCTCCATCAGTTCATCCAGCAGGTCGGAGACATTGCGGGAGATGGGCTCGGGCTCCTTCTCCTCCCGCTCAGTGGCGGTGAACTGCTTGAGCGCAGTCTCCATGGCCAGCATCAGGGTGATATCGTAGTTGATGCCGAAGATCCCGATGGGGGTGCCGTCGTCATCCCGGATGTAGATGGTGGTGGACTTGAGGATCTTGCCGTCCTTGGTGCGGGTCAGGTAGCACAGGTGATCCTGCAGCTGGTCCTGATTGCCCCGCAGGGCCTCCAGGACCACATGAGACGGTCCATCGCCCACCTTCCGTCCCGTAACCTGTCCGTTTTCAATGGCGACGATGGAACTTTCCGGATCGTTGGTGGCCAGGTCATGGACCACCACCTCGCAGTTGGGACCAAACTGGCTGGCGATCCCTTTGGCCAGTTTGAAGAGGAATTGCAGGGTAGATGCTTCTGGCACGTAGATTCCCTCCTTTCAGAGTCTGCGCCAGAGCGGCAGGCACCCCCGGAGGAATGGGCACCAAAGGTCACCGATTCAGCGGCAGACGGTAAAATATATCTCTATCATTTTACCACATTTCAGCTCAGATTCAACTCATTTTGCAGACCTAAAAAATTTTTTGTTTTTCTAACAAAAGTATTGCATATCCGTGCGAAGTGTGGTAACATAGAAACAACAAGAGATTGAAACTATGCAAGATGCACAAATTTCCATATAAAAAGTTGTAGCTGCAACGGAGTGCTTTCGCGCACGGGCTGGATGGACATGGAATTCGGCTGGGTTGCGGATGCAACCTGGCGAAGAACGAATTTGTACTGTCCATTCCACCAGGAATGGACAATTTTTTTGCGGAGAAAAAGGACGAAATAAAAAGGAGGAACTTATTATGCTGCTGGTCGGTAATGGCAGACTCATCACCCGGAGCGAGGAGCTCCCTTATCTGGAAGACGGCGCCGTCGTTCTGGACGGCGAGGTGGTCAAGGAGGTCGGCTCCCTGGCCGACATGAAGGCCAAGTATCCCAACGCCGAGTTCGTGGACGCCAAGGGCGGCGTCATCATGCCCGGCCTTATCAATGTCCATACTCACATCTATTCCGGTCTGGCCCGGGGCCTGTCCATCAACGGCTTCAACCCCACCAACTTTTTTGAGGTGCTGGACGGCCAGTGGTGGTACATCGACCGCCACCTGACTCTGGACGGCACCCGCGCCTGCGCCTACGCCACCATCCTGGACTGCATCCGGGACGGTGTGACTACCATCTTTGATCACCACGCCTCCTTCTGTGAGATCCCCGGTTCCCTCTTTGCCATCAAGGATGTGTGCAAGGAGCTGGGTATGCGCGCCAACCTCTGCTACGAGGTGTCCGAGCGTGACGGCCAGGAGAAGTGCGATCAGTCCATTCAGGAGAACGCCGACTTCGCTAAGTGGGCCAAGGAGCAGGACGACGACATGATCAAGGCCATGTTCGGCGGCCACGCCCTGTTTACCATCTCCGATAAGACCTTTGAGAAGATGGTCAAGGCCAACGACGGAATGACCGGTTTCCATATCCACGTGGCCGAGGGCATGAACGACGTGTACGACTCCCTGCAGAACTACGGCTGCCGCCCCGTCAACCGCCTGCTGTACAACGGCATCCTGGGCGAGAAGACCATGCTGGGCCACTGCATCCACGTCTCTCCCGCCGAGATGGACATCATCAAGGAGACCAACACCATGGTCTGCCACAACCCCGAGTCCAACATGGGCAACGCCGTGGGCTGCTCCCCCGTGCTGCAGCTGTACAACCGGGGCATCCTCATCGGCCTGGGCACCGACGCCTACACCCACGATATGCTGGAGAGCCTGAAGGTCCTGCTGCCCATGCAGCGCCACAACGTCTGTCAGCCCAACGTGGGTTGGTGCGAGGCCACCGGGATGCTCTTCCAGAACAACGCCAAGATCTGCTCCCGCTACTTCAAGAAGCCTCTGGGCGTGCTGAAGCCCGGCGCCGCTGCCGACGTGATCGTCATGGACTACAAGCCCTTCACTCCCTTCTCCGACGCCAACATCGACGGCCATATGCTCTTTGGCATGATGGGCAAGAACTGCCGCACCACCATCATCAACGGCAAGGTGCTGTACAAGGACCGCGAGTTCGTGGGCATTGACGAGGACAAGATCAACGCCTGGTGCATGGAGCAGTCCAAGAAGCTGTGGGGCGAGCTGAACCACTGCACTTACTGAGAAAAGCCCCAAAACTGAAAACAAAATGTAATTCCGAGTTATAACGATAACTGGAGGTTTTGATTATGAGCGATATTATGCGTCCCATGCCTTTTGCCCACCTGATGAACTGGATCCTCAGCGAGTATAAGAGCCAGGGCTCCATTTTCGGCGTGTCCAAGCTGGTCAAGCACACCAACGGCAAGACCCTGCCCATCTTTGAGGAAAAGATCGAGTCTCCCTACGGCCCCGCCGCCGGCCCCCACACTCAGCTGGCCCAGAACATCATCGCCGCCTACGCCGCCGGCAGCCGCTTCTTTGAGGTCAAGACCGTTCAGGTCATGGACGGCGACGAGCTGAGCAAGTGCGTCAACAAGCCCTGCATCACCGCCGCCGACGAGTGCTACAACTGCGAGTGGTCCACCGAGCTGTATGTGCCCCAGGCTTTCGCCGAGTACGTCAAGGCCTGGTTCGCCTGCAAGCTGCTGGCCAAGGAGCTGGAGCTGGGGGATCCCAACGGCTTCGTGTTCAACATGAGCGTGGGCTACGACCTGGCCGGTATCAAGAGCGAGAAGATCGACAAGTATATTGAGGGCATGAAGGATGCTTCCGGCTCTGAGGTGTGGCAGGAGTGCATGGACTGGGCTCTGGCTAACCTGGATAAGTTCCAGAACGTGGATGAGGCCTATGTGAAGGCCATCTCCCCCAAGGTGTCCGACTCCATCACCGAGTCCACCCTCCACGGCTGCCCCCCCGATGAGATCGAGCGCATCGCCACCTACCTCATCACCGAGAAGAACCTGAACACCTACATTAAGTGCAACCCCACTCTGCTGGGGTATGAGTTCGCCCGCAAGACCCTGGACGGTCTGGGCTTTGACTATATCGCCTTTGACGACCACCACTTCCTGGAGGATCTGCAGTGGGAGGATGCCATCCCCATGTTCCACCGCCTGATGAAGCTTACCGGCGAGCGGGACCTGGAGTTTGGCGTAAAGATCACCAACACCTTCCCCGTAGACGTAAAGGCCGGCGAGCTGCCCAGCGGGGAGATGTATATGTCCGGCCGCTCCCTGTACCCCCTGTCCCTGTCTCTGGCCGGGATGCTGTCCAAGGAGTTCAAGGGCAAGCTGCGCATTTCCTACTCCGGCGGCGCCGACATCCATTCCATCAAGAAGCTGGTGGAAGCCGGTATCTGGCCCGTCACCATGGCTACCACCGTCCTCAAGCCCGGCGGATACCAGCGTTTCAGCCAGATCGGCAAGGAGCTGATGGACATCAGCTATGAGCCCTGGACCGGCGTGGACGTGGCCAAGGCCGACGCTCTGGTGAAGGAGTTTGTCACCGACGTCCACTACCAGAAGCCCATGAAGCCCATCCCCAGCCGCAAGATGGATAAGAAGGTGCCTCTCATCGACTGCTTCGAGGCCCCCTGCCGCAACGGCTGCCCCATTGAGCAGGATATCCCTGCCTACCTGATGAAGGTCAACGAGGGCAAGTACGAGGAGGCCCTCCAGATCATCACCCACCGCAACGCTCTGCCCTTCATCACCGGCACCATCTGCTCTCACCGCTGCCAGGACAAGTGTATGCGCAACGCCTATGACGAGAGCGTGTACATCCGCACCCAGAAGCTGAAGGCTGCCGAGGGCGGCTTTGAGGCCCTGCTGCCCAAGCTGAAGCCCGCTGCTCCTGTGGCCGGCAAGAAGGTTGCCGTCATCGGCGGCGGCCCCGCCGGTATGTCCGCCGCCTACTTCCTGGGCCGCTCCGGTGTGGACGTGACCATCTTTGAGCGCAAGGACTCCCTGGGCGGCATCGTCCGTCACGTGATCCCCGCCTTCCGGATCAGCGATGAGGCCATCGACAACGATGTCAAGCTGATGAACGCCATGGGCGTGAAGGTGGAGCTGAATACCGAGGTCAAGAGCGTGCAGGACCTCTTTGACAAGGGTTACACCCAGGTCATCCTGGCCACCGGCGCCTGGCACAAGGGCAGCGCCGGCATGGAGTACGGCGAGGAAATGAACGTCATCGAGTTCCTGGAGAAGGCCAAGAAGGCCCCCGAGAGCCTGGATCTGGGCAAGAACGTGGTGGTCATCGGCGGCGGCAACACCGCTATGGACGCTGCCCGGGCCGCCAAGCGCATCCCCGGCGTGGAGAAGGTCTCCCTGGTCTACCGCCGTACCAAGCGCTATATGCCCGCCGATCAGGAGGAGCTGGAGCTGGCTCTGGAGGACGGCGTGGAGTTCTGCGAGCTGCTGGCTCCCGTGGGTGTGAAGGACGGCGTGCTCACCTGCCACCAGATGGAGCTGGGTGCTCCCGACGCCTCCGGCCGCCGGTCCCCCGTGGACACCGGCAAGGTGGTTGAGGTCCCCGCCTGCACCGTCATCACCGCCGTGGGCGAGAAGGTGGACACCGAGCTGTACACCGCCAACGGCCTGGAAGTGGATAACCGCGGCAAGGCTGTGGTCAACGCCGACACCCTGGAGTCCTCCGTGAAGAACGTCTACGTCATCGGCGACGGCCAGAAGGGCCCCGGCACCGTGGTGGAGGCCATTGCCGGCGCTACCAAGGCCGCCCGCGCCATTCAGGACTTCGACGTGAACGTCTATGTGGACAAGAACGTCAACCCCGACTATCAGAAGCCTCTGGCCAAGCGGGGCGACATCTGCACCGATTGCAGCAGCTGCGATGACAGCCGCTGCCTGGGCTGCGCCACCGTGTGCGAGACCTGCACCGAGGTGTGCCCCAACCGTGCCAACGTGGCCATCGCTGTGCCCGGTATGCGGATGCGCCAGATCATCCACGTGGATGGTATGTGTAACGAGTGCGGCAACTGCGGCACCTTCTGCCCCTACGACAGCCGTCCTTACAAGGATAAGTTCACCCTGTTCTGGAGTGAGGAGGATTTCGTCAACAGCGAGAACGAGGGCTTCCTGAAGCTGGAGGGCACCAAGACCCGGGTCCGTCTGGGCGGCCAGGTCAAGGAGTACGATGTGGCCGACGCCGGCTGCGGTCTGTACGAGCCCCTGCGCAAGCTGATCTGCGCTGTGTATGACAGCTACAGCTATCTGCTGAAGTAAAAGTGTAAATCGGTTCCACTGCCACCCCCCACGGCAGCGCGCATCGCCTCAGTGTTGACTGAGGCTTTGCGTGCGCGTGGGGGATAGGTGGATTGGACGATGGAATACTGACCGGGCGGGAATCCCTGGAGCCCGCCCTGTGTAAGGAGGAACCCAACATGGCACCGACCCAAAACAACCGTATCGCCATGGTGTACTGCGCCGGCGGCAGCCGGGCCAAGCGCCGGGGAGAGGCGGACCTGTCCTACCTGGATTGCAGCATGGCAAAGCAGGCCTTTGCCGACGGAGTGCTGGAGTGCGCTCAGGGGTGCCTGGGCCTGGGCAGCTGCGTGGAGGCCTGCCGTCTGGACGCCATCCACATCGGTGTCCACGGCGCTGCCGTGGTGGACCGGGAGGCCTGCGTGGGCTGCGGCCTGTGCGTGGAGGCCTGCCCCCAGGGCCTGATCCGTCTGGTGGACGCGGACATCACCATCGTGCCCCGCTGCTCCAATCAGGATGCCGGCCCCGTGGCCCGGAATGCCTGCGACGTCAGCTGCATCACCTGCCGTATGTGCGAGCGCAACTGTCCGGCGGCCGCCATTACCATGGTGGACAACCACGCGGTCATCGATCCGGAGCGCTGCATCTCCTGCGGAATGTGCGCGGTAAAGTGCCCCCGGGGCGTGATTGTGGACGCTGACGGCGTCTTTACCGTGGCTGACTTTGCATAGGAAAGAGGGACCACAGATGAGCTATTCTTTTACCGTAAACGGCCTCCTCCGTACCACCGAGGAGGATAAGCCCCTGCTGCGCTATCTGCGCGACGATCTGCACCTCTATTCCGTCAAGGACGGGTGCAGCGAAGGCGCCTGCGGCACCTGTACCATCGTGGTGGACGGCAAGGCCGTCAAGTCCTGTGTCCTCACCACCAAGAAGGCGGTGGGTAAGACCATCCTTACCGTAGAGGGCCTGTCCCACGACGAGCAGGAGGCCTTTGTGTACGCCTTCGGCAAGGTGGGCGCCGTCCAGTGCGGCTTCTGTATCCCCGGCATGGTGATGGCGGGTAAGGCCCTCATCGACCAGAATCCCAACCCCTCTGAGACTGACATCAAGAAGGCCATCCGGGGCAACATCTGCCGGTGTACCGGCTACAAAAAGATCATTGAGGGCATTTCCCTCACCGCCGCCATCCTCCGGGGAGAGGAGAAGATCGACCCCGAGCTGGAGAAGGGCGACGTATACGGCGTGGGCGACCGGGCCTTCCGCACTGACGTGCGGGGCAAGGTGCTGGGCAGCGGCGCCTACTGTGACGACATCGAGATGGAGGGCATGGTTCACGCCTCCGCCGTCCGCTCCCAGTATCCCAGAGCAAAGGTGCTGGACATTGACGCCTCCAAGGCCCTGGAGCTGCCCGGCGTGCTGGCTGTCCTCACCGCTGAGGACGTGCCCAACAACAAGGTGGGCCACATCCAGCAGGACTGGGATGTGTTCATCGCCAAGGGCGATATCACCCGCTGTGTGGGCGACGCCATCTGCCTGGTGGTTGCTGAGAACGAGAAGGCGCTGGCCCAGGCCAAGAAGCTGGTGAAGATCAGCTACGAGCAGCTGGAGCCGGTGCGCTCCATCCAGGAGGCCATGGCCGAGAATGCGCCCAAGCTCCACCCCAACGGCAACCTGTGCCAGCAGCGCCATGTGACCCGGGGCGACGCCAAGACCGCTCTGGCCAACTCCAAGTATGTGGTGACCCAGAGCTACAAGACTCCCTTTACTGAGCACGCCTTCCTGGAGCCCGAGTGCGCCGTGGCCTTCCCCTACAAGGACGGCGTGAAGGTGTACACCTCCGACCAGGGTGTGTACGACACCCGGAAGGAGATCTCCATCATGCTGGGCTGGGAGCCCGACCGCATCGTGGTGGAGAACAAGTTCGTGGGCGGCGGCTTCGGCGGCAAGGAGGACGTGTCCGTGCAGCACCTGGCGGTGCTGGCGGCCCTGAAGGTCCAGAAGCCGGTGAAGTGTAAGCTCACCCGGCAGGAGTCCATCAACTTCCACCCCAAGCGCCACTACATGGAGGGTACCTTCACCCTGGGCTGCGATGAGAACGGCATCTTCACCGGTCTGGACTGCGAGATCTACTTCGATACCGGCGCCTATGCCTCCCTGTGCGGCCCCGTGCTGGAGCGTGCCTGCACCCACTCCGTGGGCCCCTACTGCTATCAGAATACCGACATCCGTGGCTTCGGCTACTACACCAACAATCCTCCCGCCGGTGCCTTCCGTGGCTTCGGCGTGTGCCAGAGCGAGTTTGCCCTGGAGTCCAACATCAACCTGCTGGCCGAGAAGGTGGGCATCTCTCCCTGGGAGATCCGCTACCGCAACGCCATTGAGCCCGGCAAGGTGCTGCCTAACGGCCAGATCGCCGACTGCTCCACCGCTCTGAAGGAGACCCTGCTGGCGGTCAAGGACGTGTACGAGGCCAACATGGACCACGCGGGCATCGCCTGCGCCATGAAGAACGCCGGCGTGGGCGTGGGCCTGCCCGACAAGGGCCGCTGCAAGCTGGTGGTGCGGGACGGTATGGTGGAACTGTACGCCGCCGCCTCCGACATCGGTCAGGGCTGCGCCACCGTATTCCTCCAGGTCCTCTCCCAGACCACCGGGCTGCCCCGGCTGCTGCTGCGGAACATGGGTGCCAACTCTGAAGTGGCTCCCGACTCCGGCACCACCTCCGGCTCCCGTCAGACCCTGATCACCGGCGAGGCCGTGCGTATGGCCGCCGTGGATCTGAAGAAGGATATGGATGAGGTAAACGGCGACCTGTCCAAGCTGGAGGGTAAGGAGTACTTTGCCGAGTTCTTCGATCCCACCGACAAGCTGGGCTCCGACAAGCCCAATCCCAAGAGCCATGTGGCCTACGGCTTTGCCACCCATGTGGTCATCCTGGACGACGAGGGCCAGGTCAAGGAAGTCTACGCAGCTCACGACTCCGGCAAGGTGGTCAACCCCACCTCCATCCAGGGTCAGATTGAAGGCGGCGTGCTCATGGGTCTGGGCTACGCCCTCACCGAGGACTTCCCCCTGAAGGACTGTGTGCCCCAGGCCAAGTACGGTACTCTGGGCCTGATGCGGTCCAACCAGATCCCCGATATCCACGCCATCTATGTGGAGAAGGACGAGCTGCTGCCCTTCGCCTACGGCGCCAAGGGCATCGGTGAGATCGCCACCATCCCCACTGCACCGGCTGTCCAGGGCGCCTATTACGCCAAGGATCACATCCTGCGTACCAGCCTGCCCATGGAAAAGACCTACTACAAAAAGTAAGCAACGCTCATACCCAGTTACCCAGTCACGGAGGCCGCCCAAAGACCTTCCAGGGGGCCTCAGATCAGCGGTGGAAAAACCACCGCTCTGAGGCCTCCTTTTTTGCTCTGACCGGGAAGAGGGGAGGGGGGAAAACCCACTGAAACCAGAGGGTTTGAGACGTCACCAAAAAAATTTTTAGTATCTCAATATTTTTTTCTGATTTCCTCTTGACAACTGGAAAACAAGTGGTATGATGGTCTCAGAAAACAAAAGAAAGTTTGCGAGTGCGCAAAGAAAATTTGGAGGCGAGTGTTCGATGAAAGACCAGCTCAAATGGGTCCTCAATAAAATGCCGAAGAGCGACGACAAGCAGCTGGACGTCATGTCCCTGTCCAACGTGGCCAAGGCCCGCTTCTTCCACAGCTCCTTCCCCCAGTACTCCATCACCCCCCTGGCTCAGCTGGAGGGCATGGCCAAGTACCTGGGCCTGGGCGGCGTGTATGTGAAGGATGAGTCCTACCGCTTCGGCCTCAACGCCTTTAAGGTGCTGGGCGGCTCCTTCGCCATGGCTAAGTACATTGCCAAGGAGATGGGCCGGGACGTTTCCGAGATGACCTACGACTACCTGACCAGCGAGGCCTTCCGCAAGGAGTTCGGCCAGGCCACCTTCTTCACCGCCACCGACGGCAACCACGGCCGCGGCGTGGCCTGGGCTGCCAACAAGCTGGGCCAGAAGGCTGTGGTACATATGCCCAAGGGCAGCGCCAAGTCCCGCTTTGACAACATCGCCAAGGAGGGCGCCAAGGTCACCATCGAGGAAGTCAACTACGACGACTGCGTGCGTATGGCCGCCGCCGAGGCTGAGCAGACCGAGCATGGCGTCATCGTACAGGACACCGCTTGGGACGGCTACGAGGAGATCCCCTCCTGGATCATGCAGGGCTACGGCACCATGGCCAACGAGGCTGCTGATCAGCTCCGTCAGTGCGGCGTGAACCGCCCCACCCACGTGTTCGTGCAGGCTGGCGTGGGCTCTCTGGCCGGCGCTGTGGTGGGTTACTTCACCAACCTGTTCCCCAACGATCCTCCCAAGTTCGTGGTGATGGAAGCCCGCGCTGCTGACTGCCTCTATCAGGGTGCTCTGGCCAACGACGGCAAGCCCCGCATCGTCACCGGCGACCTCCAGACCATCATGGCCGGTCTGGCCTGCGGCGAGCCCAACACCATCTCCTGGGACATCCTCCGCAACCATGTTTCCGCCTTCATTTCCTGCCCCGACTGGGTGAGCGCCAAGGGTATGCGTATGCTGGGCGTGCCTGTCAAGGGCGATCCCACTGTGATCTCCGGCGAGTCCGGTGCCGTGGGTATGGGCGTGCTGGACGCCATCATGTGCGACGACACTTACAAGGAGCTGCGTGACGCTCTGGAGCTCAACCGCTTCAGCCAGGTGCTCATGTTCTCCACCGAGGGCAACACCGATCCCCTGAAGTTCCGTCGGGTGATCTGGGACGGCGAGTATCCCACCGTCGACACCCCCCAGAAGCCTTACTAAGTTTGTGCTGACCGGGAAATGTCCCGATGAAACCGTGAAATAAATTGAAAATGGAGGTCATTACCATGGATTTTGAGAAGATCAAAGCTGCTGCCGAAGGTTATAAGGCCGACATGACCCGCTTCCTGCGGGACATGATCCGCATCCCCAGCGAGAGCTGCGAGGAGAAGGGCGTTTGCGAGTGCATCAAGGCCGAGATGGAGAAGCTGGGCTTTGACAAGGCCGAGTTCGACGGCCTGGGCAACGTGATCGGCTGGATGGGCGAGGGCGACAAGATCATCGCCATCGACTCCCACATCGACACCGTGGGCATCGGCAATATCAACAACTGGACCCACGACCCCTACGAGGGCTATGAGGACGACGAGGTCATCTACGGCCGCGGCGGTTCCGACCAGGAGGGCGGCATGGCTTCCGCCGTGTACGGCGCCAAGATCATGAAGGATCTGGGCCTGATCCCCGCCGGCTACAAGATCATGGTCGTCGGCTCCGTGCAGGAAGAGGACTGCGACGGTATGTGCTGGCAGTACATCGTCAACAAGTTCTTCCCCGCCAACGGCATCAAGAAGGAGCAGGTTGAGTTCGTCATCTCCACCGAGCCCACCGACGGCGGCATCTACCGTGGTCACCGCGGCCGTATGGAGATCCGCGTGGACGTGAAGGGCGTTTCCTGCCACGGCTCCGCTCCCGAGCGCGGCGACAACGCCATCTACAAGATGGCTGACATTCTCCAGGACGTGCGCGCCCTCAACGAGAACGACGATGCCGACTCCACCGAGATCAAGGGCCTCGTGAAGATGCTCAACCCCAAGTACAACCCCGAGCACTACGAGGATGCCCGCTTCCTGGGCCGCGGCACCTGCACCACCTCCCAGATCTTCTACACCTCTCCCAGCCGCTGCGCTGTGGCTGACTCCTGCTCCATCTCCATCGACCGCCGCATGACCGCCGGCGAGACCTGGGATTCCTGCCTGGATGAGATCCGCAACCTGCCCAGCGTGAAGAAGTACGGCGACGACGTGAAGGTCTCCATGTATATGTATGACCGTCCCTCCTGGACCGGCGAGGTGTACGAGACCGAGGCTTACTTCCCCACCTGGATCAACAAGGAGAACGCCGCTCACGTTCAGGCTCTGGCCGACGCTCACCACGCCCTGTTCGGCGAGGAGCGCATCGGGCCCGACGGCGCCATGCACCTGCGTCACCGTCCTCTGATCGACAAGTGGACCTTCTCCACCAACGGCGTTGCCATCCAGGGCCGCTACGGCATCCCCTGCGTGGGCTTCGGCCCCGGTGCTGAGTCTCAGGCTCACGCCCCCAACGAGATCACCTGGAAGCAGGACCTGGTTTCCTGCGCCGCCCTGTACGCTGCCGTGCCCGGCCTGTACAAGGAGGAGAACAAGACCGCTGACGTGACCCAGTTCCGCGCCGGCAAGACCAACAACGACATTAAGTAAGAAGCGCTGACATAGGCCATATGGGGCGGCGCAAGCCGCCCCTGCGGATATGAAACCCGTATCCATCCACCAACCGACTAAATATTGAAAAGGAGATCGATTGCAATGGACAAGACTCTGCAGATGTATATCGACAAGCTGAATGCCCTGAACTTCAAGGAGATGTACGAGGGCGATTTCTTCCTGACCTGGGACAAGACCGACGACGAGATCGAGGCCGTCTTCACCGTGGCCGACGCTCTGCGCTATATGCGTGAGAACAACATCTCCACCAAGATCTTCGAGTCCGGCCTGGGCATCTCCCTGTTCCGCGACAACTCCACCCGCACCCGTTTCTCCTTCGCTTCCGCTTGTAACCTGCTGGGCCTGGAGGTTCAGGACCTGGACGAGGGCAAGAGCCAGATCGCTCACGGCGAGACCGTCCGCGAGACCGCTAACATGATCTCCTTCATGGCCGACGTCATCGGCATCCGCGACGATATGTATATCGGCAAGGGCCACACCTATCAGAAGGAAGTGGTTGAGGCCGTGACCCAGGGCCACAAGGACGGCGTTCTGGAGCAGAAGCCCACCCTGGTCAACCTGCAGTGCGACATCGACCACCCCACCCAGGCTATGGCCGATATGCTGCACATCATCCATCACTTCGGCGGCGTTGAGAACCTGAAGGGCAAGAAGATCGCCATGACCTGGGCTTACAGCCCCTCTTACGGCAAGCCCCTCTCCGTGCCCCAGGGCATCATCGGCCTGATGAGCCGCTTCGGTATGGACGTCGTCCTGGCTCACCCCGAGGGATACGAGGTTATGCCCGAGGTCGAGGAGGTCGCCAAGAAGAACGCCGAGAAGTCCGGCGGTACCTTCACCAAGACCAACAGCATGGCTGAGGCCTTCAAGGATGCCGACATCGTGTATCCCAAGAGTTGGGCTCCCTTCGCCGCCATGGAGAAGCGCACCAACCTGTACGCCGAGGGCGACAGCGAGGGCATCAAGGCTCTGGAGAAGGAGCTGCTGGCTCAGAACGCCAACCACAAGGATTGGTGCTGCACCGAGGAGCTGATGAAGACCACCAAGGACGGCAAGGCTCTGTATATGCACTGCCTGCCCGCCGACATCAACGACGTGTCCTGCAAGGACGGCGAGGTCGAGGCTTCCGTGTTCGATCGCTATCGTGATCCTCTGTACAAGGAGGCTTCCTACAAGCCCTACATCATCGCCGCTATGATCTTCCTGGCTAAGGTTAAGGATCCCCAGGCCACGCTGAAGGCCCTGGAGGAGCGCGGCATCGCCCGTTGGTTCCAGAAGTAAGATTCTGATCCATATCTGACTTCCATTTTTCCTTCCCCTTCCTTTTAAAGGCCCGTCCGCATAGGTCAACCTGCCTGTATCTGTGCGGACGGGCCCCACTATTTTACGAATATTGAGGTGTTTAACATGGGCAAGCGTATTGTGATTGCCCTGGGCGGCAGTTTTCCCAGAGCAGCACGCTGCCCTGGGAACCCCTCAAGATTTGAACTTGCTTGGCGGAAATGAATTCCGCCTGCGCCAAGGTTTTGCCAGGGGCAAAACGCTTGTGCGCGCGAAAGGCGCGGTGAGCATTGCCGCCGCCCGGACTCTAGCAAAATTATTGAGTATGAGGTGTTTATTATGGGCAAGCGTATTGTGATTGCTCTGGGCGGCAATGCTCTGGGCAACAATCTTCCTGAGCAGATGATCGCCGTGAAGCAGACCGCCAAGGCCATCGTGGACCTGATCCAGGAGGGCCATGAGGTCATCATTGCCCACGGCAACGGTCCCCAGGTTGGCATGATCCAGAAGGCCATGACCGAGCTGACCCGGTCCGACCCCGAGAAGTATATCCCCTGCCCCCTGTCCGTGTGCGTGGCCATGAGCCAGGGCTACATCGGCTACGATCTGCAGAACGCTCTGCGTGAGGAGCTGCTGGACCGCGGCATCAACAAGGGCGTGGCTACCGTGCTGACCCAGGTTGAGGTGGACCCCGAGGACAAGGCTTTCCAGAATCCCACCAAGCCCATCGGCGCCTTCATGACCAAGGAAGAGGCCGACAAGATGGTGGCCGAGCGCGGCTACAACGTCATTGAGGACGCCGGCCGCGGCTATCGCCGTGTGGTGGCTTCTCCCAAGCCCCAGTCCATCATTGAGATCCAGTCCATCCGTGACATGGTGGCTGCCGGCCTGGTGGTGGTGGCCTGCGGCGGCGGCGGTATCCCCGTCTACAAGACCGAGGGTCATCACCTGAAGGGCGCTGCTGCCGTTATCGACAAGGACTTCGCCTCCTGCGTGCTGGCTCAGCAGGTGGAGGCCGACACCCTTATCATCCTCACCGCTGTGGAGAAGGTGGCCATCAACTTCGGCAAGCCCAACGAGCAGTGGCTGGACTCTCTGACCCCCGACGAGGCCCGCAAGTACATCGCTGAGGGTCACTTCGCTCCCGGTTCCATGCTGCCCAAGGTGCAGGCTGCCGTGGAGTTTGCCGAGAGCGCTCCCGGCCGCTCCGCCCTCATCACCCTGCTGGAGAAGGCCAAGGACGGCGTGGCCGGCAAGACTGGTACCGCTATCCATCAGTAATCCAAGCAAACTCCAAACGAACAAAGCAAAACGGCCCGCTCCGGAAGGCTCCGGGGCGGGCACGTTTATGGCATAAAAAATCCCCTGCCGGTTCTCCGGCAGGGGATTTGTCTTAGTTGTTGGGAATGGGAAGGATCACAGTGAAGGTGGAACCTTTGCCTACCTGGCTCTCCAGGCTGACGGTGCCGCCGTAAAGTTGCGTGATGTGCTTGACGATGGCCAACCCCAGGCCGGTACCGCCGTTCTTGCGGGCCCGGCCTTTTTCCACCCGGTAGAACCGCTCGAACACCCGGCTCTGATCTTCCTCGGGGATACCGATGCCATGGTCCTCCACCGAGATCACAGCCTTGCCGTCCTGTACATGGATACGGGTGGTCACCATACCGCCGTTTTCGCTGTACTTGATGCCGTTGCCCATCAGATTGAAGAGCAGCTCCTTCAGCCGGCTCATGGGGACGCCTACGGTGACGCTCTCGCCCTCCACGGCCAGGGTCACGCCGGCGGCCTTGGCGGAGGGCTCCAGCAGGGAGGCGGTTTCTCGGGCCGCGTCCAGCACAGCGGAGCGCTCCTCGGTCTGGTCGATGGCCACCGATTCCAACTCGGACAGCTTGAGAATGTCGTTGATGAGATCGATGAGCCGGTCCACCTCCACACCGATCATGGTGATAAACCGCTTTTGATCGGCGGGAGAGGTCACCATGCCGCTGGACAGCATATCGGTAAAGCCCTTGATGCTGGTCAGGGGGGTTTTCAGTTCATGGGATACATTGGCGGTAAATTCGCTGCGGATACCCTCAGCCTTCTTCAGCTCGGTGACGTCGGACACCAGAATGGAAGTACCCACCGGCTGGCCCTCATACTGCCGGCCGGAGACGGGGGAGACAAACAGCCGCAGGGAGCGGGCATCCTCGGTGAGAGCATCCACATCCAGCATGATGGAGGAATGCTTCTCCTGGCAGTCATGGATGGCCTCACGGAGCCGGCGGCTGCGGGTGAGCAGCAGAGCGCCGTCCTCCTGCTCTCCTCCCTCAGGGAAGCCGAACAGAATACGGGCGGCCCGGTTGATGGCCAGAACTTTACCCTCCTCATCCAGCAGGATCAGGCCCTCGTCCATGCAGTCCAAGATCAGGCTGACCTTGTCCCGCTCGGCGGTAATGGACTGAATGTAGCCGCCCAGCTGATCCATCAGCTTGTCAATGTAGCGCAGGATGGGACGCAGCTCGTCATCGGCCTGAAGATCCTCCAGTCCGGGTGTCTTTTTGCCGTCCAATACGCCCTGGAGAGCGCCGCCTACCGAGTTGAGAGGGGTTATGATACGGTTGGCGGTGCGGTGGGACAGCAGGAAGGCCAGCAGCAGGGCGGCAATGGAGGCGATCAGGAAACCCCAGACGCCGCTCATCACCAGAGAGTTGATGGAGGACAGGGGCATGGCGGCCCGGCCGATCATGCCGTCGGCAAAGCGCTTGGCAACATAGAACATGGAGGTTCCAAGGGTATCAGAATGGCGTGCCGCCTCGCCCCAGCCGGAGCGCTCGGCGTCAATCACCTCGGGACGGCTGTTGTGATCCTCCAGCTGGGAGGCGTCCGCGTCGGTATCCGCCAACACGGTGCCGTCGGTGTCGATGATGGTGAGACGCTTGTCGGGGGCGGCGGCATGGAACTGCTCCATCAAAGCCTCCGGCTCGGTGATGGCGCTCTGGGCGTCCATCAGCTCCAGCAGCTCCTGCAAGGTGGAGCGGGCGGCGTCCATCTCCCGGCTGCGGAACATCAGGATCCCCACAACATTGGAGATCAGCAGGGCGAACACCACGGTGAGCAGTGTTGCGCCGATGATTCGTTTCTTCATAATAGGCTCCTCTCGCAGATAATGGGAAAACGGGCGGATGGAGGCCGCCCGTGGTGCGACGGCAGCCGCCCGGCAGGGAGACGGGCCGTCAGGACATTTTATAGCCCACGCCACGGACCGTGGTAATCACGTCCTCGCCCAGCTTCTGCCGCAGGGCCTTGACGTGCATATCCACAGTACGGGTCTCGCCGGTATAGTCGTAATCCCAAACCGTCTGGAGGATCTCGTCCCGGGTGAGGGCCACGCCCCGGCGGGCACACAGCAGCTTGAGCAGCTCAAACTCCTTGAAGGTAAGCTCTACCAGCTTGCCGCCCTTGCGGACTTCCCGGGCGGCGGGATCGATCTCCAGATCCCCGCAGGTCAGCACCTGGTCGCCCCGGCGCTCGGTGCGGCGAAGCACCGCCTTCACCCGGGCCTGGAGCTCCATGATGCCGAAGGGCTTGACCACATAGTCGTCGGCGCCGTTTTCCAGACCGGATACCCGGTCCATCTCGGCGCTGCGGGCGGTGAGCATGATGACCGGCACCTCAGCGGTGTTCCGGCCCTCCCGCAGGCGGCGGAGGATCTCCAGACCATCCATGCCGGGGAGCATGATGTCCAGAATAAACAGCACGGGAAGGCTGTGGGCCGTCTCGCCCTCGAACATGGCCTCGCCGGATTCATAGGGGCGAACGGTATAGCCCACGGATTGAAAATAGTACCGGAGCATCTCCCGGATGCTCTCGTCGTCCTCCACCACTACGATGGCTCTGGACATGGGATCACCTTCCATTTCGTATTGGGGGCTCAGGCCTGGAGCTGGATCTCTCCGGTGACACAGAAAATAGCCCACTGGGCGATGTTTACCGCGTGGTCCGCGATGCGCTCCAGATACTTGGCGATGATAATCAGGTCGATGGCCTGGTCAGCCGTCTCCCGGTTCTCCAGGATGAGCTCCACCAGCTCGCTCTTGATGGTACGGAAGAGCTGGTCGATCTCGTCGTCCAGGCTGACCACGGCATTGGCCGCATCGGTATCCCGGTTAACGTAGGCGAAAATGGCCCGCTTCACCATGACGCCGGCCTTCTGGCTCATGGTGCGGATGTCCGCCAGAGTCTGGGTCTGCTGCTGTTCCTTCAGAAGCAGGGAGATCTCAGCGATGTTGGAGCACTGGTCGCCGATGCGCTGCAGGTCGGTGACCATCTTCAGGGCGGCGGAGATGGTGCGCAGGTCCCGGGCCACGGGCTGCTGCTGGAGGAGGAGACGCAGGCAGCGGTTTTCGATATCCCGCTCCATCTCGTCCATGTGCTTGGTCATTTCCACCGCGGATTTGGCGGCGGCATCGTCGCTGGAGGCCAGAGACTCCACCACCACGTCGATAGCGTCCTCAGCGGCGGCCGCCATGTCGATCATTTCATAATTGAGCTCCTGGAGCTCGGCGTCAAAGGTTTTTCTCATGAGAGCCTCCTGTTAACCGAAGCGGCCGGTGATGTAGTCCTCGGTGCGCTTATCCTTGGGCACGGAGAAGAGCTGGGTGGTATCCCCAAACTCGATGAGCTGGCCCAGCAGGAAGAAGGCGCATTTGTCGGACACACGGGTGGCCTGCTGCATATTGTGGGTGACGATGACAATGGTGTAATCTTTCTTCAGATCGGCGATCAGGTCCTCGATCTTGGAGGTGGAGATGGGGTCCAGAGCGGAGGTGGCCTCGTCCATCAGCAGAATGTCGGGCTCCACGGCCAGAGCGCGAGCGATGCAGATACGCTGCTGCTGGCCGCCGGACAGGCCCAGGGCCGACTTTTTCAGGCGGTCCTTCACCTCGTCCCAGATGGCGGCGCCCTGGAGGGACTTTTCCACGATGTCGTCCAGACGGCTCTTGTTCTTGATGCCGTGGGTACGGGGACCGTAGGCGATGTTGTCGTAGATGGACATGGGGAAGGGGTTGGGCTTCTGGAACACCATGCCGATCTGCTTGCGCAGCCAGGTTACGTCCACCTTAGAGTCATAGATCTCCTGACCCCGGTACTGGATGGAGCCGGTGATCTTGATGCCGGGGACCAGATCATTCATCCGGTCCAGGGTTTTCAGGAAGGTGGACTTGCCGCAGCCGGAGGGACCGATGAGGGCGGTGACCTGCTTTTCGGGAATATCCACGCTGACATCCTTCAGGGCCTGGGTCTGGCCGTACCAGAGGTCCAGCCCCTTTACAGACAGAATCGTATTTTCATCCATGGTTGGAACTCCTTATTTCTTCTTTAATTTCTTGCCCACCAGCTTGGCGGTCAAGTTGATGACCAGGGTGAGCAGCATCAGGATGGCGGCGATGGCAAAGGCCACGTCAAACTCGGCCCGCTCCTTGGCATACACATACAGAGCCACGGTGAGGGAAGCACCGGAGGAGTGGATAAACTGGTCAAAGGAGCCGAAGAAGTCGTTGAGCGCCATGCCCATACCGGCGGTAAAGAGCAGGGCGGCGGACTCGCCCACAATGCGGCCGATGGACAGGATGCAGCCGGTGACGATGCCGTCCACCGAGGAGGGAAGCACCACCGTGCGGATCATCCGCCACTTGCCGGCGCCCAGGCCCAGAGCGGCCTCCCGGTAGGACTGGGGAACGGTCTTGAGGGCCTCCTGGGTGGTGCGGACGATGGTGGGCAGGGTCATGATGACCAGGGTGAGGGAGCCAGCCAGCAGGGAGGCCTTCAGGCCCAGAAACTGACAGAAGAACAGCATACCCACCAGACCGAAAATAATGGAGGGGATGCCGGTGAGAGTCTCGGTGGCAAACTCCAGAATGCTTACCAGCCGCCGGTTGCGGGCGTACTCGGTGAGGTAGATGGCGGCGCCCACGCCCAGAGGCAGGATAAAGATCAGGGTGACCACCACAATATAGACCGTGTTGAGGATGTTGGGCAGGATACCGATGGTGTCCTTGATATAGCTGGTTTCGGAGGTCAGGAACTCCCAGGAGATGTGGGGCAGACCATTGATGAAGATATAGCCGATGACGAACACCAGCAGCGCGCAGGTCAGGATCGCGCAGAAGTAAAGCAGGAAGCGGAGGATACGGTCATAGGCCTTCCGCTTTCCGGAGAGAGGTTTCATTTCGATCACAGTATATCACCCCTTCTTCCGTTTGAGAAGCGTGTTGAGGATCACATTGATGAGCATGATAAAGAGGAAGAGCACCAGAGCGATGGAAAACAGGGC
The DNA here is from genome assembly GCF_002161245.1 of Flavonifractor sp. An9. NCBI lineage: Bacteria > Bacillati > Bacillota > Clostridia > Eubacteriales > Oscillospiraceae > Flavonifractor > Flavonifractor sp. An9. The sequence continues at coordinate 55,394 of NZ_NFHC01000001.1, forward strand.
CTGACGCTGGAGGCCGGAGGCGTAGGACATCTCGCTGGCCACGGCGGTGGTGAGGAAGCGGACGGAAGAGAAGAGGGAGGGCATATTGGCCACGTTGCCGGCCACCATGATGACGGCCATGGCCTCGCCGATGGCACGGCCGATGCCCAGCACAATGGAAGCGGCGATACCGCTGGAGGCGGCGGGAACGCTTACCCGGAAGACCGTCTCAATGTGGGTGGCGCCCAGGGCCAGGGAGGCCTCCTCATACTCCTTGGGGACCGCCTTCAGGGCGGTCTCGGACACGGAGATGATGGAGGGCAGGATCATGACGGCCAGCACGATGATGGCGCAGAACAGGCTGGCGCCGTCAGGCAGGTTGAACAGTTCCCGGACGGCGGGAACCAGCACCATCATGCCGATGAGACCGTAGACTACCGAGGGAATGCCTGCCAGCAGGTCCACGGCGGTGCGCACGGCGGAGGCGACTCTGGGCGGGGCGATCTTGGCCAGGAATACCGCCGTCATAAAGCCCACCGGAACGCCCAGCACAATGGCGCCGGCGGTGCCGTAGATGGAGGTCAGAATAAAAGGAAGGATACCGAAGGAAGGCTCTGCTGCGGTGGAGGCCCACTTGGTCCCGAACAGAAATTCCACCAGCCCGATCTCCTTGATGGCGGGCAGGCCGGAGATGATCAGGTAGATGCTGATGAACAGGACGAAGACGACCGCAATGAAACCGCAGAGGAAGAACAGCAGATTCATGGTCACTTCCAACGGTCGGAGCTTTTGTTTCATGGTTGATGACCGGCCTTTCGTAAAAAGTTGAAATCATGGAGATTGCCCCCTCGTGACCGAGGGGGCAATCAAAACGGCGGATGGATTTACTCGGCCACAGGCACCGCGCCGGCGCCGGCGATCAGATCGGCGGCATCAGCGGAGGTAGCCCAGTCGATGAAGGCCTGAGCCGCGTCGGAGAGCTCGGCGCTGTCGCTGACGATGAAGTTGAAGTTACGCTGAATGGCGTAGGTGCCGTCCAGAACGGTCTCCTCGGTGGGAGCCACACCGCCCACGGTGATGGCCTTCACGGTGTCATCCACAGCGGACAGGGAGGCGTAGCCGATGGCGTTGGGGTTGGAAGCCACATTGGCGATCACTTCGCCGGTGGAGGTCAGTTCGTTCTGGTACTTGCAGGCGTCCTCAGTGCCGGTGATGGACTCGAAGCCGTCGCGGGTGCCGGAACCGGCCTCACGGCCGATGAACACGACCTGAGCGTCGTTACCGCCAACCTCGGACCAGTTGGTGATCTCGCCGGTGGCCAGCTGAGCGATCTGCTCAACGCTCAGGTCAGCCACGGGGTTCTCGGGGTTGATGATGATGGCGATGCCGTCCTTAGCCACGGTGATGGCCTTGACGCCGGTCTCGTCGTCCTTCAGGTCGCGGCTGGCCAGACCGATGTCGGCGGTGCCGTCCTGAGCGGAGGTGATGCCGGCGCCGGAGCCGGAACCGGTGTACTGAACCTGGATGCCGGGCTGGACCTCACGGAAGGCCTCGGTTAGGGAGCCCATCACACTCTCCATAGAAGTGGAGCCGTTGGTAACTACGGTGCCGGACAGCTCGGTGTTGTTGCCGGGAGTCTCAGACTCGGTTGCAGCGGGGCTGTTGGAATTGCCGGCGGGGGTGTTGGCGCTGCCGGTATCGCCGCCGCCGCAGCCGGCCAGCATACCCACGCACAGAGCGGCGGAAAGCATCAGCGCAAGAGTTCTCTTTTTCATGGTGTTCAATCTCCAATCATGCAATGTATTCTTGGTGTCTCGGAACAAGCTACAGTATAACGACCGATTGTAAAGTTGTCCTTCAACGAATTGTAAAGAATGAGTAAAGCCGCTCTCTCCCAGTCGTTTCCGGACTTTACATTGTAGGATGTCCCATTTTACAAAAGGAATACCGGCCAATTTGGAGCAGTGGGCAGAAAAAGACAAAACGTGGAAAAATGAACGGGGCAAGGTATTGTATTCTTTCGGGAGGAAAGATATAATAATGATTACTGAATCAGCTTATTCTGTGTCCGGCGGGCGACCCAGAACGGACGTAAGCAGATTATAAGATAAAAGGAGATACAGAGATGTCTAACATTTGGCATGATATCAGCCCAAGCCGTATCCAGCCTGAGGACTTTGTGGCGGTCATTGAGATTCCCAAGGGCAGCAAGAAGAAGTATGAGCTGGATAAGGAGACCGGCCTCATTATTCTGGACCGGGTGCTCCACACCTCTACCCACTATCCCGCCAACTACGGGTTCATTCCCCGGACCTACGGCGATGACGGCGACCCCCTGGACGTGCTGGTGCTCTGCTCCGAGGCCATGGACCCCCTGACTCTGGTGCGCTGCTATCCGGTGGGTTTCATCTCCATGCTGGACGGCGGCAAGAACGACGAAAAGATCATCGCCATCCCCTTCTCCGATCCTACCTATAATACCTATCAGGACCTGATGGATCTGCCCGGCCACATCTTTGATGAGATGGCTCACTTCTTCACGGTCTATAAGGCTCTGGAGGGCAAGGAGGCTGTGGCCGGTGACGTGAACGACCGGCAGGCCGCCATTCAGGTCATCCAGCGGGCCATGGATCACTATGCCGAGTGCTTCCTGGGCGGAGCCGCCCCCCGGGTGGATCACCGGGCTTCGGACCGATAACACCGTTAAGGAAAACTTAATGGATTCTTTTCCCCCATTTCTTTGATTCTGTGTTAAAATGAATCCGTTATATGCCTGGACTGGGCATATGGCCGCATCCAATCGCTGCGATCATTCCAATGAGAGAGGACGGATACCATGGGTCATCCATTTGACTGCCTGGTCATCGGCGCCGGTATGGCGGGTGCCATCTGCGCCCGGGAGCTGGCCGAGCGGGGCGGGAAAAAGGTGCTGGTGCTGGAGCGCCGGGACCATGTGGGCGGCAACGCCTACGACTGCTTTGACCAGGCCGGTGTGCTCATCCACCGGTACGGTCCCCATATCTTTCACACCAACGATAAGCGGGTCTTTGACTACCTGTCCCGCTTCACCCCCTGGCTGAATTATCAGCATCAGGTGGTGGCCAATATTCCGGCGGAAGACGGCCGGATGGAAATGCCGGTGCCCTTCAATCTGGTGTCCATGCGGGCGGCCTTCGGACCGGAGAAGGCCGACAGCCTGGCCAAGCGGCTCATCGCTGCCTACGGCGCGGAGAAGAAGGTCACCATTCTGGAGCTGCGGCAGAATCCCGATCCAGAGATCGCCGCTCTGGCTGATTATGTGTATGAGCACGTCTTTGTCCACTACACCATGAAGCAGTGGGGACAGCGCCCGGAGGACATCGATCCCAACACCACCGCCCGGGTGCCGGTGTTCCTGTCCGAGGACTGCCGCTACTTCCAGGACACTCATCAGGGGATGCCCAAGGAGGGCTATACCCCCATGTTCGAGCGGATGCTGGACCATCCGGACATCACCGTGGAGCTGAATGTTGACGCCGGGGAACGCCTGACCCTGGCCGACGGAGCGGTGCTGTTGGACGGGGAGCCCTTCGATGGTACGATAATCTATACCGGCGCGGCGGACGAGCTGTTCGGCTGCAAGTACGGCCGGCTGCCCTACCGCACCCTGACCTTCCAGTTTGAGACCTACCCGGTGGATTACTGGCAGAGCCACGGCACGGTGAACTACACCGTGGACCAGGACTATACCCGTATCACCGAGTTCAAGTATCTCACCGGCCAGGATCTGCCCGGAGTGACCACCATTATGAAGGAGTACTCCAGCGTTTACACCGGGGCGGAGGGAGAGATTCCCTACTACGCCATTATCAATGAGACCAACAACGCCCTCTACGCCAAGTACAAGGCGGAGGCCGACCGCTTCCACCGGTTCCACCTGCTGGGCCGGCTGGCGGAATACAAGTATTACAACATGGACGCCATCGCCGCCCGGGCTCTGGCGCTGTGTGATGATCTGTTGAAGTGAGGAAAGGTACATATGTCAAAGCTCATTACTTTCGCGGTGCCCTGTTACAACTCCGCGGCCTACATGGAGCACTGTGTGGAGACCCTGCTTACCGGCGGGGAGGACGTTGAGATTATCCTGGTGGACGACGGCTCCACCAAGGACGATACCCCCGCCATCTGCGACCGCTACGCTGCCCAGTATCCCAACATCGTCAAGGCCATCCACCAGGAGAACGGCGGCCACGGTGAGGGCGTCAACCAGGGCATCCGAAACGCCACCGGTTTTTATTTCAAGGTGGTGGATTCCGACGACTGGTTGGATGAGGCCGCCCTCCAGAAGGCTCTGGAGAAACTGCGGAAGTTTGCCAAAATGGAGAAGCCGGTGGATATGTTCGTGGCCAACTACGTCTACGAGCACGTGGAGGACAACACCCAGAAGGTGGTCCGGTACACCAATGTGTTCCCCCAGAACAAGATCTTTTCCTGGAGCAAGGTGGGCCGGTTCCGCCCCTCCCAGTTCCTGCTGATGCACAGCGTGATCTACCGCACCCAGCTGTTGCGGGACTGCGGCCTGGAGCTGCCTAAGCACACCTTCTATGTGGACAACATCTTTGTCTACCAGCCTCTGCCCTATGTGAAGCGGATCTATTACATGGACATTGATCTGTACCGCTACTTCATCGGCCGGGCTGACCAGAGCGTCAACGAGCAGGTGATGGTGGGCCGGGTGGACCAGCAGTTGCGGGTCAACAAGATCATGATCGATAGTCACGATCTCCGCAAACTCCACGCTCAGCAGCCCCGACTGGCCCGGTATATGAGCAGCTACCTGTCCATGATGATGACCATCTCCTCCATCTTCCTCATTCTGGACGGCTCTCCTGAGGCCCTGGGCAAAAAGACCGAGCTGTGGGAGTACCTGCGGCATAAGGATGTGGGGCTCTACCACAAGTATAAGTACCGCTCCCTCTCCTTTGTAGGCAATATCCCCGGCTATCAGGGCCGGAAACTATCGGTGAAGCTGTACCGGCTGGCCCGCAAGATCTATAAGTTCAACTGAGCATAAAAGGAAAATGTGTCTTCCTTATAATAAGGGAAAACAATATGTTCAGACGGAAGCGTCTGAATATCGGGAAATGTTAATATCATAAGAAAAAGAGTGCTGATATGGAATATCAGCACTCTTTTTTCCATCCATAATATGATGATTCCCATCGTCAATTATGATTTGCTTGCTTGAAAATCTACTGATATTCGCATACAATATACTTGAAAAAACGTATGTGCTCCCAATTTTTTACTAGGAGTGCCCTCTTGCCGTGATTACAGCATAGACACAGCAGATTTTCTTGAAAGGCGGTACGGAAGTGAACGGGTATCTTTCCATTAAAGAAGCTTCCTGTAAATGGAGCATATCCGAACGGCGGGTCAATCAATATTGTGCGGAAGGCCGTATTCCCGGTGCGGAACGATTTGGCGGATCTTGGGCGATCCCGGAAGACGCTGAAAAACCAGGTGATCCCCGTAAACAAAAGAAACTGTCCCAAGCAGTACCCCAAACACAGCGGCCCCAAGAACTCTTTCCTGGTTTTATGCCTCTGATGAACACAGCCTTTCAGCCGGGTCATTGCCTGGAAACCATCAATCAAATGAAAGCAGGACCCCAAAAGGACATTGCCCTGGCAGAGTACCACTATTTCAGCGGACAGGCGGAAAAAGCCATGCAGGAGACCGAACCCTACCTCAATGCGGAGGATGGGGCGACCAAGTTGTCTGCCTGCTGGATTTTTGCCTATGCCTGCCTGTCCATGGGGCGGATCGATCATGCCCGATACGCTCTGAATGAAATCAAAAGCACCCTGGCTGCCGGAGGAGAAAATGCCCCGCCCATCCGCGCCATGGAAGTCTTTGTGGCCTTTGCGGCGGCGGTGCTGCTGCATCTGCCTTTGCCGGCGGAAATGCCGCCCACGAAGGAATTCCTGCCGCTGCTGCCTCCCGGTCTGCGGGCATTTGCGCTGTATGTGCAGGCCCACTATCTCTATTTAAAAGAGGAATACGCATGCAGCGCCGGGGTGGTGGAAGCCACCCTTGCCATGGGAGCCAGTGCCTACCCCATCTCCGCCATTTATCTCCATCTGGTGGCGGTGATGGACTACATGAGCATGAAACAGCCGGATCGTGCCCAGACACATCTTCTGGCGGCGTGGGAGATTGCACGCCCGGATGATCTCATAGAGGGCTTCGGCGAGCACCACGGGCTTTTGGGCGCGATGCTGGAGGCGACCATCAAACCAAACTGGCCGGAAGACTTCAAGCGGATTATTGACATAACCTATCGGTTCTCTTCCGGCTGGCGTAGAGTTCATAACCCCATCACCGGCCATGATGTGGCGGACGATCTGACCACCACGGAGTTTGCCATGGCAATGCTGGCCGCCCGCAGCTGGACCAACCAGGAAATTGCGGACTATCTGAATATTTCGGTCAATACGGTCAAGCGCCACATTTCCGAGGCGATGAAAAAGCTCAACGTGGAGAATCGAAAAGACTTGAAGCAGTATATGCTTCGGTAAAAAAGCAACAAGAGGTATGCCCATATGCCTCACCCATTTTAGGGGTCAAAATGGGTAATGGTAACCCCGGATTCTTTTCGCTATAATGTAAATACGCTATTTTACGAAATGCGCAGAGACACGGCGGTGCTTACCGGAATGAGAGAGGTGATGGGGTGAAGAGTTACGGCAAATATCTTGACAAATGGATGTCCACTTCCATGGCCAGACAGACAGAACAGGTCTGCCCCTTTATGAAATTCCAAATTTTAGATTTTTCCAAAGAGTGCGTTGCGCTTGCGTTTCTTTCGCGGCGTGGCGCGCCCTTTTTGTGTCGTCAAAAGCCCGCCATTTTGGGAAAGGAGGATGACGAGCGGCTGAGACAGTCAACGTTAATCCGGTAAATGCACTCCGGTACGGAAACTTCTACCCCTTCGGAAGCAAAGGAGGAAAGCAAATGAAAAAACGAATCCTTGCGGCTTTTGTCAGCCTGTGCCTGCTGGTATCCCTGATGCCCGGCATGACGCTGCCTGCCGCGGCGGCGGGTTCGTCCCAGTTCGATAGCATCCTGAACATGGGACAGCCCTCGGAGTTTGACCCCAACAGCACTGAAAACCCCTACGGCTACGCTGTGGACCAGCCCTTCCTGATGAACGAGATGTCCGAGCTGGGCATCTACGGCATCAACAGCAACGGTAACTACCACTCTTTTTTGTGGTACGACGGCTGGGACGGCGAAAGCGACTCGATCCCCAGCGCCTTTGGAAAGGACGGCGTAAACGGCAGCTTCAGCCAGTATGAGTACTACAACGACGGCTTCAGAGCACTGTCCTTTGTGGAGGCCGTCGCCTTTGACCCCACCGGCTCGGGCCGGAAGGACCACATCGCCTACATCGGCTTTGATACCGGGTCGAACAAAATCGTCCTCCATGTGCAGGATGCGGAGAACGGCGCCAAGTACGCCAACTACGAATTCCCGGGCAATGCGGGCTGGATCAAAAACAACAACCCGGAAAACTGGCGGGCGGGCAACTACTTCGACCTGACTGCCGGCGACTTTGACGGCGACGGCAAGGAGACCGTGGTGGCCTTTGTCACCGCCGACAATGCCAATGACTACGGCCTCTATGAGGTGAGCTGCAGCAGTACCAGCTCCAGCCTGACCGTGTCCCAGAAGGCCGCGGGCAAGTCCATGCTCCACTGGCGCTACGTCAATGAGAACCACGGCATCGACATGGCCAACACCACCGACCAGTTCGGCAACAAGCTCTGCTGCGATCTGGCCGCCGGCGACTTCAACGGCGACGGCGTGGACGATCTGGTGGCCGTCTCGTATCTCATGGCGCCCCCGGATGCAAACAAGCACTTCGACTGCGAATACTATCTCCCCATGATGGGGGTGTCCTATGGCGGCACAGCTTCCAGTCCGGTGACAGACGGCGGCCGTCAATCTGTTTTTGTGGCGGTGGATAACGGCATCAGCAGCGGCCGGAGAAGCTATCAGACCATGACCGCCGTGGGCCTGGACGCCGGCGACGTGGACGGCGACGGCACCGACGAGATCGTGGTGGGCGGCACCAGGAACACTGTTACTTCAAAAGCCAACTCTGCCGATGCAGGGACTGCCTATGCGCTGGACGGCGAGACCTGGAACATCGCTGTCTTCAATGCCCGGTCCGACGGCAGCTTTGCCTCCCCCGGCACGGATGACAGCGTCACCCGGTTTCACACCATCGCCGCCACCGGCTGGTTTGCCGGCGGCACCGGCGGTGAGAACAGCCGCTCGCCCCTGAGCCTTGCCTGCGTGGCGTTTAACGGCAACATCAATGCGGAATACGTCTTTGTGGGCGGCAAGATCGTTGACTTCTCCACCGGCGGGGCAAGGGAACTCTACACCGTCTCGTTTGTCAAGGACAATGACGATTCCATTCAGAGCACCGTGTGCGACGAGACCTTCATCCCCTCGGTGGCGGTGGGCAATTTCGACGGCAACGACTACGGCTATGAGCAGATCTTCTTTGTCTATGCCAATAGACAACGCTACGAAGACGACTATTTCTACCGTCTGGGCGCCGTGGGCGGCAAGAATTATGACGGCGAAGGCGGCGGCGTGGGCAGTGCCGGAGGCACCGACACCAGCATGTTCTACGCAAAGTCCAGCGGCTTCTTCATTGGCGGCAACAATGGACAGGGTGGCGCCGGCGCCGAGGGCCACTGGAATTACAACACCAACTTCGTGCTGCTCTCCATGGACCGGGACGACGATGGCGTGCTGGCCCGCTACAAGGGCAAGGACTGGACCTATACCGACCCGCAGGTAGCAGCTGTGCTCCAGATGGCCCCGTATTTTGACGGCATTGATTTGGGCAGCGACTCCGGCGAGACCACCTATTCCTTCACCCAGAGCTATGAGTATACCACGGGCACCGGCAACGAAACCTCCTTCGGCGTGGGCTTTACGGGAGAGATGGAGACAAACGTTTCCACGGTGGAACTGCAGGCCGGTTCCTCTAACACCTGGACCGAGACCTTTGAGGAGACCCTGACCACCTCCACCACCGACAGCTTTGCCACCAAGGCCTACGACAGCGTGGTGCTCCAGCGCACCCCGGTCATCACCTACACCTACGAGCTTTACGACAAGGACAAGGGCGGCTGGTCGTGGGATAATCTGGAGTCTACGAAAGCCGGTGTGGGTTTTGCCATCTCCGTGCCCAAGACTCCTGCCTACGTACAGATGTCCGTGGTGGACTACAACACCTTTGTGGACGAGTACAACGCCCTGATGGAAGAAGAGGCCGAGGGGGAGAAATTCACCCCTATGGTGAAGATCGACGGCCAGAGGAGTTATCTGGGCCAGGAGGGCAACCCCTGGGGCTATGCCAGCAATCTGGATCAGATCAGCTCCTCCAACTATCAGCTGGGCTACAACGGCGGCGAGACCCAGAGCACCAAATCCGACGGCAGCGCCACCACAGAAAGCATTGAGAGCCAGAGCGGCTTCTCCTTTGAAATGAGCATCATGGCAGGCCTCGAGATTTTTGGCAATGGTGCCAAGGCCGGCGCCTATGCCAGCCTGGAGTATATGCACTCCAATAGTTCCTCCACCACCACCGCCAGCGAGACCGAGACCAGCGGCGCGGTGCAGAACCTGGACTGGCAGTACCTGCTGGAGGAATACGGCATCCCCGAAAATGTCACCAAGTCCTACGGCTTTACCTGGAACCTGGCCAGGGACACCATTGATCTGGGCGTCGCGGGCAAAGATGCGCTCATCATTGCCTACAATGTATCCAACATTTCCGCACCTGCGCCGGCAGTGAACGATCTGGCAGCAGAGCTGCAGGGTTTGGATTCCGTCCACCTCACCTGGAGTGATCCGAGGGTCCCGGGACGTCTGGCTGTGCTGGGCTACAATGTCTATGTCAGGAGCGAGGACGAGGACGCATTCCGGAAGGTCAATGAGGAGCCTCTCGACAGCAGTACCCTTGAGTACACCGTGACAGGACTGGACAGCAACACGGAATATACCTTCGTGGTCACCACCGACAGTGAGAACGGTGAGAGCGTCTGGTCCAACGAGGCAGTCATTACCACGCCCAAGGCCTATGTACCGCTGACCATAGACTACAACGAGAATGAGGTCAGCGTCAAAGCCGTCCATCTGGGCAATGTGGAAATCCACAGCGGCGACAAGGTGGAAGAGGAGACCATCGTCTATGTGGATGTGGAGCCCGAACCCGGCTATACCGTCACAGAAGTGACCCTGGAAACGGAGGACGGCACGGAGACTGTCACTCCGGTGGACGGCCAGTTCAACTTCGCCATTCAGAAGGCCACCACCATCACCGTGACCGCCGCTGTAGTGGCGGAGGAGAGCATCGTCACTTATACTGCTGACGATGCCAACGGTACCGTGAGTGCGACTGTGAATGGGGAGGCATTCCCCTCCACCGGCGCTACCTTCGGCAGCGACGATGAGATCATCTTTACCGCCGCTCCCGCTGACGGCTATGCCCTCAAGGAGTGGAAAGTGACCGACGGAAGCGGCACAGACAAGACCTACGCCGCCGCCGGCAATACCTTCACCTTCCACGCCTATGCCGCAGAGCACCATGTGTCCGCTGTGTTCGTGCCGATGGCTGAGGTTGCCAAGACCGTTACGCTGAACGTCACCGCCGGCGGCTCCATTATCGTCAAAGACGGCGACACGGTTCTGACTCCGGATGAGAACGGCAAGATCAGCGTTCCCAAGGGCACCACTCTGACCTTTGAGGCGGAGGCCGATCGGTATTACACCTTCGAGAACTGGACGGACGCGTTTGCGGACTACAAGAACGACGTCACTTCCATCAGCCTGAAGATCGACAATGATGTGACCGTAGGCGCGGTCTTTGAGTCCTTCCTGGCCTATACCCTCACCTACGGTACCCAGAGTGTGGATGGCGGCAGCGGCACCCTGACGGCCGAGGCCAACGGCATTGCCGTTCAGTCCGGCACCACCCTGACCCCGGGGACCACCGTTGATTTTGATGCAGAGGCCGGAAGCGACAGCCGCATCCAGAAATGGGCTGTCACCGAAAACGGCATTACAAGCTTTAAGGAGCTGGATTCCCTGGGCATTGTTACGGAGGACGCCTATCAGCTGATCCTCCGGGCCAATAGCAATGTGGAGGCCGCCTTCAAGACCATCGAGAAATACGACCTGACCGGCTCGGCCTTTGGCGGGAACGGCACCGTCACCGTCCAGCGCGGCAGCGGCACCGTCAACAGCGGTACCGACGTCCTGCGCTACTACGACGACCTCACCATCACTCTGGTCCCCAACAAGGGCTATGTGATCACGCAGTACCCCGATCTGGATGGTACCGATACCTATTCTTACACCGTCAGCGATGTCACAGCTGATGTTGACGTCAATTACACCTGGACAGCGCTGAATCAATATTCAGTCACCTACTCCGTGGTGGATACTGTCGGTGACGGCAGCGGCACCCACGGCACCATCTCCGCTGCGGCGGAGCGCAAGGGCATGAAGCTGTATGATGACAGCAAGCCCAGCGTGGTCTATGAGGACGGCACCATCACCTTTACCGCTGCGCCTGATGAGGGCTACCGGGTGAAGGAGTGGATCGTCAACGGTGTGGTACAGCCGGAAACCGGCAACACCCTCACCCTTACCCCGATGCAGGACCTGAATGTGACGGTTCAGTACACCTCCGGCCTGCCCAAGGTGAGCTTTGCCGATCCTGCCCACGGCACACTGACCGCCAAGATGGGCGAATATTCCATCGAGAGCGGCGCTGCCGTGTCCGGACCTGTTACCTTTACCGTGGTTCCTGACGAGCACTACGAAGTGAAGTGCTGGACAGTGAACGGTGTGGAGCAGCCCGGTGAGACCGGCAACACCTTTACCTATGCGGCCACCGACGACTGCACCGTGGCTGTGGAACTCTGGGGCGTGGAGCAGCAGGTGACCCTGAGAACCGGCACCGGCGGCACCGCCTCGGCTACCGATCCCGCCCGCTATGGCGAGACCATCACCATTACCGCCACCCCGGATGACGGCTATGTGGTGGATGCGATCACCATCCGCGGTGCGGATGATGTTCTCTATGAGAACACCGCCAGGGCGAACGGCGTGCAGACGGCGGAATACCTCATCACTGCCGATACCGCCTTTACCATCACCTTCGCCAGGAAGCCGGTGGTGACCTTCTCCGTGGACAACGGCAGCCTGACCGCCAGCGGCACCGCGGACGGCGTAGCTGCCGAGCTGAAGAGCGGCGATTATGTGGACTTCGGTTCCGCCGTTACCTTTACTGCTGTTGCCGACAGCGGTTACAGCCTTGAGGGCTGGTATGTGGACGGCGCAAAGATCGAGCATACCGATCTCACCTACACCACCGGCGCCCTTTCCGACAATGTGAACGTGGAGGCCCGCTTTGCCGCCATTGCCGGCATTGCCGTGAACTACGGGGTGAATGACGATGCCATGGGTACCATCACCGCCACCGCAGATGGCCGCGGCTTCCAGTCCGGCGACCAGCTCTCCGGCGGCCAGAAGATCGTCTTTACCGTAAGTCCGGCGGAGGGCTACCGCGTGAAGGACTGGACCGGTCTGCCGGCTGATGCCCAGATCAGTGCAGACAAGACCACCGTCACTGTGCCCGTTCTGACCCCAGGCACATGGAATGTGACGGCAAATCTGGAGGCCATTCCCCAGTATACCGTTATCATTGAAGAGACCACCCACGGCAGCATCACCGCCGCTGTGGACGGTCAGCCCCTTAACTCCGGCGACACCGTGCCCGACGGCACCCAGGTGACCTTTACCGCCACGGCGGACGACTACTGGATGCTCAAGGAGTGGACGGGCGACGCGTCCGGCAGCGATAAGACCATCACCCTGACGGTGGGCAGCGACATCACCGTGGGTGCGACCTTCACCGAGGCGCTTCTGTATGAGGTGGAGTATTCCGTGGTTGGCGGGAATGGCACGGCCTCCGGTATGTGCGAGGATACCCCCATTGCTGCCGATACCGCGGTGCAGTTTGCCGGCGGCAGCGAGATCCAGTTCACCGCTACCCCGAATTCTGGATACATGGTAAAGGCGTGGACCATCAACGGCGAAGTGGTGGAAGGCAATCTTACCAACACCCTGACCATCGATGCCCTCGGTGAAAACACCACCGTTACCGTGGAGTTTGAGACGTACCAGGGCTTTGCGGTTCCCGCAGGCGGCGAAGGCTATACCGTTACCATCGATCAGCGGAACCCTGCAGACACCTATCCCGGCGCGCCGGAAAATGAGATCCGCCGGGGCGGCGACGTGACCTTCACCGTGGCGCCTACTGCGGACAGCGCCATCAAGACTGTGACTGTGGCCCGGGAGGATGCGACCATCACACCCAACGGCGACGGCACTGTGACTGTGTTTATTCCCAATGTGCAGGAGAAGATCGGCCTGACGGTGGATATTCTGGCTGGCATTCCTCTGACCATCGAAACCGCTGAAAACGGTACTGTGACGGTCACCCGTGACGGCGTTGCCCTGAAGAGCGGCGTGAAGGTGGTTGCCGGTGACAAACTGGTGATCACCGGACAGCCCGACAGCGGCTATCGCCTGAGTACTCTCACGGTGAACGGCAAGAACTTTGCCAGCGGCAGTACCTATACGGTTGCGGAAACCGATACCGCTTTGACCGTTGCGGCCACCTTTGAAGTGCAGTCCAGCGGCGGTGGTGGCGGTGGCGGAGGCGGCGGTGTCTCCAGCTACAAGATCACCGTGGAGGACAGCGACCACGGCACCGTCGTCGCGGACCGGAACAGCGCCAACGCCGACACGACGGTTACTCTGACCGTCACCCCGGACGACGGCTATCGGCTTGACAGCCTTACCGTAACGCAGCAGGATGGAAAAACCATCACGCTGGATGAAGAGAAGGATGGTACATACACCTTTACCATGCCGGACAGTGCCGTTACGGTGAAAGCCGCCTTTACTGAGGTGACTCAGATTGAACTGCCCTTCGTGGATGTGCCCGCGGATATCTGGTATGAGGACGGCGTGTATTACGTCTATAGACACGGCCTGATGGACGGTACCAGCAGCATCACCTTCAGCCCGGATATGACCACCACCCGAAGCATGGTTGCCACCATTCTGTGGCGGCTGGAGGGCAGCCCTGTGGTAGATTACGCCGTGCCGTTCGATGATGTGGATCTGGATTCCTGGTACGGCGAGGCAGTCCGGTGGGCCGCCAGTGAAGGAATCATTACCGGATACGGAAACAACAAATTTGGGCCTGACGATCTTATCACCCGAGAGCAGATGGCTACCATGCTCCACCGCTATGCGCAGTACAAGGGTTACGATGTGAGCATCGGAGAGAACACCAACATTCTCTCCTACACGGACGCTGCCGATGTGGGCGAATACGCCATTCCCGCCATGCAGTGGGCTGTGGGCGCTGAAATCATCAACGGTACCAGTGACCATACCCTCAGCCCGGAAGGGGATGCGACCCGTGCCGAGGTTGCTGTGATCCTGATGCGGTTTTGCGAAGGGCTTGTTGATGAATAAGGTTTCATCTGTTCCCGTTTGGTAAAAAACGAGAGGGGCTTCCCGAGCGATGGTTTTCGCTGGGAAGCCCCTTTTCCTATCCAAATATTCGGTCTGTCGAGCGGCGGAAACGGCAAGATCTTTGATAAAGTTAAGTGGGCAAGACAAAGGCAGACACATGGGAAACCACCATGTGTCTGCCTTTTTATGCCGCTCAGCCCAGCGTTGCCATGAGCCAGTCCCGGATGGGAATATAGGCCAGAGGCAGGAAGATGGCGGGGAGCATATTGCCCACCCGCAGCTTCTCCTTGGGCAGACCCAGCATATTGATGCCGATGCCGACGATAATGGTGCCGCCCACGGAACTCATTTCATTGACGATAGCTGGGTCGATCTGCTGGCCTACCAGGCCGAAAATCAAAGTCATGCCGCCTTCATATACCAGAATCGGTAGAGCGGAGAAGGCCACTCCGATGCCCATGGCCGCAGAGAAGGTGATGGCGGTGACGCCGTCCATCACAGACTTGGAGACCAGGATATCGTAATTGCCGTTCATGCCTGCCTCCATAGCGCCGTTGATGGCCATAGCGCCCACGCAGAAGAGGACGGAGGCGGTGACGAAGCCCTCCACAAAACGGCTGTTTTCATCCTTGCGGAGCAGTTTCCGGTGAAGCAGCTCCCCCACGCCGTCCATCCGGCCCTCAATATTGATTGCCTCACCGATCAGAGTACCGATCACCATACACACAATGACGCACAGAGTGTCCGCCGTGCCGATCATGCCGGTGATGCCGATACCCATGGTGCACAGACCCAGAGCAAAGGTGATGCCTGAGGCAAAGCGGGGGCTGATGCGGTTTTTGAACAGAAGGCCCAGACAGCTGCCCAGCAGGATCAGGACCACATTGATGACGGTGGCGATCATAGGGATTCCTCACTTTTATACTGCAATTCACTAAAATATACGGTTCTATGATAAAACCTTTGCCGTCATTTGTCAAAAGGTTTCTGGATGTATGCCGGACGACCCTGCGGAATAGAGTGGAAGTGGACCATTGAAAGGGGGAGGGCCCATTGAAGCTCGACCGGACATCCATGCTCTACGGCACCCTGCTGCTCACCGGCACCGGCATTGCCGGGCAGTTTTTGGGCTTTGTCTACCGGATCTTACTCTCCCGCCTCATCGGAGCGGAGATCATGGGCCTCTACCAGCTCATTATGCCGGTCTATTCCGTGCTGCTCTCTCTAACGGCGGTGGGGCTGACAGCAGCGGTATCCAACCTGTCTGCCGGATACTATGCCCGAGGGCAGCGGGGAGCGGCGGCCCAGGTGCTCCGCCGGTGCCTGCTGTGCTTCCTGGGACTGTTTGGGGTGCTGGCCACGGTTACTGCCCTGCTGTATGACCCTATTTCGGTGTACTTGCTGGGGGATGCCCGCACCCAGATGGGGCTTTTGCTGCTGCTGCCCTGTATTCTCCTTACCGGTGTGGAGAACCTGCACAAGCACTTTTTCTACGGTACCGGCGCCATCCGGCCCCCGGCGGCGGTGGAGCTGTGCGAGCAGGTCATCCGGGCGGCTGCGGTTCTCGGGCTGCTGGTGCTCTTCCTGCCCCAGAATCCGGAGCGGACTGTGGCCGTCATCGTGGTGGGCATGATCGTGTGCGAACTCTTTTCCTCCATCACGCTGATGCTGCTGGCCCGCCGCAGGCTGGCAGGGGAGAAGCTGGGAGAGCCGGGGGCCTCCCGGCGGATGAACCGCCAGATCCTGGCCATCGCCCTGCCGGTGGGGTTCACCAGCCTGCTGGGCAACCTGATGGGCTCGGCCAACGCGGTGCTTATTCCCCAGCGGCTGGTGGCCGCCGGGGCGGAGGTGAGCCGGGCCATGGAGGAGTTCGGTGTGCTGTGCGGCATGACCATGCCCATGCTCTGCCTGCCCACCGCCTTCATCGGCGCCCTGGGGCTGGTCCTTATGCCCAAGCTGGCTCAGGGGGCAGCCCTGGGCAACACCCCGCTGATCCGGCGGCGGATCGACCGGTCTATGCTGGCCACCTCGGTGCTTATGTTTCCCGCCATGGCTCTGCTGGTGGTAGTAGGCCCTACCCTGGGTCAGCTTCTCTTTCGGGAGGAGGGGGTGGGCCGGTATCTGCTCCCTCTGTCGGTAGGGGTGCTGCTGTCCTGTTGGCAGGCAGTGCTGGGGTGTGCGCTCAACGGCCTGGGCAGACAAAAAGCTGCAGCCCGCAGTTCCATTCTGTCCGGCGGGCTGCAGCTGGGCTGCACCTATCTGTTATTGGGACTCCCCGGTGTGGGGATCGGCGGCTACTGGGTGGGGGTGGTGGCCTCCTCCGCCCTGGGGGTGCTCCTGAACTGGTTCCAGGTGCGGCGAGTTACCGGACTGAAACTGCGGCTCTTTGACTGGGGGGTAGCTCCCGGCCTGGCGGCCCTGCTGACCGGCCTCACCGGCAACCTGCTCTTTCAGGTGCTGCTGGACAGCGGAGTAGGGGAGTGGACGGCGGTGGGGGCCTGCACCCTCTTCGGTGTGGTGCTCTACCTGGCGGCCCTCCAGGCCCAGGGGGTGCGGCTGCATCGGCTTTTCCGCTTGAGGTAGGTTACAGAACATAGCTGGCCATCAGGATGAGCGCCAGCAGACAGAAGGCGATGACACCGGGATTTTCAAAGAAGAGCCGCCATTTCATGCCCTCGGAGAAGGGGACCAGGCCGGATTCCAGTTTGATCTCCCGCCAGCTGGTGACCAGAAAGGTCATGCCGACCACGATGGACCCCAGCACCAGCAGGGAGGTCAGCAGTTCTCCGGTCTGGCCCAGCAGCTCCAGCAGGGGCACCAGGCCCACCGAGGTAAAGTTGATCAGGGCGTGGAGCAGGATGGACTGCCACAGGCAGCCGGTTCGGAGCACCACATAGGCAAAGAGAGCCCCCACGGCAAAGGCATAGAACAGCTGATTCAGATTGCCGTGAAACAGGCCGAAGCACAGGGCGGAGGCCAGGATGGCAAATTTATCCCCGTAAGGCCGCAGACGGTTCAGCAGCAAATAGCGGAAGAGATATTCCTCTGACAGGGGCGCAATGACGCAGCCCAGCAGAAGGTTGAGTACCGTAGGGTAGCCAGCCAGACTGTCCACCGGATTGGTGACCGCCTGGCCCCGGAGAATCCCAATCAGTTGGGTGAGAAGCAGGGTGAGCAGATTGGACAAATAGACCAGACCAAGGGTGGTCACCAGGGCTTTGCCCAGGTTCAGCGGCCCCATGGGGCGGCGTGCGGAGGGGCCCGGGGCGGGCACGCCGCGCAGCACCAGGCAGAAGGCGGGCACACCCGCGCCGTAGGCTGAGCCCACGGAGAGGCACCAGCGGGAGATGGGGTGATTCAAAACGCTGGGGACGATGCCGGCCACCAGCAGCTGGACCGCCAGCATGGCGGCCATCTGGGCAAACAGGGCCCATCCCAGCCGGGAGAACCATTGACAGTGGGGGCGCAGCAGTTGGGCCCGGTCCGGTTGATGGAGATCCATTCCGTCACCTCGCACAAAAATAAATCCAAATTGAGCCCAGCCGGGCCGTCAAAGCACGGTCCGAAATTCGCACCTGCTTCAGGCACAAGGGCTTCCGGGCTCCATTATAGCAAGAACGGGTGAAAAGGGCAAGAAATCGGACATATTGACATGGCGCTTTTCTATGATACAATATCTTGTGTTCACGCATGATACTAACTCAGAGGAGAGATACGATATGCCTATTTCTGAAAACGCCAAGGCTGTGCTGGAGCGGCGTTATCTGGCCCGGGATGAGCGGGGAAATCCCACCGAGACAGTGGACGGTCTGTTCCATCGTGTGGCCAACGCGGTGGCCGAAGGCGACCGCCATTTTGACCCCAAGGCCGATGTGGTGGCCACAGCGGCGGAATTCTATGAGATGATGACCAATCTGGACTTCCTGCCCAACTCCCCCACCCTGATGAACGCCGGCCGCCCTCTGGGACAGCTGTCCGCCTGCTTTGTGCTGCCGGTGGCCGACTCTATGGAGGACATCTTTGACGCCATTAAGAACGCCGCCCTCATCCACAAGAGCGGCGGCGGCACCGGTTTTTCCTTCTCCCGGCTGCGGCCCAAGGGTTCCACCGTCAACTCCACCGGCGGTGTGGCCAGCGGCCCCATCTCCTTTATGAAAGTGTTCAATGCCGCCACCGAGGCGGTGAAGCAGGGCGGTACCCGCCGGGGCGCTAACATGGGCATCCTCCGGGTGGATCACCCCGATATTATGGACTTTATTACCTGCAAGAACGATACCTCCGAGATCACCAACTTCAACATCTCCGTGGGCATCACCGAGGCCTTTATGGAGGCGGTGAGTGCGGACGGGATGTACGATCTGGTGGACCCGGCCACCGGCCGGGTGGTGGGCCAGCTGAAGGCCCGGGAGGTCTTTGACACCATCGTCACCTCTGCCTGGCAGACCGGCGAGCCCGGCATCATCTTCCTGGACCGGCTCAACCGGGACAACGCGGTGCCCAGCCAGGGCGAGATCGAGTCCACCAACCCCTGCGGTGAGCAGCCTCTGCTGCCCTATGAGAGCTGCAATCTGGGCTCTATCAACCTGGTCAACCACATCACCAAGACCGTGGCGGGCTGGGTGCTGGACCGGGCCAAGCTGGAAAAGACCATCCGTGCCGCCGTCCACTTCCTGGACAACGTCATTGAGGTCAACCAGTACCCCCTGCCCGAGATTGACAAGATGACTCGCTCCACCCGGAAGATCGGCCTGGGCGTCATGGGCTTTGCCGATATGCTCCTCTACATGGGTGTGCCCTACAACAGCGAGGAGGGCGTGGCCCTGGCCCAGGAGATCATGGACACCATCAACACCATCGGCCACCAGGAGAGCGAGAAGCTGGCCGAGAGCCGGGGCGCCTTCCCCCTCTTTGACCAGAGCATCTATAAGGACGGCAAGCCCATCCGCAATGCCACTGTTACCACCATCGCCCCCACCGGCACCCTGTCCATCATTGCCGGCGTGTCCTCCGGTGTGGAGCCGGTGTTTGCCTATGCCTATATCCGCAACGTCATGGACAATACCCACCTCATTGAGACCAACCAGATCCTGAAGGACAAGCTGGTGGAGGCGGGGATCTACTCTGAGGCTCTGATGAAGCAGATTGTGGAGCAGGGTTCTCTGGCCCATGTGGACGGTATCCCCGAGGAGATCAAGCGGGTATTTGTGTGTGCCCACGATGTGTCCCCCATCTGGCATGTGAAGATGCAGGCCGCCTTCCAGCAGTACACCGACAACGCCGTCAGCAAGACGGTGAACTTCCCCAACTCCGCCACCAAGGCCGAGGTGGCCGAGGTCTACCGCCTGGCTTATACCCTGGGCTGCAAGGGCACCACCATCTACCGGGACGGCAGCCGCAACGAGCAGGTGCTCAACATCGGCAAGGTCAACGACGGTAAGGAGGCTGCCCCCGCCCCCACCGGCCGGGTGTGTGAGGAGTGCCAGGTGCCTCAGGAGGCTTATGGCCACATCCAGCCCCGGCCCCGCCCGGCGGTGACCACCGGCTTCACCGAGAAGGTGCGCATCGGCTGCGGCAACCTGTATATCACTGTAAACTATGATGAGAACGGTATCTGCGAGGTGTTCACCAACACCGGTCGGGCCGGCGGCTGCCCCAGCCAGTCTGAGGCCACCGCCCGGCTGGTCAGCGTGGGTATCCGCTCCGGCATGGACCCCAAGGAGATCATCCAGCAGCTCAAGGGCATCCGCTGTCCCTCCTGCCTGCGCCAGCCCGGCGTACCGGTGACCTCCTGCCCCGACGCCATTGCCAAATCCTTGGAGAAGGTGCTCAAGGTGTCCCAGGGCAATCGCGAGACTGTTCCCGCCCCCATCAGCGCCACCACCAAAGCGGCGCCCATTCCCCGGCCGGGCATGACTCCCGCCGAGGCCAAGCTGGCCAAGTTCTGCCCCGAATGCGGAGCAAAGCTGGAGCACGAAGGCGGCTGCGTCACCTGCCGTGACTGCGGCTACTCCAAGTGCGGCTAAAACAGAAAAGGGCCTGCTCCGGCAGGCCCTTTTTGTAACAGAATCCGGATAACCTGGAGCGGGGACAGTCACACTAAGGGATGCGCCGGAAGGCATTTCATTTGAATACAGGAGGCGTCAGCCATGTGTACCAGCCTGACCTTTACCACCGACCACACTTATTTTGGGCGGAACCTGGATCTGGAATACCAGTTTGGCCAGCAGGTGGTCATTACTCCACGTAATTACCCATTTTCCTTTCAAGCCATGCCCACCCTGAAGAAGCACTATGCCATCATCGGCATGGCCACAGTGGCGGAGGACTACCCCCTCTATGCTGAGGGGGTCAACGAGAAGGGCCTCTATATGGCAGGCCTCAACTTCCCGGGTAACGCCTGTTATCCCTGCGGCTCGAAGGACGGTACCCCCGCCGCCCCCTATGAGCTGATCCCCTGGCTGCTGGGCAGCTGCGACAGCGTGGACCAGGCGGAGGAAAAGCTGCGCTCTGTCCGTATTTTGGATACCCCCTTTGCCCCCAATATGCCAAACGCCCCCCTCCATTGGCACCTGGCCGACGGAAAGCGGGCCCTGGTGGCGGAGCCTATGGCCGACGGCCTGAGACTGTTTGAGGACCCGGTGGGGGTGCTTACCAACAACCCCACCTTTGATTTCCACCTGACCAATCTGAACCAGTATATGGGCCTGTCCGCCGCCCAGCCGGAGAACCGCTTCGGAGGAGTGGAACTGCGTCCCTTTGGCCAGGGAATGGGCACGTTGGGCCTGCCGGGAGACTGGTCACCTGCCTCCCGCTTTGTCCGGGCCGCCTTCCTTAAGTGGAACAGCGTCTGCGAGCGGGACGAGATATCCAGTGTCAGCCAGGTCTTTCACATCCTGGACGCGGTGGCCATGCCCCGGGGTGCAGTGCGGACACCGGAGGGGAAGTGGGACCTCACGGATTACTCCTGCTGCATCGACGGCTGGACGGGCACCTATTACTACAAGACCTATGACAACAGTCAGATCACCGCGGTGTCCATGGACGAGGCAAAGCGGGAGGGAGAAACGCTGATCTGCCATCCTCTGGTCACGGAGCAGCAGATCCACTTTGTGCCGTGAGCCCCGCCGGGGCGTTTGCCCCGGCACTTGTACATATTGCATAAATGCGGCGCCTTGCCAACAGGGCGAAAAAAGGGAAAACCGGGCCAAAAACCATGTGGTTTGCCAATTCGGCTGAGAGTTAAGGTGGCTTTCTGAAACCGAGTTGTGCATATTGGCTATAATCATTGATAAAAAAATAACGAATTTCTCTTGCATTTTACTTGCCTGTTGGGCGGCGGTGCGTTATACTTATTAGGTGAGAACTTGTTAAAAATATAACAATTCTAGATAGGTTACAGGACAAGGAGGCAGAACATAATGGGTTTTGTGAAGCTGGAAAAGCAGGGCCACGTTGGCGTGGTCACCATTGACCGGCAGGAGGCGCTGAACGCGCTGAACAGCCAGGTTCTGAGCGATCTGGACGCGGTCATCGATCAGGTAGCTGCCGACGACGAGATCTATGTGATGATCCTCACCGGCGCGGGCCGTTCCTTTGTGGCGGGCGCTGACATCGGCGAGATGAAGAACTTCTCTTCCATCGACGGCAAGAAGTTCGGCGTACACGGCGGCGGTGTGTTCCTGAAGCTGGAGAATATGGCCAAGCCGGTCATCGCCGCCATCAACGGGTTCGCTCTGGGCGGCGGCTGCGAGCTGAGCATGGCCTGCGATATCCGTCTGGCCAGCGAGAAGGCCAAGTTTGGTCAGCCCGAGGTGGGCCTGGGCATTACCCCCGGCTTCGCCGGCACTCAGCGGCTGCCCCGCATCGTGGGCGTTTCCAAGGCTATGGAGCTGATCCTCACCGCCAAGGTCATCAAGGCCGACGAGGCCAAGGCCATCGGCCTGGTCAGCGAGGTCTATCCCGCCGAGGAGCTGATGGACAAGGCCATGGAGCTGGCCAACGCCATCTGTGCCAACGCTCAGATCGCCGTGCAGGAGTCCAAGCGCTGCATCCGCATGGGTATGCAGACTGACATCGCCACCGGCTCCGCTTTTGAGGCCGAGGCTTTCGGTGTCTGCTGCGGCACTGCCGACAAGGATGAGGGCATGGGCGCTTTCCTGGAGAAGCGCGCTGAGAAGCACTTCCAGAACAAGTAAACTATCCGGAAGTGAGTACTTACCTGGCCCATGGCTGAGTCCCCGGCGCTTGCGCCGTCAAGCGTTTTGGCCTGTGGTCAAAACCTTGAAATCGGCGGAATTCATTTCCGGCGATTTGAGTGAAATCATGGGGATCCCGCACGGTGCGCAGCACCGGGTGGGGCGGGGGCATGGGCGCTTTCCTGGAGAAGCGCGCTGAGAAGCACTTCCAGAACAAGTAAGGAAGTTCGGCGAATTTGATTCAGCAAACCAACTACATACATTATAGTATTTGAAAAGAGGTTTTCTGCTATGAAAAAGATTGTTGTCATCGGTGGCGGCACCATGGGTCTGGACATTGCCCAGGTTTTTGCCAAGAAGGATTTTGACGTTGTTGTCCGCGACATCAACGACGACATCATCAAGGCTTCCGAGGCCCGCCTGAACAAGAGCCTGGACAAGCTGGTGGCCAAGGGCAAGATGGACGAGGCCAAGAAGGCCGACATCCTGGCTCACATGACCTTCACCACCGATCTGAAGGCTGCTGCCGATGCTGACCTGGTTGTTGAGGCCGCTATCGAGAACCTGGACATCAAGAAGAGCATCTTTGCCGAGCTGGACAGCATCTGCAAGCCCGAGACCATCCTGGCCTCCAACACCTCTTCTATCTCCATCACCGCCATCGCCGCTGCTACCAAGCGCGCCGACAAGTTCATCGGTATGCACTTCTTTAACCCCGCTACCGTCATGAAGCTGGTTGAGGTCATCCGGGGCGCTCACACCTCCGACGAGACCTTCAACACCATCCGCGACCTGTCCGTTGAGATCGGTAAGGAGCCCGTCGAGGTCAACGAGGCCCCCGGCTTCGTGGTCAACAAGATCCTGATCCCCATGATCAACGAGGGCATCGATCTGGTGTACACCGGTGTTGCTTCCGTTGAGGGCGTTGACACCGCTATGAAGCTGGGCGCCAACCACCCCATGGGCCCCCTGGCCCTGGGCGATCTGGTGGGCCTGGACGTGTGCCTGGCCATCATGGACACCCTGTACAACGAGACCCACGATCCCAAGTACCGCGCCTCCCTGCTGCTGCGGAAGATGGTCCGCGCCGGCAAGCTGGGCCGCAAGACTGGCATCGGCTTCTACGACTACACCAAGAAGTAAGAAGCTCATTCATACTGCGCAAAACGACGGGCGGGAGCCCAAAACACTCCCGCCCGCCGTTGTGAAATACATATCTAGGAGGAAGGCAACAAATGGATCTGCACCTTTCCAAAGAGCAGGAAATGCTCCGCAAGATGTACCGTGACTTTGCCGAAAACGAAGTCAAGCCCCTGGCTGAGTGGGTGGACGAGAACGAGGCGTTCCCCGAGGAGACCGTCAAGAAGATGGCCAAGCTGGGCATGATGGGCATCTATTTCCCCAAGGAGTATGGCGGCGCCGGCGCGGACGTTCTGTCCTACGTCATGGCCGTCGAGGAGATGAGCAAGGTCTGTGGTACCACCGGCGTTATCATCTCCGCTCACACCTCCCTGTGCTGCGCTCCCATTTATGAGAACGGCACCGAGGAGCAGAAGATGAAGTATCTGCCCAAGCTGTGCTCCGGCGAGTGGATCGGCGCCTTCGGTCTGACCGAGCCCGGCGCCGGCACCGACGCCCAGGGCCAGCAGACCACCGCCGTGAAGGACGAGAACGGCAACTGGGTACTCAACGGCTCCAAGATCTTCATCACCAACGCCGGCTATGCCAATGTGTTCGTGATCTTCGCCATCACCGGTGTCTCCACCGACAAGCGCGGCCGCAAGAAGAAGGAAATTTCCGCCTTCATCGTGGAGCGCACTGATCCCGGCTTCTCCGTGGGCAAGCACGAGAAGAAGATGGGCATCAAGGGCTCCTCCACCTGCGAGCTGATCATGGAGGACTGCGTGATCCCCGCCGACCGTCTGCTGGGCAAGCAGGGCAAGGGCTTCGGCATCGCCATGAAGACCCTGGACGGCGGCCGTATCGGTATCGCTTCTCAGGCTCTGGGCCTGGCTGAGGGCGCCATCGAGGAGACCATCAAGTACACCAAGGAGCGTGTCCAGTTCGGTAAGCGCATTTCCCAGTTCCAGAACACTCAGTTCCAGCTTGCTGATATGCACGCCAAGACTGAGGCTGCCAAGTGGCTGGTTTACTCCGCCGCTATGAAGAAGCAGAACCATGAGCCCTACACCATGGACGCCGCCATGGCCAAGCTGGTTGCCGCTGAGACCGCCAGCGACGTGACCCGCCGCTGCGTGCAGCTGTTCGGCGGCTACGGCTACACCCGTGAGTACCCCGTGGAGCGCATGATGCGCGACGCCAAGATCACTGAGATCTACGAGGGCACCAGCGAGGTCCAGCGCATGGTCATTTCTGCCAACCTGGGCGTGAACTAAAGGAACTGGAGGGAAGTTACGATATGAAAGCAATCGTTTGTGTCAAGCAGGTCCCGGATACCTCCGGTGTGGTGGCGGTGAAGGAAGACGGCACCATGGACCGTGCCGCCATGGCTACCATCACCAACCACGACGACCTGGCTGCTGTCGAGGCCGCTCTGCGGATCAAGGACGCCACCGGCTGCAAGGTCGTGGTGGTCTCCATGGGCCCCCCGCCCGCCGAGGGTATGCTCCGCGAGCTGCTGGCCATGGGCTGCGACGAGGCCGTTCTGGTTTCCGCCCGTGAGTTCGGTGGTTCCGATACTTACGCCACTTCTCAGATCCTGGCTGCTGCCATCAAGAAGATCGGCGTGGACGACGATGACATCGTCTTCTGCGGCCGTCAGGCTATCGACGGCGACACCGCTCAGGTGGGTCCCCAGATCGCCGAGAAGCTGGGCCTGCCCCAGGTTTCCTACGTGGCCGAGATCAAGGTGGAGGGCAAGGCCGTCACCGTGAAGCGTCTGCTGGAGGACGGCTACATGACCATCAAGGTCCAGACCCCCTGCCTGCTGACCTGCGTGAAGGAGCTCAACGACGCCCGTTACATGAGCGTCGGCGGCATCATGGAGTGCTACCAGAAGCCTCTGGAAGTCTACAACTATGAGACTCTGAAGGACGATCCCCTGATTGATGTTACTACCATCGGCCTGAAGGGCTCTCCCACGAATGTGTACAAGTCCTTCTCTCCCCCGGTGAAGGGCGCCGGTATGATGATGGAGGGCGCCGACAAGGCGACTGTCGAGAAGCTGGTCTCCATCCTCAACGACAAGCACATTATCTAATCGAAAGGAGAGCAATAGAATGGCTTTCAATAGTAGCGATACCGCCGCCTTCAAGGGCGTATGGGTTTTCTGTGAGCAGCGCGAGGGCGTTATCATGTCCACCAGCTACCAGCTCCTCTCCGAGGGCCGTAAGCTGGCCAACGACCTGGGCGTGGAGCTGTGCGGCGTGGTCCTGGGCAAGGACATCAAGGAAGAGTACCTGAAGGCTCTGGGCGGCTACGGCGCCGACAAGGTGTACTACTGCAACCACGAGCTGCTGGACGTTTACACCACCGACGCCTACACCAAGGTCATCTGCGACCTGGTGGAGGACAAGAAGCCCGAGATCTTCCTCATCGGCGCCACCAACATCGGCCGTGACCTGGGCCCCCGCTGCGCTGCCCGGCTGCACACCGGTCTGACCGCCGACTGTACCCACCTGGATGTGGACGTGGCCAAGTACAAGGAGTTCCTGAAGACCACCTCCACCATCGACGTGGACAACACCGTGTTCGAGGAGAACACCAACCTGAAGATGACCCGTCCTGCTTTCGGCGGTCACCTGATGGCTACCATCATCTGCCCCCGCTTCCGTCCCCAGATGTCCACCGTCCGTCCCGGCGTGATGCAGACCCAGCCCTACGACGAGGCCGGCGCTGCCAAGACCGTCATCGAGAACGTGGACGTCAAGCTGGACAAGTCCGACATCCATGTTGAGGTGCTGGAGGTCAAGAAGGCTGCCAAGAAGCTGGTCGACCTGATCGGCGCTGACGTGGTGGTCTCCGTAGGCCGCGGCATCAGCAAGGACGTTGAGGGCGGCATCAAGCTGGCTGAGGAGCTGGCTTCCGTCCTGGGCGGCGTTGTGGGCTCCTCCCGTGCCTGCGTGGACGCCGGCTGGATCGGTGCTGACCACCAGGTCGGCCAGACCGGCAAGACCGTCCATCCCCGCATCTATGTTGCTCTGGGTATCTCCGGCGCTATCCAGCACCTGGCTGGTATGCAGGACTCCGAGTGCATCATCGCGGTGAACAAGAACGAGTCTGCCCCCATCTTCGACGTGGCTTCCTACGGCATCGTGGGCGACCTGTACAAGGTCACTCCCATGCTCATCGAGGCCATCCGGGCTGCCAAGGCTGCCAAGTAAGAAGGCTTACATCAAAAGGACCTGTTGCAATCGCAACAGGTCCTTTTTTATGCTATCGATTGAGTAGACTTCTGCTGTTTTGAATTGCACCCACGGGATGGAGGGAGTATACTGGGAAAAGATTGGGGGCGAAAACAATGTGGGAACGACATCCCAAAGGAATCTTGCTGCTGGGAGTGGTGGGCATCTCCATTTCTGCCATCCTGGTGCGCTACTCCCAGGCCCCTTCGGTGATCACCGCAGTCTACCGCCTGGGCTGGACGGTACTGCTGTTGCTGCCGGCGGTACTGACCAAGTTTCGGCAGGAGCTCAAGCGGGTGCGGGGGAGAGATGTACTGCTGTGTACGCTCAGCGGAATCTGTCTGGCCCTCCACTTCCTCACTTGGTTTGAATCCCTGAAATGGACCGGTGTGGCGGTATCCACCGTGCTGGTGAGTACGGAAGTGATCTTCACCGCCCTGGGCTTTGCACTCTTTCTGAAAGGTAAGATCCCGCCCCTGGGAGTGGCCGCCATCCTGCTGGCCTTCGGCGGCAGCGCAATACTGGCCCTGGCAGGAGGCGGACAGGGCAGCGAGTGGTATGGAAATATCCTGGCATTGTTAGCGGCTTTCTTTGTCGCTCTGTATACTTTGATTGGAAGAATACAGAGAGGATACCTTTCTACCACAGTATATACCTTTTTAACCTACCTGGCCTGCTTCCTGACTCTACTGATCATGGCACTGGCCAGCGGCACCCCCCTGGTGGGCTATGGGGGACGAGAGTGGCTCATCGGTCTGGGTCTGGCAGTGCTGTGTACCCTGATGGGACACAGCCTGTTCAGCTGGTGCCTGAAATATCTGTCCCCTGCCTATGTGTCGGCTGCTAAGCTGTGCGAGCCGGTGTTCTCCGGGGTGCTGGCCGTCCCCCTGTTTGGAGAGATCCCCGCCCCTATGCAGCTGCTGGGCGCAGGAATTATCCTGGGAGCGGTGCTCCTCTATACCTGGGCGGAGCGGAAGGAAACCTAATCCTCTATGGCGATTTATGACGAAAGAATACGAACGGTAAAACTTTACAATTTATGGTAAAGTTGTATAATTGAGTCATAGAATCGTACAAAGGGGGAGAACGCCATGCGAGAGCTGCTGCTGGAGAGTCCGGAGGGCTGCGGTTACCGCTATGCCATCCTGGTGGATGAGATGGCAGTAGGAGGGCTGTGCTGCGAGAGCTACGGCATCAAGGTGACCGGCCCGGATGGGGACAGTCAGGCGGTGCCCAATATCACGGTGAGCGTCGGGCGTATTGATGAGTTGGCCGAGCTGGTCCGGCGCAATCAGGTGTCGCCGGTGACGCTGCGGGATGTGGTGGAGGACTGGCTGTAAGAAAAATGGATAATGATGCAGATCAATGTAACGCTTTGCATTGACAGAGCCGGTAAAATCGGCTATGATATTGTCTGCTGAATCAACTGCTTTGCGCTCCGCTTGGGCAGACGTTCGAGAGGAAAAAAGACAAAAAACTGCTGTTTAGGCGGCAAAGTAGTTTGTTTCCCGCGGTGAGGGCCGCGGGAATTCTCTTTGTGGAGGACCTTCCCTCCCGGGAAAACAGCGGGGCTGAGGCCGGATATTGAACGGAATCGGCTCAGAAGGCCGCCGTCAGGCGGCCAAGCCAAGGAGGAAAAATCGTGAAAGAGAGAGAGACCTTTGCGTCCCGGCTGGGCTTTGTGCTCATCTCTGCCGGGTGCGCCATCGGCCTGGGCAACGTCTGGCGTTTCCCCTACATCGTGGGGCAGTACGGCGGCGCCGCCTTTGTGCTGATCTATCTGGTATTTCTGGTGGCCATGGGCCTGCCTATCATGGCAATGGAGTTTGCCGTGGGCCGGGCCAGCCGGAAAAGCATCATTGTGTCCTTCCAGGAACTGGAGCCCAAGGGCACCAAGTGGCACTGGTACGGCTGGTTTGGTATGGCGGGCAACTACCTGCTGATGATGTTCTATACCACCATTGCCGGCTGGCTGCTGATGTATTTCTTCAAGATCGCTGCCGGTCAATTTGAGGGACTGGACAAGTCTGGTGTGGAGCAGAGCTTCGGTACCATGGTGTCTCAGCCTGGAATCCAGCTGCTCTTCATGGCCATTGTGGTGGTTCTTGGTATGGTGATCTGCAGCCGGGGCCTGCGCAACGGCGTGGAGAAGGCCAACAAGTTTATGATGCTCTGCCTGCTCTGCCTGCTGGTGATCCTGGCCATCCGGGCCATCACCCTGCCCGGGGCCATCAAGGGCCTGGAGTTCTATCTGGTGCCTAATTTCGACAACCTGATGTACGATGCCAACGGCAACTTCCGGCTGGGCGAGGCCATCTACGCCGCCATGGGACAGGCCTTCTTTACCCTGAGCCTGGGCATCGGCGCCATGGCCATCTTCGGCAGCTACATCGGCAAAGACCGCCGCCTCTTCGGCGAGACCATCAGCGTGGGCATCCTGGATACCTGCGTGGCCTTTGTATCTGGCCTGATTATCTTTCCCTCTGCCTTCGCCTTCGGTGTCAATCCCGACGCCGGTTCCAACCTGATCTTCATCACCCTGCCCAATGTGTTCAACGCCATGCCCGGCGGACGGCTGTGGGGCGCGCTGTTCTTCGTGTTCCTGTTCTTTGCCGCCCTGTCCACCATCACCGCCGTGTTTGAGAACATCCTGGCCTGCTGGATGGACAAGTGGGGGGTGTCCCGTGGTAAGGCGGTGGCCATCAACCTGGTGCTTATCTTCCTGCTCAGCCTGCCCTGCCTGCTGGGCAACAACATCTGGAGCGGTATCAAGATCCTGGGCATGGGCGTCATGGACTTTGAGGACTTCTTGGTGAGCAACAACCTGCTGCCCCTGGGTTCCGTGATCTATCTGCTGTTCTGCTGCCTGTCCAAGAAGATTGCCTGGGGCTTCGACGGCTTCCTGGCCGAGGCCGACCAGGGCAAGGGCGTGCGCTTCCCCGCAAAGCTGCGGATGTATTTCACCGTGGTGGTGCCCATCATCGTACTGATCATCTTTGTCATGGGCTACATTGAGAAATTTGCATAAACCTGCAAAAAGGACCTGCCGTAAGGCAGGTCCTTTTTGGTTCATGGGTAGGCATTCCAATATACCTCACCCGGGTCCAGAGAGAGCCCCCGGGCGGCAAAGAGCTGATCAATGGTGCAGAAATAGTAGCCCTGGGCGTGGAGCTTGTCCACAATCTGCAACGCGGCATCCACCGACTCTGGATAGATGTCGTGGAGCAGGATAATGCCGCCGTCCCGGGCCTGGTTTACCACCATGTTTACCACCCGGTCGGTGTTTTTGTCGTCCCAGTCCTCCGGATCAATGGACCACAGGATGATGGGACAGCCCGCCCGCTTTTTTACGCCCTCATCCCACTTGCCGTAGGGCGGGCGGAGGAGAAAATCGTTGTGTCCCAGCAGATCCTTCAGCAGGGTGCGGGTGGACTCCACCTGGGCGTCAAAATCCGTCTGGTTCAAGTCGGTGAGCTGCACATGGTCAAAGGTATGGATGCCAATCTGGTGGCCCTCCCGGTCCATCCGCTCCACCACATCCTCGTTGTCCGCAATCTGACGGCCAATGAGGAAGAAGGTGGCTTTTACACCCCGTTCCGCCAGACCATCCAGCAGGCGGGTGGTGGTGGAGCGGCGGGGGCCGTCATCAAAGGTAAGGGCGATGAGTTTTTGCTGAGGCAGCTGGGTGGGGGCGTCAACCGACAGCACACTCTGCCGGACACCCAGGGAGAAGGTCAGACAGACTATAGAAACTGCCAGAATGACCACCATCCACCGCTTTTGAAGCTGACTCACGCCCCTCGCCCCCGTTTCGCCGTTGTGTGGCATAGTATGTGCAGGGCGGCGGGGAAGTTTTCACACAAAATCTGTCAGTCAGGCCTGGCGGGGATCGGGATCGCCGCTGAGGGAAAGAATGTACTGGTAATAGGGCAGCAGGAATTCGTAACTGTCAACCAGCACATCGGCCAGTTCATGGCTCCACAGCAGATCCTGATGGGGGGCGCTGTGGGAGATGGCAAAGCTCTTTTTATCATACCAGGGCTGCAGCAGGGGGGAGGGCGCAGCCTTGGGCCGTTTGTAGTCCGTACCTTCCAAGATAAACTGGTCCTGTTTATTGAGACGGCGGGTCAGCTGCTCCATGGGCTTGGGGTCCCGGTCCATCCGGGCCCGGAATTTGGCCATGGTCACCGCGGGAGCCATCCAGAACCCCATGCCGCAGGACCAGCCCTCCGGCTCCAGTTCAAACCAGAACACCGGCTCGGAGCCAGCTTCCACATGGGGGCGAACCAAACTCATCCACAGGTGGTCCTTGTAGGGGCCACGGCCAAAGAGCCGCCGGGCGTCCCGATAGATGCGGGAGACCTTGCACACCAGATCCAGGTCGGGGTGCTTGTCCAGAAAACGGGCGTATACCTCGTTGGCCAGCTCCTTCATAGGGCGCTGGAAGTGGGTGAGGTACTCCTCTTTATGGGCCTCAAACCAGGACTTTTCATTGTTGAAGCGGATGCCCCACATAAAGTCCACGGTGGCCCCGGAAAATCCTTCAAACATAGTAATTCCTTTCTCATTTCGTATTTGGGCAAGCAAGGCCCCCCGCCGGGCGGGGGGCCTTGCAGAAGGTTGTATCAGACTGCGGGAGTCTCCGCTGCGGGCGCCGCGCTGTCCTCAGGCAGCATACCGGGACCGGTGGTAGGTGTGGGCTCCGGTGTGGGAGTGGCACTGGGCGCCGGACTGGGCGTTGCCGAGGGCGTTGCGGAAGGTGTGGCGGAGGGGGTAGCCGACGGGGTTGCGCTGGGGGTTGCGGAAGGTGTGGCGCTGGGTGTGGCCGACGGCGTGGCGGCAGGCGTGGGAGTGGGCTGCACCGGGGTCAGTGTTTTCAGTCCCGTAGAGGGATCAATGCCCCAGCGGGCTGCGTCGGCGGGGTTGTAGTAGTACACCGCGTCGGAGGACTTGTAGCTGTTGCGGTAGAGGAAGATGGTATCTACCGTATTGCCGTTTTTATCCACCAGCTTCTGGTACACATCCACGGTGACGCCGTTGTAGCGGGAGTAATTGGGGTCCCGCCGGGGCTCGGCGCCCGCAGGGTGGTTGGGATCGGGCTTATAGGTGTTTTTATAAGGAGTTGTAGAGACGGTAACAGAGTAGGGTTCGCCGTGGATGCCGGTGGTATCGGTGCCGTAGATGGTGACGTGGAGCTTGTGGTTTTTATCCTGATAGGTTTCGATTTTGATGGGATAGTCGGTACTGTTTTTGAATTTAAAGTCGATCTGGTTGCTCCAGACGGTGGCATCAGTGCCGATCACCGGCATATAGCCGCCATTGAAGGCGTGCTTGGATCGTTCCACGGTCTCCAGATTGGCCTTCAGGGTGACCCAGTAAATGGTGGAGGAGAGCTGGCAGATGCCGCCGGCGGTGGCGTCGATGCTCTGGCCGTTCTGGTAGGTGCCGGCGTCCTTATAGCCGCTGGATTTGGTATAGGGGCCGGCCAGATCGTTGTAGGAGAATACCTCACCGGGCAGCAGGATGGTGCCGTTGACCCGGCTGGCAGCCAGGTCGATGTTGTACCAGCGATTGGAGGGACCGGCGCAGCTGGTGGTGCCGGTGCCCAGCACATCCTTGAAGAGGTTGGCCTCCAGGTCGGCGGTGGTCATTTTGGGCTCAGTCTTGGTCAGGGGTACGGAGACATCGGAGCCCTCCGCCGCGCTGTCCAGGGCAGACTTGGCGGCGGCAGTATCCAAGCTGACGCCGGTGACAGAGGGCACGATCTGCTTGGTGCTCTTGTCTAAGTAGGCGTCGGCTGCCTCCACGGTGACCTCCTTCTGGATGGCATCAAAATCCGGGTCCAGGGGAGGAGCGGTGGTGACCTGGGTCTCCAGGGGGGCATTTTCCGCGCTGCTGTCGTTGAGCAGCTGAGTAAAGCGCTCTGCGGCGGCGTCGGTGAGGGCGTTTACGTCGATGGTGCGGCCAGTAACACCTTTGTGGAACACCAGCTGATCACCGGACACCTCCCAGGTGGTCTGGGC
Source organism: Flavonifractor sp. An9 (assembly GCF_002161245.1). Classification (NCBI taxonomy): domain Bacteria; kingdom Bacillati; phylum Bacillota; class Clostridia; order Eubacteriales; family Oscillospiraceae; genus Flavonifractor; species Flavonifractor sp. An9. The sequence goes on from NZ_NFHC01000001.1 coordinate 88,580, forward strand.
CTCCGGGTCCGCGTGTTTTTCCACCGCCTCAGTCACAACAGCGGGAGTGTCCTTCAGGGTCACAGGAACGGAGTACTGGGCCCCTCCGGTGATGGCTCCCAGATACTGGACGCCGCGAGTGAAGAAGCTGCCCGACTGCTGGTCCAGGGCCTCCTGGAGGGCGGATTCCACTGCCTGGTCATCCACCGTGGCGTCGCTGCCCGGGATGGTAAATTCCTGCCCCTCGCACACAAAGGGTACGGAGAGCTGAGAAAGCCGGTCAGGCAGCTGGGTTTTGAGGGTATCCAGGGCCTGTTCCTGGGTTTGACCGCCCAGGTCGATCCCGGCGACGGTCGTATTGGGCAGGAAAGTGCCGCTGCCCGCGGCGGCGCACAGAATGAGGTAGCCGCCAATCAGGATGACGACCACCGCCAGTGCCACAATGAGGGCGATCTTACCGCCCTTGGGCTTTTCGGCCTGAGCGGTTCGCTTGCCCGCTGTTTGTGCCATATTCGATCACTCCAACTCGTATAATTGCCCGGCCTGAGGCCTGGGCAGAAAATCCGGCAGATCGTTACCAGAAAGACAGCAGAAACTGCCGGGCTGCATCAAAAATGATTCAGTAACCCATATTATAGGTGTTTCCTATGAGAAAAGCAATTACAGATTGGTTACATGGTCCGGCGGCGGAAATCGCTTTACAGAAAAGCGGATTCAGTGTATGATTATATGCACCTGGACGGCGGATCATATCGGCGATTGTCCGCTATTACAGCATGGCCCGTCCAGCGGATCATATCCAGCGAAACTTTGACACTTTTGTGATGGAATGACAACATTTTTTGACTTTAGAGAGCAAAAGGGGCGGTATCCATGTCATATGACCGATACAGACGTCCGGACGGGAACGGGGATCTGGGTTCCTGGATCGTGACGCTGATCCTGTTGATCAGCCCGTTGTGGTTTGTGGGACTGATCCTGCTGTTCCGCAAGCTGAACGCGCTGGGCCGCAGACCGCAGTTTCCTTATCTGGGGCCCAGTCCCGGTACACAGGGATTTCACACCCCGCCCGCAGGGGCGGCGGGCAGAGGGCTGGGCCTTGGGAAAGGCAAGGCCATGACCATCGGCGGAGCTATCATGGCTGTTATCTTCGGCATTGCCACCGCGGCGGGACTGCCGGTGGTGAGCAGCATCATGGGCTTCCCTCTGTCGCTGGCAGCCATGTCTCCGGTGATCGGTCTGTGTGCCGGTGGCCTGGCCCTTATGCTGGCGGGCAGTCTCAATACCCGTAAGATCCGGCGGTTCCGGAAATATCTGGCCCTCATTGGCCGGAGGGAGAGCGTGTCGGTGGTACAGCTGGCCCACGCCATGCCGGTGCCTGTGCGCAAGGCGTGCAACGATTTGCAGGAGATGCTGGACCGGGGCATCCTGCCCGCGGGATATCTGGATATGTCCTCCTATCAGCTGATCCTCAGCGACGAGGGCCTGAAGGATGAGCCGGAACCGGTGGAAGAGACTCAGGACCAGAGCCCGGAAGAGGAGGAACCCCTGGATATCCGGGACGACGACGCGGTACTCCGGGAGATCCGCCGCCTCAACGACGACATCGACGACCCCGAGATGAGCCGCAAGATTGACCGGATCGGGGAGATCACCAGCAAGATCTATGGCTATGTAAAACAGAATCCCAGCAAGGAGGGGCAGCTGCGCTCCTTCCTCAACTACTATCTGCCCACCACCCTGAAGATCCTTAAGGCCTACGCCCGTATGGAGGACCAGGGCGTGGAGGGAGAGAACATCCGTACTGCCAAGGCCCGCATCGAGGGTATGATGGACAAGGTGGTGGACGGCTTCGAGAAGCAGCTGGACCGCCTCTTTGAGGTGGACACCATGGACATCACTGCCGACGTGGAGGTGCTGGAGCGGATGCTGGAGAAGGACGGCTTATCCGGCGGCATGGACTTCGGACAGAAGGGCACTTCATAAATCGTTTACATAAGGTCCAAAAATTATCCATCACTCGACAGAGTGGCTGTGGTATCTTATAGGCACAGCCAAGCAAGACGGCAAGGGCGCCGCGCCGGGAGCGTGCGGAGGACAAATGCCATCCGGAGCGCGTTCAACAGACCGGCCCGCCCTTGTGACTGCCCCCCGGCTGTGGGGGCAGACCAAAGACAACACCTGGCTCTGCCGAGTGATGAGATACAGATGGAATCCTCCAAACAAACAAAGGAAGCCCCGGACGGCATCGCCGTCCGGGGCTTCCTTGTTATTTGAATCAGGTACAGCGTACGGTGCAGGTCAGAGTCTGGCCGTCCACGGTGCAGGTCAGGGTGGTGGTGCCCTTGCCCACATAGGTCACGGTGCCGTTGGAGGACACGGTGGCCACGGCGCTGTTGCCAATGCTCCACACGGGGGTGGAGGAGGTGCCGCTCACTTTCACCTGGAAGGAGGGGTAGGTCTTGCTCAGGGTGAAATCCGTCCGGCTCAGGGACAGAGAGGTAGACGTAGTGGTGCCGGAGCCGGTGGTGGTGGAGCCGCCGGTAGTTACCGAGTTGTGGACCAGACAGGTGTGGGTCACGCCGCCGGGCATGGTGGCGGTAATGGTGGCGTTGCCTGTCTTGGTCCCGGCGCTTACCTTGCCGGTCTCATCCACGCTGACCACCTCGGGATCGCTGCTGGTCCAGGTGATGGTGCCGGTGGAACCCTCAGGGATAAAGGTAACGGTGAGGGTGATGGGATCGGGATAGCGGTTACTGAGGGAGAACTCCGTCAGACTCAGGGTGAAGTCGGTGGCCGTCTGGTCGGCGGGAATGGTCTCCGACGGATCGGGCGATTCGGTGGGTTCTATGCTGGGCTGAGCGGAGTCGGTGGGCATGACGCTTTCCACGCCGGACGGATCGTCCACAGAGCCGCCCTTGGTCACCAGAGGAATGATCACCGAGATCACAATGATCACCGCCGCGATGATAATAGCCAGAGAGACGATGATCCCCACCAGACGGAGGGGAGAGGGGCCGCGGCCATAGCCGCCGCCTCTGGTGTTGGTCACCAGCCGCTTGCCGCCCCGGGCACGGCGGGGGGAATCCTCATCGCCGTCAAAGTCCTCGCCGTCCAGCGGAATCTCGTCACAGAACGGGCAGTGCTTATAAGTAGAGGCGTAGTCTTCGCCGCAGTATTCGCAATGAATCATTTTGGGACGGTCGTCCCTGCTTCGTCTGGATGCCATAGGAAATCCCTCCAATCGACATTCTTGTATCTATTGTACAACGCAGACGCGCAGCCCGTCAACGGTACTTCCGGAAATATAAAAGTTTTTTAACAATTATGTCAACTGATGGGCGGGGTTGCGCCGTCAAAACAAATTGGATATAATAGCAGGCAGAACGGCAGGGGAGGCGGAGCATATGAAAGGTTCCATCAGTGCTGCGGAAGCCCACAAACAGTACAGCGAAGCTGTGGCCGCGTTCCGGCGTCAGATCCCGGACCAGGTGCTGCGGGAGCGGTTTGGCCGGGAGGCCGATCCCTTCTTTCGTGCCTGCGCTCTGGGCCTGTGGCAGCGGGATGGGGCCTCTCCCACACCCAGATATGTGGAATTTTACAACGCCATCTACACCAAGGGCAATCCGGCCCCATCGGTGCTGTTTTGGGAACTGTCCTCGGAGGTGGCGGGTTATCCCGGATTCCGGCCGCCGGAATTTTTCAACCGGATGCGGGCCTGCGACAAGGTATCGGGCACCAGCCTGGCCCGCCGGTTTATCGATCTGACCACTCTGATGCTGCTGCTCTTTGCCGCGGTGGACGATCAGGTCAGCGAGGCCGAGGCCGGGTTTGTCAACCAGTGCGCCGATGCCCTCTCCGCCCTGTGTGATCAGGAGGGATTGAAGGGGGAGAAGGCGCCTCTGGACGTGGGGGACTTTGTGACCCGCAGGCCCGTCCCCCAAACGCCTCAGACCGCTCCGGCGGCGGAGCAAAAGGAGGAGGACAAGTCGGAGGAGCCGGAGCCTACTCTGGAGGAGCTGATGGCCCAGCTGGATGAGCTGTGCGGCCTGGAAAAGGTGAAGGCCGACGTGAAGAGTCTGGTCAACCTGGTGAAGGTGCGCAAGCTGCGGCAGGAGCACGATCTGCCGGTGCCGCCCCTGTCCCTTCATCTGGTGTTCATGGGCAATCCGGGCACCGGCAAGACCACCGTGGCCCGGCTGCTGGCCCAGCTGTACAAGGCCATCGGCATACTGTCCAAGGGACAGCTGGTGGAGGTGGACCGGTCCGGTCTGGTGGCCGGCTTCGTTGGACAGACCGCCATCAAGACCAGCGAGGTGATCCAGAAGGCCCTGGGAGGCGTGCTCTTCATCGACGAGGCCTACGCCCTGGCGGGGCAGGACAACCCCAACGACTTTGGCAGGGAGGCCATCGAGACTCTGCTGAAGGGGATGGAGGACCACCGGGCGGATCTGGTGGTCATCGTGGCGGGCTATACCCAGTTGATGGACCGCTTCCTCCACGCCAACCCCGGTTTGGAGAGCCGGTTCAACAAGTACTTTTATTTTGAGGACTACAACGGCGAGCAGCTGATGGAGATCTTCTGCTCCATGTGTGGGAAAAATGGATATACACTCAGTGATGAGAGTCGGAAGTATGCCGAAGAGTATTTTAAAACTCTGTATGAAGAGCGGGATGAGAACTTCGGAAACGCCCGGGACGTGCGCAATCTGTTCGAGCGGGCGGTGGCCCGGCAGTCCGACCGGGTGGCTGCGCTGGAGGCCCCCGGCAAGGAGGAGCTGATGGCTCTGACGGTGGAGGATCTGAAGGAGGATCAGCCGGAGGCATAAAAAGAGCCCCTGCCATATTGGCAGGGGCTTTGAGCCGTCTTACAGGTGATCGCTGTCTACCAGGATGTTATCGGTGCCGTGTTCCTCAAATTCAGCGATATAGGCGTCGATGCGGCTGGCCAGTTCGTCATAATTGCTCTCGTCGATAGGGGCGTCGTCCATGTCCCGGCGGGCCAGGTCCTCCGCCAGAATATCGAAGAACACATTGTTTTCGTATTCCATGATGGCCTCGTGGATGCCGCCTTCGGCAAAGGCGCGGGAGGGGACCACTTCGCCCTGCCAGTCCTCGGCCAGCGTGGGCATTCCCTCCGCCCGGGCCTTGGCAAAGAGCAGGCTCTCTACCTCGTCATAGTCCCTGAACCGGTCGTCGCCCCGGGTGGAATTCAAGATCCAGTTGCCGATATAGGCCATATCCAGCAGACGGCGAAACTGCTTGGTCGTCAGTTCCAGCTTCATACCAATGCGACCTCCTCGCTGTCATGACGTTGGGGCAGGAGGGACCATACCCCACTCTCATATTATAATCACCCCCGAAGAAATGTCAAACCAGGGAGGGAAAAATGTGAAAATAACCCCTTGTTTTCCTGCCCTGTTTCCCCTATCATTAAAAGAACCATAGTATTACAAGGAGGGAACGCCTTGGACAGTCGACCCATTGGCGTATTTGACTCCGGCCTGGGCGGCCTGACCACGGTGCGGGAGCTGTGCCGCCTGCTGCCGGGGGAGGATATCGTCTATTTTGGAGACACCGGACGGGTGCCATACGGCAGCCGCTCCAAGGAGACCATCATCCGGTACGCCCGCCAGGATGTGGCTTTTCTGCGTACCTTTGATTTGAAACTCATCGTCATTGCCTGTGGAACCGTGTCCACCACAGCCCTGAACATCCTGGCCAATGAGAACCCCATCCCGGTGCTGGGCGTGGTGGCCCCTGCTGCAGCCGCTGCCGCGGAGGCCACCCAAAACGGCAGGATCGGACTCATCGGCACCCAGGCATCCATCCGCAGCGGCGCCTATGAGGCCCTCATCCGCAAGGCCGACCCGGCGGCCCAGGTGACCGCCCAGCCCTGCCCCCTCTTTGTGCCCCTGGTGGAGAACGGGCGCTTCCGACCCGGCGATATCGTCATCGAGACGGTGGCGGGGGAGTACCTGGCCCCCCTGAAGGAGGCGGGAGTGGACACCCTGGTACTGGGCTGTACCCACTATCCTCTGCTCCAGGATGTGATCGCCGCCCAGATGGGGCCCCAGGTCCGGCTGGTCAACGCCGGAGCGGAGGGCGCCCGGGCCGCTGCCACCCGGCTGGCAGCCGACGACGCTTTGTCCGGAAAGACAGAGGGAGGCAGCTGCCGGTACTTTGTCAGCGACCGTCAGGAGGATTTCTCCCGGCTGGCCTCCATTTTCCTGGGCTGGGACGTTACCGGTGCCGTAGGTCAGGTGGATATCAGCTGCTATTGAAAACCAGCCCTTTACATTAGGGCGGGAATTGGATATAATATGGTGCAATTTGCGGCCGGAAGGGCCGATAAAGAGGGAACACAGAACCATGGAGAACAACGTTATCATATCCATTCAGGGCAAGCAGTCCTTTGAGGATCAGGAGCCGGAGGTCATCGAGCTGGTGACCGAGGGCAGACTGTCCCCCGATGGCGAGGACGGCTACACCCTCAGCTATCAGGAGAGCGAGCTCACCGGGTTGGAGGGTACCCTTACCACCTTCCAGATCGAGCCCGAGCGGGTAACTCTCCTGCGGGTGGGTGAGGTCAACTCCCAGATGGTATTTGAGGAGGGGCGGCGGCATCTGTCCATGTACAACACGCCCTACGGCGCTCTGGCGGTGGGCATCAACACCAAAAAGATGCGGACCCAGCTCAGCCCGGTAGGGGGCAGCATTGAGATCAACTATGCCCTGGAGATTGACCACTCGGTGGCGGGGGAAAATCTCTTCCACATCCGGGTACGGCAGAAGGGAAGCAGCATCCGGCAGTAAAACCCCGACAGATTCATCCCCAAACGGAGCAATAAAAATCCGTTTTTCCCGGGGACATGAGCCTCGGGAAAAAGACCTCTCAGCCCCCAAGTGTGGGATCTGGCCGCCTTAGCGGACAGAGGACGCGCGCGGCGGGCTGCATTCTCTCCCAAAAATGCCTGCATTTTTGAGAAGTAAAAGAAAAGGTGATAGATATGTCCAATATGATCCAGGCGGCCCGGGAGCAGGTCGCCCAGCTGACCCAGGCGGCTTATGAGAAGGCCGCGGCCCAAGGCCTGCTGCCCGCAGGGGCGGAGGTCAAGGCCACCATTGAGATCCCCAAGGACCCCACCCACGGAGACTACGCCTCCTCCTTTGCCATGGCGGGCGCCAAGGCCCTCCACAAGGCCCCCCGGCAGATCGCCCAGACCATTGTGGACAATCTGGATCTGGCGGACACCTTCTTTGATAAGGTGGAGATCGCCGGCCCCGGCTTCCTCAACTTTACCCTGGGCAGCAAATGGTACGGCGAGGTCCTCACCGATATCCAGGCCGAGGGCAACACTTACGGCGCGGTGGACGAGGGCCACGGCGAGAAGGTGATGGTGGAGTTTGTCTCTGCCAACCCTACTGGCCCCATGCACATTGGCAACGCCCGGGGCGGTGTGCTGGGTGACGCTCTGGCCAGTGTGCTTACCCGGGCCGGGTATGATGTGTGGCGTGAGTTCTACGTCAACGACGCAGGCAATCAGATCCACAAGTTCGCCATGTCCATCGACGCCCGGTACCTCCAGATTGTGCTGGGTGAGGAGAACTATCCCTTCCCCGAGGACGGTTACCACGGCGACGACATTAAGGAGCTGGCCCAGGCCTTTTACGACCAGCACGGCCCCGACTGGAAGGACAAGCCGGAGCAGGAGCGGCAGGAGGCCATGGCCCAGTACGGCCTGTCCGTCAACATCCCCAAGATGAAGGCTGATCTGCGCCGCTACCAGATTGAGTACGACGAGTGGTTCCTGGAGTCCGGCCTCCACAGCTCCGGCTATGTGGCCGAGACGGTGGGGATGCTGGCCGGCAAGGGCTGGACTTATGAAAAGGACGGCGCTCTGTGGCTCAACACCACCGATCTGCTCAAGCGGAAGTTCATGGCTGAGGGCAAGACCCAGGAGCAGGTGGACAAGCTGGACCTGAAGGACGATGTGCTCCGCCGGGCCAACGGCTTCTACACCTACTTCGCCGCCGACATTGCCTACCACCGCAACAAGCTGGAGAAGCGTGGATTCTCCAAGGCCATCAACATCTGGGGCGCCGACCACCACGGCCATGTGGCCCGCCTCCAGGCTGCCCTGGACGGCCTGGGCCTGGACGGTTCCCACCGGCTGGTAGTGGTGCTGATGCAGCTGGTCAATCTGCTGCAGGACGGTCAGCCCGTCCGGATGTCCAAGCGCTCCGGTAAGGCCATTGCCCTGCGGGACCTGCTGGACGAGGTCAGTGTGGATGCAGCCCGGTTCTTCTTCAACTCCCGGTCCTCCACCTCTGCCCTGGACTTCGATCTGGATCTGGCGGTGCGGCAGGACTCCGATAACCCGGTGTACTACGTCCAGTACGCCCACGCCCGCATCTGCTCTCTGGTGAGCCGCCTCACCGAGGAGGGCGCCCAGATGCCTGACGCGGCCGCTGTAAATGCCGACCTCTTCACCACCGCCGAGGAGAAGACCCTCATCAAGACCCTGTCCCAGCTGCCCGAGGTGATCCGTATCTCCGCCCGGGACTACGACCCCTCCCACGTCAACCGCTACCTCATTACCCTGGCCGGCGATTTCCACCGCTTCTACAACGCCTGCCGCATCAAGGGGGAGGAGGCCGGCCTGCTGTCCGCCCGCCTCAAGCTGGCGGACACCGTTCGTTCCGTCATTGCCAACTGCCTGGCCCTCATCGGCGTTACCGCTCCTGAAAAGATGTAAGGAAAAAGATCCCGCCTTTTTTCAAAAAGGCGGGATCTTTTTTTGTAAATTTTCGTCCAAGAAGAAACCGCGATGATACAAGAATATTATGTCTACCTGAAACTGTGCTGAATGTTTCAAAAACAGACGAATCAGAGGGATATGGAATCTGTTTACAGAGGAGAGGTCGGATTTCTTACATTTGTATAAAAGAAATAAAAACTTTCCCTTAATCTTCTGTTAATTGGTATGTAACACTCTTGTAATCTTTTTTGGGTGTGGTATGATATGCAATGCACGCGGCTATCCACCGCGGGCAGGTTCCTTCAGCGATCAACAGACGGAGGATCATGGAATGACGATATTAGAATTTGTAAAAGATTTGAATTTTGCAGTGGTGTTGCTTTTTACCCTGCTCTATCTTTACCAAGGCTTCTATGTGGTGGTGGGGCTGGTGCGCCGGCGCTGGAAAGAGACCCATCAGCCTGAAAAGCTCCATCGCTTTGCTGTGGTAGTATCCGCACGCAACGAAGAAGAGGTAATCGGAGAACTGCTGGATAGCTTAAACAAGCAAAATTATCCCAAAGAGCTGCTGGACCTCTATGTGGTGGCCGACAACTGCACTGACGATACCGCCGGTGTGGCCCGCAAGGCCGGTGCCTTTGTGTATGAGCGCTTCGACCAGCAGAAGAAGGGCAAGGGCTACGCGATGGATTACCTCTTCCACCGTCTGGAGGAGGAGGGTAAGGACGTCTACGACGGCTACTTCATCTTTGACGCCGACAACCTGGTGGACCCCAACTTTGTTGCCGAGATGAACCGTACCTTTGACAAGGGGTACGACGCCATCACCTGCTACCGCAACTCCAAGAACTTCGGGGACAACTGGATCTCCGCCGGATACTCCATCTGGTTCCTGCGGGAGGCCCGCTTCCTCAACTTCCCCCGTACCCTGCTGGGCACCAACTGCCATGTGTCCGGTACCGGTTTCCTGGTGTCCTCCAAGGTCATCCGGGACAACGGGGGCTGGCCCTTCCACCTGCTCACCGAAGATATCCAGTTCTCTGTGGACTGTGCCATCCAGGGCCGCAAGATCGGCTACTGCGATACCGCCGTGGTGTACGACGAGCAGCCCACCACCTTCCGCCAGTCCTGGGACCAGCGGCTGCGGTGGTCCAAGGGCTTCTATGAGGTGGACCGGGATTATACCGTGCCCCTGCTGAAGGGCTGTTTCCGCCCCGGACGGCTGGGTACCTCCTGCTACGATATGTTCGTGACCGTGGCCCCCGGTATGCTGCTCACCCTGGTGATGATCCTGTTCAACGGCATCATCCTGGCCAGCTGCATGACCCAGCCCGCCTATATCGCCGCCAAGGTCATCGATGTAACTGTCGGATTTATGCTGTCTGCCCTGTGGAACTTCTATGTGGGCCTGTTTTTCTACGGCCTGCTGACGGTACTTTCCGAATGGAAACACATCAGTGCGACTCCTCTGCGGAAGCTGGGTTACGTCTTTACCTTCCCCATTTTCATGTTTACGTATATTCCCATCTCCATCGCCGCTCTGGTGAAAAAGGTGGAGTGGAAACCCATCTACCACACCTCCACCAAGCGGGTGGGGGCGGGCTGAACCGGGACCACTGGAAAGAGACCTGCTTGACTGCAGGTCTCTTTTGCTTTCGCAATCAGGCTTGCATTGAATCGTGAAACTGTGATATAATACCATCCAAATGTGCAATACAGGAGGAACCGAGCAATTATGGACACCATTCCCTTATCCATGCCCATTCTGATGGACGGCGCTACCGGAACCGAGTTGCGCCGGTTGGGTATGCCCGACGGAGCCTGCACCGAGCAGTGGGTGCTGGAGCATCCCCAGGCTCTGCTGGAGGTACAGCGGCGCTATGTGCAGGCGGGCAGCCGTATTCTGCTGGCCCCCACCTTTGGGGCCAACCGGGCCAGCCTGGAGCGCAGGGGCATCATGGGACAGGTAAGAGAATACAACCAGCGGTTGGTGGAGCTCACCCGGCAGGCTGCAGGCGACGGCGTACTGGTGGCGGGTGACATGGCCCCCGCCGGGCTGACGCTGGTGCCCTTTGGCGAGAGCAGCTTTGAGGAGTTGGTGGCGGTCTACACCGAGCAGGCCGCCGCTCTGGAAGCTGCCGGGGTGGACCTGTTTTTCCTGGAGACTATGACCGACATGGCTCAGGCCCGGGCGGCGGTGCTGGCTTGCAAAAGCGTATCGGACAAGCCGGTGTGGGTATCCTTCACCTGCGACGATGAGGGCCGCACCCCCGGCGGCACCGATGTGCTGGCCGGTCTCATCGTTATGCAGGGCATGGGGGTGTCTGCTTTCGGCCTCAACTGCACCAGCCCCGAGGATACGGCGGAGCAGCTGGAGCGGCTGACACCCTATGCCTCCGTACCCCTGATTGCAAAGCCCTCTGCCGGGCTGCCCGGGGTCTGCTGTACCCCGGAGGAGCTGGCAGGCTTTGTACCCCAATACGCCGCTGCTGGAGCCCGTATGTTCGGAGGATGCTGCGGGGCGGGGCCGGAGCATCTGGAGGCAGTGGCACGGGCCATGGCTCAGGTGGACTTTTCCGCCTTCCGTCCGGTGGAGCGGGACCCCGATGTGATCCCCTGCGCCAGCGAGAAGGAGGCCCGGTTCATTACCCCCGATGTAGATGTGGGTGAGACCATCGAGTGTACCCCCGACCTGATGGAGGACATCCTGGAGGCCGAGGAGGAGTCCCCCCAGGGTGCACTGAAGATTGCCATCCTGGAGGAAGACGACCTGGACATCTTTGCCGAGAATCAGTATGTGGTGAAGGACGCCCTCTGCCTGTGGTCCGACGTACCCGAGCTGCTGGAGAAAGCCCTGCGGCTCTATCAGGGTCGGGCTTTCTGGGACGGTACCGGGGATCTGGAGGAGGAGTTCCTCCGGGAGATGGCAGGCCGGTACGGCCTGGTGCTGCTGTAAGAGGCCCTGTCAACGGGTCGTTGGGCCCAAAAATAAAATCAGCGAAACAGACAAAAAGCGCGTCCCCTTTTTGGGACGGGCTTTTTGTTTTGCGCCTTGACGGCGCATATCAAGATACTGTATCATAGATGTTGTGCAAAGAACCAAAACACAAGATATTGTGTCGAAATATAACGGGCGGTAATCGCCTGCAACAGTGGAGCGGGAAAGGAACGGATCGCAATGACACTCACCAAAATCAGAAAACGGGACGGCCGGCTGGCGGAGTTCAACGAGGACAAAATCGCCGGCGCCATAGACAAGGCCTTCCGGGCAACCTACAAGCCGGGCAAGGAGGCCGAGGCCAGACGGCTGGCCGACGAGGTCCTCTCCATCCTGGAGGTGGAGGGGGAGAAGCAGCCCGGCGTGGAGCATATTCAGGATCTGGTGGAGCGGGTACTGATGGACAACGGCTACATCCAGACTGCCCGGGCCTACATCCTGTACCGGGAGGAACGCAGCCGGGCCCGGGAGATGAATACCCGGCTGATGAAAACCTACGAGGACATCACCTTCTCCGCCGCCAAGGACTCGGACATCAAGCGGGAGAACGCCAATATTGACGGGGATACCGCCATGGGCTCCATGCTCAAGTTCGGCTCCGAGGGCGCCAAGCAGTTCTACGATATGTTCGTCCTCAATCCCGACCACGCCCGGGCCCACCGGGAGGGTGATATCCACATCCACGATCTGGACTTCCTGACACTCACCACCACCTGCTGTCAGATCGACATCAAGAAGCTGTTTGAAAGGGGCTTCTCCACCGGGCACGGCACCCTGCGGGAGCCCAACGACATTGCCTCCTACGCAGCTCTCTGCTGCATCGCCATCCAGTCCAATCAGAACGATCAGCACGGAGGCCAGAGCGTGGTGAACTTCGACTACGGCATGGCTGACGGCGTCCGCAAGACCTTCAAGCGGCTGTACCGCCAGAACCTGGCCCGGGCCCTCATGCTGCTGGAGGACGAGAGCGACCCCGAGCAGGAGCTGAAGGCTGTTATGGCCGATCTGGAAAAGAAGACCGGCCTGTGCCCCATTCTGGCGGGCAGTGGGGAGTACTTTGCTGCCGAGCGGGCGGCTTTGGTGCCCAAGTTCGGAGACGAGGCCACTGTGGAGAAGGCCCAGAAGTTTGCCCAGCAGCGGGCGGTAAAGGAGACCGACCGGGCCACCTATCAGGCCATGGAGGCCCTGATCCACAACCTGAACACCATGCACTCCCGGGCTGGTGCCCAGACTCCCTTCTCCTCCATCAACTACGGCATGGATACTTCCCCCGAAGGCCGTATGGTGATGAAGAACGTCATGCTGGCCACCGAAGCCGGCCTGGGCGGCGGCGAGACGCCCATTTTCCCCATCCAGATCTTCCGGGTGAAGGAAGGGGTCAACTACAACCCCGGTGAACCCAACTATGACCTGTTTCAGCTGGCCATGCGGTGCTCCGCCAAGCGGCTGTTCCCCAATTTCTCCTTCATCGACGCTCCTTTTAACCTGCAGTACTATAAGCCCGGCCATCCCGAGACCGAGATCGCCTACATGGGCTGCCGCACCCGGGTCATCGGCAACGTATACGACCCCGAGCGGGAGATCTGCAATGGCCGGGGCAACCTGTCCTTCACCACCATCAACCTGCCCCGGTTGGCCATCAAGGCCCGGGGGGACATCAACACCTTCTTCGAGTCCCTGGACCGAATGATGGACCTGTGTGTGGACCAGCTGCTGGAGCGGTTTGAGATCCAGTGCCGCAAGCACGTCTACAACTTCCCCTTCCTCATGGGCCAGGGGGTGTGGCTGGACAGCGAGAAGCTGGACTGGAACGACGAGGTACGGGAGGTCCTGAAGCACGGCACCCTGTCCGTAGGTTTCATCGGTCTGGCCGAGACCCTGAAGGCCCTCATCGGCGTCCACCACGGCGAGAGCGAGAAGGCCCGGGTGCTGGGTATGGAGATCATCTCTCATATGCGGGCCCGGATGGACGCTGAGAGCGAAAAGCGGGGCCTCAATTTCTCCCTGCTGGCCACCCCCGCCGAGGGATTGTCCGGCCGTTTCGTCCGGATGGACAAGGCCCGCTTTGGAGTCATGGAGGGGATCACCGACCGGGACTACTACACCAACTCCTTCCATGTGCCGGTGTATTACCCCATCTCCGCTTACGACAAAATCAAGATCGAGGCGCCCTACCACGCCCTCACCAACGCCGGGCATATCAGCTACATCGAGATGGACGGCGATCCCACTGACAATCTGGAGGCCTTTGAGAAGGTCATCCGCTGCATGAAGGAGAGCGGAATAGGCTACGGCTCCGTCAACCATCCGGTGGACCGGGACCCGGTGTGCGGCTTTTCCGGCATCATCGGAGACCGCTGCCCCGGCTGCGGCCGCACCGAGGCCGACGGCGTGCCCTTTGAGCGCATCCGCCGCATCACCGGCTACCTGGTGGGCACCCTGGACCGCTTCAACAACGCCAAGCGGGCCGAGGAGCACGACCGGGTGAAGCACGGAGTGTAATCAAAGCGGGCCTAACCACAGCCCATATCGGTAAAACCCAATGGGGCGGGGCTCTGCCCCGCCCCATTTTGAATAGAGAGGATTTTGTGTATGGCTGATATACCTGCTATCCGCCTGAAGCGGGGAGAGGGCCGGGCTTTCAAGGCCGGCGGCCCCTGGATCTATGACAATGAGATCGGTGAGATCGTGGGGCAGCCCGCCGACGGCGACGTGATCCGCATTGAGGACTACAACGGCTACCCCCTGGGTGTGGGCTTCCTCAACCGCACCTCCACCATCACGGTGCGGGTACTGTCCCGGAAAGCGGACACCGTGATTGACGAGGCTTTTCTGGAGATGCGGGTGCGGGCTGCCTGGCAGTACCGCAAGGACACGGTGGACACCTCCTCCTGCCGCATCATCTTCGGTGAGGCCGACTTCCTGCCCGGCCTGGTGGTGGATAAGTTCTCGGACGTGCTGGTGGTGGAGTCTCTGGCTCTGGGCATTGACCGGATGAAATCCACCATTTTGAAGCTGCTTGTGGATATTCTGGCCGAGGACGGCATCGCCATCCGGGGCATCTATGAACGCAGCGATGCCAAGGTGCGCCTGAAGGAGGGCATGGAGCGGGTGAAGGGCTTCCTGTCCGAGCCCTTCGACCCGGTGGTGGAAATTATGGAAAACGGGGTCCGGTACCAGGTGGATGTAGCCGAGGGCCAGAAAACCGGCTTCTTCCTGGACCAGAAGTACAACCGGCTGGCCATCCAGCCTCTGGCCAAGGGAGGACGAGTGCTGGACTGCTTCACCCACACCGGCGCCTTTGCCCTCAACGCCGCCAAAGGTGGCGCACGAGAGGTGCTGGGGGTGGACGCCTCCCAACTGGGTGTGGATCAGGCCACCCGCAATGCGGAGCTAAATGGCATGAGCGACCGGGTGCGCTTTGAGTGCTACGATGTCTTTGAATTGCTGCCTGAGCTGGAGAGAAAGGGCGAAAAATTTGACCTGGTGATCCTGGACCCGCCGGCCTTTACCAAGTCCCGGGCTTCTGTCAAGAAGGCGGTGACCGGCTACCGGGAGATCAACCTGCGGGGCATCAAGCTGGTGAAAAACGGAGGCTATCTGGCCACCTGCTCCTGCTCCCACTTCATGACCCCCGAGCTGCTGGCCAAGACCATCGGAGAGGCCGCCCGGGACGCCCACCGCCGCCTGCGGCAGGTGGAGTACCGCACCCAGGCCGCCGACCACCCGGTGCTGTGGGGGGCGGATCAGTCCCTCTATCTGAAGTTCTATATCTTCCAGGTGTGCGACGAGCGGTAAGCTGACCGGCGGAAAGGAGAAGGCCATGGACGGGACCAGGAAGTTCAGCGGTTTGGCGGATGTATATGCCAGGGGCAGGCCGTCCTACGCGGAGGCCCTCCTGGAGGCTCTGTACACCCGCTATGGTTTTTCGGAGCGGTCGGTGGTAGGGGACATCGGCTCGGGCACCGGCAAGTTTGCCAGGCAGCTTCTGGACAGGGGGAGCTTTGTGTACTGTGTGGAGCCCAACGGCGACATGCGGGCCGCCGCCGGCAGGGAATTGGCGGCATATCCCAACTGCCGCATTGTGGACGGCACGGCCGGCAGCACGACGCTGGCAGACGGGTCGGTGGATTTCGTGACGGCGGCCCAAGCGTTTCACTGGTTTGATCCCCGTGCCTTTCAGAAGGAGTGCGGCCGCATCCTGAAAAAAGAGGGCAAGGCCCTTCTGATATGGAATATGCGGGGAATGACGGACCCGGTAAATCAGGCCTGCTTTGAAATTTTCCGCCGGTACTGTCCCGCTTTTCAGGGCTTTGGCGGGGGAATTCAGAGGGATGATATCCGGATCAGGCAGTTCTTCGGAGGCTCGTATACGTATATGGAATATGAGAACCCGCTCTGCTACGACAGAGTCCGCTTTATCAGCCGCAGCCTGTCCGGCTCCTATTCGCTCAGACCGGGCGACAAGGACTATGCGTCCTATCTGGAAGCCCTGACGGAGCTCTTTGACCGCTATGCCCGAAACAAGGTGCTGTGCATCCCCAACAAAACCGTGGCCTATATGGGCCGGCCGGGAAATGGGGAATAGGGCGCTGTGAAGATCAAACAAGAAAGGCCGCTGCCTGCAGGCAGCGGCCTTTCTTTATGGTTCGGGCAGCAGACAGCGCTCGTTCCGGTCCACATAATGGGCGTCGGCCCGCAGGGTGAGGGGATGGTCGGCCCCCTGGGGCAGATAGAAGCGCAGGCCGGTGAGCCGCAGGTCGGCGGCCGCCCCCTCATGGTGGGGCGGAATGGTGAACAGCCGGGCCCCCAGACAGGTATCCCCGTCCATCAGCTCGGCTGCCAGAGCCACCCGCCGCTCCGGCAGCACCCCGGCCAGCGTCATGGAGCAGTCGATGATCTGCCCTGCCTCCGGGCACAGTTTGCCCAGGTCGCAGTACACCACGCCGCCCTCCGGCTTGATCTGGCGTTCCAGCATGGAAGCACCCCCTACAAATTCATACGGCGGGCATTGCTGCCCGCCGTATGTAACAAGAATTCAGTATGGGGCCGCTCCATCCTATGCTCAGCGGATCTGGCCGGTGCCGTAGATGACAAATTTGCTGGAGGTCAGCTCCTCCAGGCCCATAGGACCCCGGGCGTGCATCTTCTGGGTGGAGATGCCGATCTCGGCGCCCAGACCGAACTCGTTGCCGTCGGTGAAGCGGGTGGAGGCGTTGACATACACCGCTGCCGCGTCCACCCGGTCCAGGAACTGCTGGGCGGCAAAGTAGTTGTTGGTGACGATGGCCTCGGAGTGGCCGGTGCCGTGGGCGTGGATGAACTCCACCGCCTCGTCAAAGCCGCCCACCACCTTAACGGCCAGGATATAGTCGCCGAACTCGGTGTCCCAATCCTCCTCGGTGGCGGGGACCACGAAGTCGCCCAGGATGGCCCGGGTCTCGGGGCAGCCCCGCAGTTCCACGTTCTTGGTCTGGAGCAGCTGCCAGGCCATGGGCAGGAAGTCACGGGCCACTGCCCGGTCCACCAGCAGGCACTCAGCGGCGTTGCACACCGAGGGCCGGGAGGTCTTGGCATTGTGGATGATACGGGCGGCCATATCCAGGTCGGCCTCCCCGTGGACATACACATGGCACACACCCACGCCGGTCTGGATTACCGGCACCTTGGCGTGCTCTACCACATTTTTAATGAGACCAGCGCCACCCCGTGGGATGAGCACGTCCAGGTACTCCGTCAGGTTCATCAGCTCTGTGGCACTCTGGCGGGTGGTGTCGGTGACCAGGGCCACGCAGTCCCGGGGCAGGCCGGCGGATTCCAGGGCGTCCCGCATGATGGAGACAAAGGCCTGGTTGGAGTGAAAGGCCTCTTTGCCGCCCCGGAGAATGACGGCGTTGCCCGACTTCAGGCAGAGGGCGGCGGCGTCCACAGTGACGTTGGGCCGGGCCTCATAGATGATGCCAATGACACCCAGAGGCACCCGGCGCTTGCCGATGACCAGGCCGTTGGGCCGGGTGGACATCTTGGTGGTCTCACCGATGGGATCGGGAAGGGTGGCCACCTGCCGCACACCGTCCACGATACCTGCGATGCGGGAGCCGTCCAGCGCCAGCCGGTCCTGGAGGGAGGGGCGCATTCCGGCGGCTTTGGCGGCGGTCATATCTTCCTGGTTGGCGGCCAGAATTTCCTCCTGGCGGGCCTCCAGAGCGGAGGCGATGGCCTCCAGGGCGGCGTTCTTCTTAGCGGTGCCCGCAATGGAGAGCACCCGGCTGGCGTTTTTGGCGGCCAGACCCTGCATTTCCAGCTGCGTCATAACTTGTCACTCCTTTTATGTATAAGGTTGGGCGAGGGAATTCAGAGGGCGGCGAAGCGGGTGCCGATGTCGGCGCCGTTTACAATATCATAAAGAGACTCGATGTTGCTGCCATTGGCAATGACCATCTCGATACCGGCGTCCAGAGCGATCTGGGCGGCGTTGAGCTTGGTGGCCATGCCACCGGTGCCCCGCCAGGTGCCGGCGCCGCCGGCCATGGCCCGCAGCTCCGGGGTGACAGCCTCCACATGGTGGATCAGCTGGGCCTCGGGATGGGTGCGGGGGTCGGCGTCGTACAGTCCGTCAATGTCGCTGAGCAGCACCAGCAGGTCGGCCCCGCACAGCCGGGCCACGATGGCGGACAGGGTGTCGTTGTCGCCCAGCACCTTGCACTGGCCGGTCTCGATCTCCGCTGAGGACACCGAGTCGTTCTCGTTGACCACCGGGATGACCCCCAGCTCCAGCAGGGCCTCAAAGGTGTTGTGCAGGTGCTCCGACCGGACGGGGGCGTCTACATCCTCGCCGGTGAGCAGGATCTGAGCCACGGTGCGGTTATACTCTGCGAAAAGCTTGTCGTAGATGTGCATCATCATGCACTGGCCCACGGCGGCGGTGGCCTGCTTCATCCGCAGCTCGGTGGGGCGGGCATCCAGCCGCAGCTTCTTGGTGCCGATGCCGATGGCGCCGGACGAAACCAACACTACCTGATAGCCCATCCCCTCCAGATCGGAGAGCACCCTGGCCAGTCGTTCCATATTTTGAAGATTGAGGCTCCCGGTGTCCCGGGTGAGGGTGGAAGTACCCACCTTGACCACCAATCGATGTATCTCTTTCTTGCGCTGCAAAGCGTTCATCCTCCTTGCCTGATCTTGCGTCTGAGAGCATCATACCACAGTTTCGCAATGCAGTAAAGGAAAGAAGTGATGGTTTGCGCAAAGAAAACTATACGTTTTACCACTTTTTCATGCTTTTGCGGTTGAAATCCACGGAATTTTGGAGTACAATAGCCTGCGCTGAACAGTGATAGAGGTGTAAAGAGGGAATAAAATGCTGAATATCGTGCTCTACGAACCGGAAATACCCCAAAACACCGGCAACATTGCGCGTACCTGCGCTGTTACCGGGATTCGACTCCACCTGATTAAGCCGTTAGGCTTTGATATCAGTGATAAAGCCGTAAAAAGGGCCGGCTTAGACTACTGGCATCTGGTGGATCTGCGGGTGTATGAAAATCTGGAGGACTTCTTTCAGAAAACCGGCGCAGAGGATATCTGGCTGGCCACCTCCAAAGCCCCGAGGCCCTATACAGAGGCCACGTTCCGGGATGGGTGCTATCTCATCTTCGGTAAGGAGACCGCCGGGCTGCCGGAGGCCTTCCGGGAGAAATACCGCCAGCGCTGTATTCGTATCCCAATCCGGGCGGAGGCCCGGTGCCTCAATCTTTCCAACTCAGCGGCGATCCTAGCGTACGAAGCCCTGCGACAACTGGATTTTCCCGGATTGACCGGGGAAGGCGAGATGAAAGGAGCTAGTATAGTATGAACTACAACAAGAAAACCGTAAAAGACATCGACGTAGCCGGCAAGAAGGTACTGCTGCGCTGCGACTTTAACGTGCCCATGGCCAAGGACGGCAGCGGCGTCATCACCGACGACAAGCGCATCCGCGCGGCCCTGCCCACCATCCAGTACCTGCTGGATCAGAATGCCGCCGTCATCGCCTGCTCTCATATGGGCAAGCCCGTGGCTACTTTTGACTCCTATGTGAAGAAGCAGGCCGAGAAGGGCAAGGACCCCGCCTCCATCACCGAGGAGGAGTGGAAGAAGTCCCTGGCCAAGCTGTCTCTGGCTCCTGTGGCCAAGCGCCTGAGCGAGCTGCTGGGCCGTGAGGTCATCATGGCCTCCGATGTGGTGGGCCCCGACGCCCAGGCCAAGGCCGCCGCTCTCCAGCCCGGCCAGATCCTGCTGCTGGAGAACACCCGCTTTGAGAAGGGTGAGACCAAGAACGATCCCGCTCTGGCCAAGGCCATGGCTGATATGGCTGAGGTGTATGTGTCCGACGCCTTCGGCGCCGTCCACCGCGCTCACGCCTCCACCGCCGGTGTGGCTGCCTACCTGCCCGCCGTGTCCGGCTTCCTGATCCAGAAGGAGCTGGAGATCATCGGTGGCGCTCTGGCCAATCCCAAGCGTCCCCTGGTGGCTATCCTGGGCGGCTCCAAGGTGTCCTCCAAGATCGGCGTCATCAACAACCTGCTGGAGATTGCCGACACCATCATCATCGGCGGCGGCATGACCTACACCTTCCTCAAGGCTCAGGGCGGCTCCATCGGCAAGTCCCTGCTGGAAGAGGACTGGCTGGACTACTGCAACGACATGATGAAGAAGGCCAAGGAGAAGGGCGTCAAGCTGCTCCTGCCCGAGGATACCATCTGCGCCAAGGAGTTCTCTGCCGACGCCGAGCCCATCCTGGTGGACAGCATGAACATCCCCGACGACTGCATGGGCATGGACATTGGCCCCAAGGCCATCGCCGCCTACGCTGACGCCGTGAAGGATGCGGGCACTGTGATCTGGAACGGCCCCATGGGCGTGTTTGAGTTCCCCGCCTTTGCCAAGGGCACCCAGGCTGTGGCCGAGGCCCTGAGCAACAGCAACGCCATCACCATCATTGGCGGCGGCGACTCCGCTGCCGCTGTGCAGCAGCTGGGCTATGCCGATAAGATGACCCACATCTCCACCGGCGGCGGCGCTTCCCTGGAGTTTATGGAGGGCAAGGAGCTGCCCGGCGTGGCTTGCCTGCTGGACGCCTAAATAGATAAGCGCTGCTACAGCGTGACATCAGGCCCAACCGGGTCTAAACCTAAGAGAGAAGATTTGAAGAAAGGGGCCCATTTACCCATGAACAGAAGATATCGCAAGACCATCATTGCCGGCAACTGGAAGATGAACAAGACCCTCTCCGAGACCCGCGCCTTTGCTGAGGAGCTCAAGCCCCTCATCGGCAAGCCCAAGTGGTGCGAGGTTGTGCTGTGCGTGCCCTCTGTGAACCTCCAGGCCGCTGTGCGCCTCTTCAAGGAGAGCCGCGTGGCCATCGGCGCCGAGACCTGCCACTATGAGTCCCACGGCGCCTTCACCGGCGAGGTTTCTCCTGAGATGCTCAAGGAGATCGGCGTGAAGTACGTCATCATCGGCCACTCCGAGCGCCGTCAGTACTACAATGAGACCGACTTCACCGTCAACAAGAAGGTCCACGCCGCCCTGGAGGCTGGCCTGTACCCCATCGTGTGCGTGGGCGAGAGCCTGGAGCAGCGTGAGCTGGGTGTCACCATGGACCTGATCTCCTATCAGGTGAAGGCCGCTCTGGCCGGTGTGCCCGCCGACAAGATGCGTCATGTGGTCATCGCCTATGAGCCCATCTGGGCCATCGGCACCGGCAAGACCGCCACTGCCGAGCAGGCCAACGAGGTGTGCGAGGCCATCCGTGCCGTCATCCGCAAGCTGTACGGCGCCCGCGTGGCCCGCTCCGTCACCATCCAGTACGGCGGCTCCATGAATGCCAAGAACGCCCAGGAGCTGCTGGCTCAGCCCGACGTGGACGGCGGCCTCATCGGCGGCGCTTCCCTGAAGGCCCCCGACTTCGTGCAGATCATCAACGCTGCCAATCAGGAATAAGCCCCCGCTTTTGTGCAGAGAACAGAGGTAAACTATGAGTAAAACACCGACTACCCTCATTATCATGGACGGCTTCGGCCTGCGGGGCGACAAGACCGGCAACGCCATCGCCGCCGCCCACACCCCCAATCTGGACAAGATCTTTGCCGAGAACCCCGGCTGCAAGCTGGCGGCTTCCGGCATGGATGTGGGCCTGCCTGAGGGACAGATGGGTAACTCCGAGGTGGGTCACACCAACATCGGCGCAGGCCGGGTGGTGTTCCAGGACCTGCCCCGGATCACCAAGTCCATTCAGGACGGCACCTTCTTTGAGAATGAGGCCTATATCGAGGCTATGGACGACTGCAAGGAGCGGGACGGCGCACTGCACGTGTTCGGCCTGCTGTCCGACGGCGGCGTCCACAGCCACATCACCCACATCTTCGCCCTGCTGGAGATGGCCAAGAAGCGCGGCCTGCACAAGGTGTTCGTCCACTGCTTCCTGGATGGCCGTGACGTGCCCCCCGCCTCCGGCAAGGAGTACGTGGAGCAGCTGGCGAACAAGTGCAAGGAGCTGGGCGTGGGCCAGGTGGCCACCGTTATGGGCCGCTTCTACGCCATGGACCGCGATAAGCGCTGGGACCGCCTGCAGCGGGCCTATGACGCCATCGTGCTGGGTGTGGGCACTGAGAACGCCGATCCTGTGGACGGTGTACAGAAGTCCTATGATGCCGGCGTCACCGACGAGTTCGTGGAGCCCATCGTGTGCACCAAGGAGGGCAAGGTGAAGGAGGGCGACTCCATCATCTTCATGAACTTCCGCCCCGACCGGGCCCGGGAGATCACCCGCTGCTTTGTGGACCCCGCCTTCACCGACGTGGAGCGGAAGAAGGGTTACTTCCCCGTGACTTACGTCTGCACCACCGAGTACGACGCTACCATGCCCAATGTGCTCATTGCCTTCCCCCACCGGGAGCTGGAGAACATCTTTGGCGAGTATATTGCCCGCCAGGGCTACACCCAGCTGCGCATCGCCGAGACTGAGAAGTACGCCCATGTGACCTTCTTCTTCAACGGCGGCGCCGAGCAGGTCTTCCCTGGCGAGGATCGGTGCCTGATCCCCTCTCCCAAGGTGGCCACCTATGACCTGCAGCCCGAGATGAGTGCACCCGAGGTCACCGAGGAGGCCGTTAAGCGCATCGAGAGCGGCAAGTACGACGTCATCATCCTCAACTTCGCCAACTGCGACATGGTGGGTCACACCGGCGTGTTTGACGCCGCTGTGAAGGCCGTGGAGGCCGTGGACGAGGGCGTGGGCAAGGTGGTGGAGGCCACCACCAAGATGGGCGGCGTGACCCTCATCACCGCCGACCACGGCAACGCCGACCGGATGCTGGACGACGACGGGGTCACTCCCTACACCGCCCACACTACCAATCTGGTGCCCTTCTACATCGTGGGCGCCGACGTGAAGCTGCGGGACGGCCGCCTGGCCGACATCGCCCCCACCATGCTGGATCTGATGGGCCTGGAAAAGCCCGCAGAGATGGATGGCGAAACCTTGATTCTGAACTAAGGGCTTTTCAAGGCCCATCCCCGCCGGAGGCGGGCGGCGCTTGCGCCGTCCAAGCGTTTTGGCCGAAGGCCAAAAGCTTGATGCCGGGGCAATTCACTTGCCCCGAGCAGATAAAAAGATCCGGGGTCCCCGCGCGGCCTGCCGCGTGGGGTGCCTGGAGAAGCCCGCAGAGATGGATGGCGAAACTCTGATCCTCAACTAAGCGGTATCCGGCGGAAGTTCCGCCGTACCAAATATTGACCCGGCGGGCCGAAGGCCCGCCCCCCACAATCCGATACCCCTGTATGGCGGGGGTCATCCCCCGCCGCCAATACGAAAGGAGTTTTTTACCATGAAGCAGATCATCGAGATCGTTGACGTTCTGGGCCGTGAGATCCTGGACAGCCGCGGCAACCCCACCGTTGAGGTTGAGGTTTATCTGGAAGACGGCACCGTGGGCCGCGCTGCTGTGCCCTCCGGCGCTTCTACCGGCATCTATGAGGCCTGTGAGCTCCGCGACGGCGACAAGAGCCGTTACCTGGGCAAGGGCGTCCTCACCGCTGTGAAGAACGTCAACACCGAGATCGCCGAGTGCCTGGTGGGCATGAACGTGCTGGACCAGACCGCTATCGATAAGGCTCTCATCGCTCTGGACGGCACCCCCAACAAGACCAAGCTGGGCGCCAACGCCATCCTGGGCGCTTCCCTGGCCTGCGCCAAGGCTGCTGCCGAGAGCCTGGGCACCTCCCTGTACAACTACATTGGCGGCGTCAACGCCAAGGTTCTGCCCGTGCCTATGATGAACATCCTCAACGGCGGCGCTCACGCCACCAACAACGTGGAGATCCAGGAGTTCATGATCATGCCCGTGGGCGCCTGCTGCTTCCGTGAGGCTCTGCGGATGTGCGCCGAGGTCTTCCACAAGCTGAAGACCACCCTGAAGGAGAACGGCACTCCTGCCGCCGGCGTGGGCGACGAGGGCGGCTACGCTCCCAACCTGAAGAAGGACGAGGACGCTCTGAAGGTCATCGTGAAGGCCATCGAGGAGGCCGGCTTCAAGCCCGGCGAGGACTTCATGATCGCCATCGACGCCGCTTCTTCCGAGTGGTGGAACGAGGAAGAGAAGTGCTATATCCAGCCCAAGTCCGGCAAGAAGATGACTCAGCAGCAGCTGGTCAATATGTGGAAGAAGTTTGCCGAGACCTACCCCATCATCTCCCTGGAGGACGGCATGGCCGAGACCGACTGGGAAGGCTGGGCTATGCTGACCAAGGCCATCGGCGACAAGGTGCAGCTGGTGGGCGACGACCTGTTCGTCACCAACGTCACCCGTCTGGCTACCGGCATTGAGAAGAAGGTTGCCAACTCCATCCTGATCAAGGTCAACCAGATCGGCACCCTGACCGAGACCCTGGACGCCATCCAGATGGCCAACCGCGCCGGCTACACCGCCATCGTGTCTCACCGCTCCGGCGAGACCGAGGACGCCACCATTGCCGACATCGCTGTGGCTCTGAACGCTGGCCAGATCAAGACCGGCGCTCCCAGCCGCACCGACCGTGTGGCCAAGTACAACCAGCTGCTCCGCATCGAGGAGGAACTGGGCGATGTGGCTCAGTACCTGGGCAAGGACGCTTTCTTCAACCTGAAGTAAGTTTCGACAAGCACAACGGGGCCGCTGCCAATGGCAGCGGCCCCGTTTTTTGTATCGCCCGGCTCCTCCTGGGCCCCATCATGGATGGGGCGGCGCTTTGCGCCGTACAAGCGTTTTGGGCCCCCGCAGAAAGCTACAGCTTTCTGTGGGATTGCTGGGCGATGTGGCTCAGTACCTGGGCAAGGACGCTTTCTTCAACCTGAAGTAAGTTTTGACAAGCACAAGGGTCCGCTGCCAATGGCAGCGGACCCGTTTTTTATATAAAAAAGCGGCTGCCGCATCTGCGGCAGCCGCTTTCATTGTTTGCATCAGACCTCCATAATGACCGGGAGGATCATGGGGTTGCGCTTGGTTTTCTTGTACAGGAAGTTGGACATGGAGTTTTTGATCTCCGACTTGATGGCGGCCCAGTCGGTGAGACTGTCCCGCTGGCAGTTCTCCAGCGCCGTAATGGCCACCTTCCGCAGTTCCTCCATCAGACCCTCGGACTCCTTCACATAGACAAAGCCGCGGGTAATGATATCGGGGCCAGACACCACGGAGCCGTCCTCCCCGGACATGGACACCACCACCACGATCATGCCGTCCTCGGCCAGATGCTTGCGGTCCCGCAGCACCACGCTGCCCACATCGCCCACGCCATAGCCGTCCACGAATACCCGACCGGCGGGCACAGTGCCGTTGATCTTGGCGGAGTTGGGAGTCAGCTCGATGACCTTGCCGATGTCGCTGATGATGATATTCTTGGGGTTCATGCCCATCTGCTGGGCTAGCTTGGCGTGGATCTTCAGCATCCGCTGCTCGCCGTGAACGGGGATGAAGAATTTGGGCTTCACCAGAGCGTGGATGATCTTCAGCTCCTCCTGACAGGCGTGGCCCGACACATGGAGGGCACGCTCCCGCTCGTTCACCACTTCGGCGTCTTTGCGGTAGAGCTCGTTGATCACGCTGCCAATGGCATTTTCATTGCCGGGAATGGCGGAGGCGGAGAGAATCACCCGGTCACCGGCCTGGATATCCACCTGGCGGTGGGTGTTGAAGGCCATACGGGTGAGGGCCGACATGGTCTCGCCCTGGCTGCCGGTGGTGATGATGCAGATCTTGTTCTTGGGCAGGCTCTTGATGTGAGCCAGATCCACCAGCACGCCGTCGGGAATCTTCATATAGCCCAGCTCGGTGGACACCTTCATGGCGTTCTCCATGGAGCGGCCGGTCACCGCCACCTTGCGGCCATACCGGGCGGCTACATCAATGATTTGCTGGATGCGGTCCACATTGGAGGCAAAGGTGGTGATAATGATGCGCTGCTCACAGCCCCGGAACAGAGCGTCGAAGGAATCGCCTACGCTGCGCTCGCTCTTGGTGAAGCCGGGACGCTCCACATTGGTGGAGTCGGCCAACAGGGCCAGAACGCCCTCCTTGCCCAACTGCCCCAGACGGCCCAGGTCGATCATACCACCCTGGATGGGGGTGGGGTCGATCTTGAAGTCACCGGTATGGATGACGGTACCCACGGCGCACTTGATGGCAAAGCCGCAGGCGTCGGCGATGGAATGGTTCACGTGGATAAACTCCACGGTGAACTTGCCCGCCTTCACGGTCTCGCCCGCTTCACAGGTGATGAGCTTGGTCTTGTTCACAAGACGGTGCTCCTCCAGCTTCAGCTTCACCAGGCCGGCCGTCATCCGGGTGGCGTAGATGGGGACGTTCACATCCCGCAGAAGATAGGGGATGGAACCGATGTGGTCCTCGTGACCGTGGGTCAGGAAGATACCCCGAATACGGTCCTTGTTCTTGATCAAGTAGGAAAAGTCGGGGATGACTACGTCAATGCCGTACATATCGTCATCCGGGAAGCCCATACCTACGTCCACGATGATCATATCCCCGCCGTATTCATAGACGGTCAGGTTTTTGCCGATCTCGTTCAGACCACCCAGAGAAATGATTTTCAGTTTTTCAGCCATAAAAGTCTTACTACACTCCTTTACAATCAATCCGTTTTTCGTATTTATCAGTGGGCACGGTCCGGATCTGAGCGCACAAAAAGAAAAGCGGTGGTATTCCGCTCTTTCCGGCCCTGCCTCGCCGGAAAAAGGGAACGGCCATGCACCGCCTGGCGCCTCTATCCATGCTGTGTCCTTGCCTTATTCAAAGCGCAATATTGCGCATAAAGCCATAATTAGCATCTGTATTATACCACGCAAACCGGGGAAAGTATACCATTATTTTGCGACAGGGTTTCCCTTGGTTGTTCTGGAGGTGCAGATATGATACAATACCGAAGAAAATGGAAAGGAGCGTGGAATGAATGGAAGAGGCGCAACTGCGGCCTGGCCGTTACCGCCACTTTAAGGGCAACGAATATCAGTTGCTCTATGTGGCCCGCCATTCGGAGACTCTGGAGCCCATGGTGGTCTATCAGGCCCTCTATGGGGAGCGGGGCATCTGGGTGCGGCCGGCGGCCATGTGGAATGAGATTTTGGAGCGGGACGGCTATCAGGGCCCCCGGTTCACCTATATAGGAGAGTAAGCCATGAACATTCAGATTTTTGGAAAGAACAAATGCTTTGACACGAAAAAAGCGGAGCGCTGGTTCAAGGAGCGACGCATCAAGTTCCAGGCGGTGGATCTGGGTAAGTACGGTATGAGCGCCGGGGAGCTGAAAAGCGTGGTCAATGCGGTGGGACTGAATAACCTCATTGATCAGAAGCATCCGGACGCCGCCCTGCTCAACTATCTGGCCTATGACGCCGACAAGGTGGACAAGCTGCTGGACAACCCCAAGCTGCTCAAGACCCCCATCGTGCGCAACGGCAAGCAGGCCACCGTGGGTTACTGCCCGGAGGTATGGGAGAGCTGGAGCTGAGTCAGCTCTGGTACAGTCCGGTTACCGCAGAAAGCTGCTGCTGAAGGGCCTCCACCGCCCACTGGGGCCGGAGCAGCTGCACCCCATCCCCCAGGCCGAAGAGCCAGCCTAAAAACTGGGGGCTGACCACAGCAGAGACGGTAACGGTAAAATGATCCTCTCCGTCAGGCACCAGAATGGCATCCAGGCCGAAGCGGTCCAGCACCACGCCCACCAGGCTGGAGCGGCAGCGCAGGGTGACCTGTCCCTCCCGGCCGGAGAACATACCGAAGTGTTTTCCCGCATAGGCTGCCATATCAAAGTGTTCCGGCACCCCGGTGAGGGGCAGGCAGGTGACGGCCAGATCGGCCATTTTGTCCACCCGATAGTGGCGCAGTTCCTTGGAGCGGTGGTCATAGCCGGCCAGATAGTAATTCTCGTTGTCCCAGATCAGACCGGCAGGGGAGACGGTGTATCGGCGGCCATCATGGCGGAACACCTTTTCCTTGCGGACGTTATACTCAAAGTAGAGAAAAGTCACAGTTTTCCGGTTTGCAATGGCGGTATGGAGCTTGTCGATGGTGTAATAGATGCTCTCGTTCATGGTCTTTACCCGACGGTCCACATAGACCTGGCGCTGGAGCTGACGGGCATGGTGGATGCTGGCCTGGGACTCCAGCTTGTGGATCAGCTGGCTGCTCTTCCGCTGGGTGATGAAGCGGGAGGATTGGACCGCGTCCACCAGCAGCTTCAGCTCCGCCAGCTGGAAGGGGCGCTCCCCCAAAAACCAGCCCGGCGAGCGGCCCTTCCGGCACTGCACATCCAGCCCAAACTGGCGCAGGGCTTCCATATCGGAGTAGATGCTCTTCCGTTCGGCCTTGATGTCCCACTCCTCCAGACGGGAGATGATTTCAGGGACGGTAAGGGTGTGCTCCTCGTCGGTGCTCTCCCACAACAGCTTGCACAGACAGAGCAGTTTCAACTTTTGATTGGCGCTTTTCGGCATGGAAGCGACCCCCTTTATTGCCGTGTTACCGGTTAGACTATCACATTTACTGTCCCATAAACCGTACATTCAGCATACCACAAATGGGTGGAGATTGCGAGGGCCTATGATATATGTTGCAGCAGTTCCCCTCTGCCCCCTTCATGCGGGACCGGGTGGGGAGAAAGAGCGGGTAGATGAGATCCTGATGGGTTGGCCGGTCTATGGACCGGAGGAAGCCCAGGGGGATTGGTGGCGGGTCCGTACCCACTACGGCTATTCCGGCTGGGTGCGGCGGGAGCAGCTGGCCCCGGCGGGGGAATGGCCCCTTCAGGGGAAGATGGTGGTGACCGCGCCCTTTGCCGATGTACTGGCCGGGCCGGAAGTGGAGCGGCCGGTGCTGACTACCCTGCCCCGGGGCAGTCTGACCGCTGCCATAGAGGAAGCTGTTCCCGAGGGCTGGCGGCTGATTGAACTGCCAGATGGACGCAAAGGCTATACAAAAGGTAGTTTCCTGGAGGAATATTGCGCTAAACCCTGTGATTTGCCGGAGGAACAGCTCCGGGCCAGGGTGGTGGAGCGGGCCAGGAGCTATCTGGGCACCCAGTACCGCTGGGGCGGAAAGTCCCCCATGGGAATCGACTGTTCGGGGCTTACTTTTATGTCCTGGTTTTTCAGTGGAGTGCTCCTCTACCGGGATGCTCGCATTGTGCCGGGGTACCCGGTCCGGCCCATTCCTCTGGAGGCCTGCCGGCCTGCCGATCTGCTCTATTTTCCGGGGCACATCGCCCTCTATCTGGGGGAGGGAAGGTATATCCACTCCACTGCCCGAGCGGGCAGCGACGGGGTGGTGATCAACAGCCTGGACCCGGCACAGCCTGACTACCGGGCGGATCTGCGGGAAAAGCTGCTGACGGCGGGCACTGTCTTTCCACTGGGAGGGGAGAATCTGACAACTTGATAAAAATTTGCGGCAAACACTTGCCAGATGGGCCATTCTCCTCTATACTGATACTGTTTGTTGACATAATGCGATTGGAGAAAGGGGCGCGCCTCAGTGGCCCAGACACACCGAAAGAAACGTCGCCGCCGGACTTCCCCGGCACGGCGGGCGGCGAAGATTTTTTATGGAATCCTTGTGGTCATCTCAGCTTTGATCGTGACGCTGTTCTGCGTCTACAAGCTGCTGGCCAAGGAGCCGGAAATGGCGGCGGAGCCCACGCCGGAACCTGCTCAGCCGGGGACCAGTGCTGAGCCCACCACAGGCCGGCAGAGGAAACCTTATACCTATACCTTTCTGCTGGTGGCCAAGGACCAGGTGGGCAGCAATGCCGATACTATGATCGTCTGTACCTACGATACGGTGGCGCAGACGGTGGGCATGGTATCCATCCCCAGAGATACCCTGGTGGAGAGCGGCAAGCTGAACGCGGTCTACCAGCAGGGGATCGAGGTTCTGCGGGATACCATTTCCGATATGCTGGGTATCCCCATTGACTTCTATGTGGGAGTCAACATGGATGGATTCAAGGAGCTGGTGGATGAGTTGGGGGGTATTGAGTTCAACGTGCCCGTCCACATGGCCTACGACGATCCCACCCAGGATCTGCACATCCACTATGAGCCGGGCCTCCAGCATCTGGACGGGCAGGACGTGCTTAACGTGGCCCGGTGCCGGAAAAACTCCGATGGTCCTGGCACCTATCCCAACAACATCTACTCCGCCTATCCGGACAACGACATTGGGCGTACCAGGACCCAGCAGCAGCTGATCGGCACCATTCTGAAAAAAGCGCTGTCTAACCCCCAGAAGATTAACCGCTATATCGAGATCTTCCTGGAGTATGTGAACACCAACCTGGAGTTTGGTGAGATGCTATGGTTTGCGGAGCCTGCTCTGGGCTTTGACTTTGAGAACGGCATGACCAGTGCTACCCTCACTGGAGACGGAAATACCTACTATCCCGGCTGGGGCCAATACTGCTATCAGCTCTACCCGGAGGAGACGCTGGAGACCGTCAACCAGCTCATCAATCCCTACGACCAGGATCTGACTCTGGAGGATATGAATATCTTTCAATATCAATAATCAAAAAGGACGTGCCTCAAAGGCACGTCCTTTTGATTTACTCCAGCAGATCAGGACCGGGCAGGTCCATCTGCCGCTTGCGGGCGGCGGAGAAGGCCAGCTTCTCTGCCAGGGCCTTCCGGTCGCCGGTGGCCAGCACCTCCCGGTAGGACTGAAGATTGCCGATGAGCCGGTCCAGTACCTCCAGCAGAGCGGGCTGGTTGAGGGAGAAAAGCTGGGTCCACAGTCCCACATCCAGAGCGGCCACCCGGGTACAGCCACGAAAGGAGGAGCCTTCGTAGCCCTTGCAGTCAAAGAGGGTGGGGTCATCACACACCGCCACGGCGATAATGTGCATCACCTGGCTGGTATAGGCGATGAGGGCATCGTGAGCCTGGGCGGTGGTGCGATGGACGTCCTTGCAGCCCATATAGGCGGCCAGACGTTCCAACAGGGCCAGGTGCTCCGGCTGGCTGGTTTCCCGGGGGATCAGCAGGAAGTGAGAGCCCTGAAACAGCTCGGCAAAGGCGTGTTCCACGCCGGAGAACTCAGTACCAGCCATAGGATGGCAGCCAATGAAGTCCACCGTGTCGGGCAGACAGTTTGCTCCCTCCAGAATGGCCGACTTAACGCCGCATACGTCCCACACCAGTGCGCCGGGCTTGAACTGGTCTTTGTAGGTGTGCAGAAAGTCCAGGATGCCCTGGGGATGAAGGGCCAGAGCCACCACATCGGCCTGGGGGATCACATCGGCGGCGTACTCGGT
Organism: Flavonifractor sp. An9; assembly: GCF_002161245.1. Taxonomy (NCBI): domain Bacteria; kingdom Bacillati; phylum Bacillota; class Clostridia; order Eubacteriales; family Oscillospiraceae; genus Flavonifractor; species Flavonifractor sp. An9. Next base: position 120,158 of record NZ_NFHC01000001.1, read on the forward strand.
GACCCGGTCGCCCACGCCGTGTTCGCTGGCGTAGCGCAGGGTGGGCTGAGACACGTCCACGCCTACGATCTCATAGTCCTCAAAGCCCTTCAGGGCCAGAGCCATGGAGCCGCCGATTAAACCGAGACCCACGATAACAAGTGTTTTTTTCATACCGGGACTCTCCTTTTTACAGGGTACGGCCCACGCAGGGGGCCAGGGTACGCAGCTTGTCCATCAGAGCGTCAAACTGGGCGGGGGTGATGGACTGGGCCCCGTCACAGAGGGCATGGGGAGGATCGTTATGGACCTCCACAATGAGGCCGTCGGCCCCGGCAGCCAGGGCCGCCATACTCATCCGCTCCACCATCCAGGCTTTGCCGCAGGCGTGGGAGGGGTCCACCACCACCGGCAGGTGGGACAGCTGCTTCACCGCCAGCACTGCCGACAGATCCAGAGTATTGCGGGTGAAGGTCTCGAAGGTGCGGATGCCCCGCTCACACAGGATGACCTTTTCGTTGCCGCCGGCCATGATGTACTCGGCGGACATGAGCCACTCCTCGATGGTGGAGGAGAGACCGCGCTTGAGCAGAATGGGCTTGGTGGTCTTGCCCAGCTGCTTCAGAAGGTCGAAGTTCTGCATATTCCGGGCACCCACCTGGATCACGTCCACACACATCTCGAACATCTCCACGTTGTCGGTGGACATGATCTCGGTGACGATGGGCAGGCCGGTGACTGCGCGGGCCTCCTGAAGCAGCCGGATGCCGTCATTGCCCATGCCCTGGAAGGAGTAGGGGGAGGTGCGGGGCTTGAAGGCGCCTCCACGCAGGGCGGCGGCTCCGGCGGCCTGGACGGCCTGGGCCACGCCCACGATCTGCTCCTCACTCTCCACCGAGCAGGGACCGGCAATGACGGCCAGCTTCTCGCCGCCCACCAGAGCGCCGCCCACCAGGTCGATGATCGTATCCTCCGGGTGGTACTTCCGGTTGGCCTTCTTATAGGGCTCGGTGACCCGCATCACCCGGTCCACGCCGGGCAGCAGGGACAGCTTCTCCTGGTCAATGCCGTCGGCATTGCCTTCGGCACCCAAAATGGTGGTCTCAGCGCCTTTGGACACCATGACCTTGACGCCGCCCTCCTCCATGGTGAGGATGGCTTTTTCCAGTTCCTCGGGGGTAAAGCCCCGCTTCATAATAACGACCATATGTGTTCTCCTTTCCAAATACAAAAGATCCGCAGCCGCCCAAAGGCAGCTGCGGATCTTTTCCGTCCGTTATCAGAACGAAACCCGGTCAGCCGGTTATGGGCAGGCAGAAACACCGCTGGCAAAATAGCAGCGGTAATAGCCGTATCCATAACCGGTACGCTTCAGCATGACGGGCACGCTCCTTCCTTTGAAAGAGACTTTAGCACTTTTTGGTGCGAAAGTCAAGGGGAAATTTTGCTTGAAATCCTACCAGTATTATGGTATTATATTTGAAAAGTCAGGAGGGATCGTATGAAAATTTCTACCAAGGGACGATATGCCCTGCGGCTGATGCTGGACGTGGCGCTCCATAGCCACGGTACTGCGGTGCCTCTGCGGGATGTGGCCCAGCGGCAGGATATTTCCGACAAATATTTGGAGCAGATTGTGACCCAGCTCTCTCGGGCTGGTCTGGTGCGCTCGGTGCGGGGCGCCGGCGGCGGCTACCTGTTGACCCGGGAGCCGGAGGAATACACGGTAGGCGAGATCCTGCGGGTGCTGGAGGGTAATCTGGCTCCGGTGAGTTGTGCCGATGCCGACGATGTGTGCCGGTGCGGACGGGCAGACAGGTGCGTTACCGTGGAGATTTGGAGGGAGATCCAGGCTGCGGTATCCGGGGTGGTGGATCATGTGACCCTGGCCGATCTGGTCCGCCGGCATCAGGAGAAGTGTCCGGAGAGTTGCGAAAACGCCGACTGAGTTCCTATGTAAAAGGTTCTTTGCGTGACAAATCCGAAGGTCCGGCTTATCCTGTAGACGAGGTGAGCGGATATGCGGGATATTGGAAAGAACATCAGGACGCTGCGGGAGAAAAAGGGCATGACCCAGGAGGAACTGGCGCAAGCTCTATTTGTTACCCGACAGACGGTGTCTAACTACGAGACGGGCAGGAGCGGGCCGGACATTGAGATGCTGGTCAGGATCGCCCAGGCGCTGGAGACTGATGTAAATCAGGTGCTGTACGGCCTGCCTGTGGAGCAGGACAAGCAGCGGGAGGCCAAGCGGCTGGCAGTGGGCTGTCTGACCCTGGCGGCGATTTTTCTGCTGCTGACGCTTCCTGCACCGTGGCTGAATGAGATGCTAAAGCGTGGCAATGTAGGGGCGGTGCTGGTGACCGCCCTTACCAACGGTTTGCTGAGGCCCGCCTTATGGCTGATATTGGGCTGGTGCGCTCTTCAGGGGCTGTGGCTGCTGCGGGTGATCCGGCCGCCGGAAGAGCGGACGTGGATGGCCTGGGCCCGGCGGGGTGTGTTGCTTCTGATGGCGGTATATGTGGTGCTGCTGCTTCCGCCGCTGGTGGTGGGACTGATCCAGGTGATCCAGACCGCATTGGGCGTGCCCTATGATGCGCTGGTAGAAGTTCCTCAGATCCCGGCGTATATATGGCTCATGAATCGCCAGTTGGTATTCCTTGTGCTCCGCCTTCAGATATGCGCCATCCCTGGCGCAGCCCTGTGGCTGCTGGGGGTTCCAAAACGCTGAGGAAAGAAAAAAGGACGCTGCGTGAGCAGCGTCCTTTCTTTTTTATGCGTAGATGCCGGTGGAGAGGTAGCGCTCGCCGGTGTCGGGCAGAACGGCTACGATGGTCTTGCCCTGGAAGTCGGGCCGCTTGGACAGCTCCCGGGCCGCCCAGGCGGCAGCACCGGAGGAGATGCCCACCAGAATACCCTCGGCCCGGGCAAGTTCCTTGGCGGAGGCAATGGCCTCTGCGCCGGGGACGGGGAGGACCTCGTCTATCACCCCCATATCCAGGGTACCAGGGACGAAGCCGGCACCGATGCCCTGGATCTTGTGGGGGCCGGGCTGGCCGCCGGACAGAACGGCGGACTCGGCGGGTTCCACCGCCACGACCTTGATGTTGGGATTCTGCTCCTTCAGGAAACGGCCCGCGCCGGTGATGGTGCCGCCGGAACCTACGCCGGCCACCAACACGTCCACCGTGCCATCGGTATCCCGCCAGATCTCAGGGCCGGTGGTCTCATAATGGGCCTTGGCGTTGGCGGGGTTGTTAAACTGGTCGGGCATCCAGGCGGAGGGGTCGGCCTCCAGCAGCTCCTTGGCCTTGGCAATGGCACCGCTCATGCCCTTAGCACCCTCCGTGAGTACCAGCTCTGCCCCCAGAGCGGACAGCAGGGAGCGGCGCTCCTGGCTCATGGTCTCAGGCATGGTGAGCACCACCTGATAGCCCCGCTGGCGGCCGATATAGGCCAGGGCCACGCCGGTATTGCCGCTGGTGGGCTCCACGATGGTGGCACCCGGCTTCAGCAGGCCGGCTTCCTCAGCGGCCCGGATCATATACAGTCCCGCACGGTCCTTGGCGGAGGACAGGGGATTAAAGCTCTCCAGCTTGCCCAGGATACCGCCGCCGGGGGCAAAGCGCTCCAGACGGAGCAGGGGGGTATTGCCAATCAATTCAGGAATGGAATGGGCGATTTTCATGGTAGATTGCCTCCCATCATTTTTCTCAGGTTGCTATCAGCATACCACATAAATCCCACGAATTCAATAGGAATTTTGGACAATAAGCAAGGCCCGCCATCCGGCGGGCCTTGCTTAGATGCTGGAAAGATTAGAACATGGGGACAACGGCGCCCTCGTAGGTCTCATCCATAAAGGTCTTGACCTCGTCGCTCTTGAGGGCCTCCACCAGAGCCTGGATGGCGGGATCGTTCTCGTGGCCCTCCTTGACGGCCAGCACGTTGACGTAAGCCTGGGCGGCCTCGCCGTCGGCGGACTCAACGGCCAGAGCATCGGAAACCTTCAGGCCGGCGTCGATGGCATAGTTGCCGTTGATGACGGCCATATCCACATCGCCCAGACGGACGGGCAGCTGGCTGGCTTCCAGCTCCACGATGTCCAGATTCTTGGGGTTCTCGGCGATGTCGGCCTTGGTGGCGGTGATGCCGGCACCCTCCTTCAGGGTGATCAGGCCCTCCTGCTGGAGCAGGAGCAGGGCGCGGGCCTCGTTGGTGGTGTCGTTGGGCACGGCGATCTGAGCGCCGTCAGCCAGTTCGTCGATGCTGGCGGTCTTGCCGGCATACAGGCCGAAGGGCTCGTAGTGGATCTCGGCGGCGCTGACCAGGTGGGTGCCGTCACTGACGTTGAACTCGTTCATGTAGGTGATGTGCTGGAAGTAGTTGGCGTCCAGCTCACCGCTCTCCACCGCCAGGTTGGGCTGGATGTAGTCGTTGAACTCCACGATCTCCAGGGTGATGCCCTGCTCAGCCAGGATGCCCTTGGCTATCTCCAGGATCTCAGCGTGGGGGGCGGGAGTGGCGCCGACCTTGATGGTGGTGCCCTCCAGAGAGGCGGTGTTCTCCACAGCGGGGGTCTCGGAGTTGCCGGAGGGGGTCTCGGAATTACCGGCGGGGGTGTTGGCGGAGCCGGAGTTGCCGCCGCCGCAGCCGGCCAGCAGGCCGAAAGACAGAGCGCCGGTCAGGAGCAGAGAGACAAGCTTCTTCATGGTACATTTCTCCTTTTCATGTTCACAGGTGTTACCCAAATCAGAGTACAAAAAAACGCCCTTGAAGAATGTTCAAGGACGAGAGCTTTCCGCTTCGTGGTACCACCTTGTTTCACCTCTGCCTCACGACAGGGGCCTTATGGAGTACAGTCATACTCCTGCGCGCTGACGGGCGCTCCCGTCGCAGCCTATACCAAACGGTAGTCGGTGCGCCGCTCCAAGACCATCTTCACCAAAACCTTCCGTACCCGTTCCCACCATACCGGGCTCTCTGTGCCGTATCTTTCTGGTTACTCTTCTCTTCATTGCGTTTGAGGGGCGTTATTCAGTTCCCTTTGGGTTGCATTTAGTATATGCCTCCCTCACTCATTCGTCAAGTAGACAGTTTCGACAAAAGAACGGGGTGCGCATACCAAAAAGTTTGCGCACCCCGTCCAAACAGATGATTATTGGATTCCGGACTTTTCCGCCCGGTTGGTCTTGAGCTTCTTCTTCCGGTCTGTGCTGCGGATACGCTTATCCAGCCGGACAGAGGCCCGGGTACCGATGGACTGGAAGATCTGCACCAGAATGACCAGCACCACCACAGACACCCACAGGATGATATTCATCCGGCGCTGGTAGCCCAGATTCAGGGCCATGGAGCCCAGACCGCCGCCGCCGATGGCGCCCGCCATGGCGCCGTAGCTGAGGATGGTGATGAAGGCGGTGGTGAAGCCGGAGATCAGGGAGGGACGGCTCTCAGGCAGGATCACCTTGGTGATGATCTGGAAGGGAGAGCAGCCCATGGACTGGGCGGCCTCCACCACGCCGCTGTCCACCTCACGGAGAGAGGCCTCCACCAGTCGGGCCACAAAGGGGAAGGCAGCCACGATTAGAGGCACAATGGTGGCCACCGTGCCGATAGAGGTGCCCAGGATCAGCCGGGACAGGGGAATAACCACCACCATCAGGATGAGGAAGGGCACCGAACGCAGAATGTTGATCACAAAATTCAGCACCGCCATCACCGGACGGGGCAGGGGCAGCACGCCATTGGGCTCACCCACCACGGCGATGACACCCAGGGGCAGACCGATGACATAGGCAAAGAAGGTGGAGATCACCGTTACATACAGAGTCTCCCAAATGGCAAAGAGCAGGCCGTTTTTGCTCAGCTCCAGCAGACGGAGGACCTCTTCATTTTGCAGCAGATCAGCCATGGTAATCAGGCACCTCCTCCACAGTCACGTCCTTCTGGGCGCGCAGATAGTTCATGGCCTTAGCGGCCTCGGTTTTGTCCTCAGGCAGGCCAAGCAGCATGGAGCCGAAGGCCTTGCCGTTCACGTTGCGGGTATCGGCACCCAGAATGTTGACCTTGACCCCACAGTCGATGGCCAGAGAGGCGATGAGAGGCTCATAGGAGGAGCCGCCGTTGAACACCACCCGCACCACGCTGGCCACGGGGAACTGGTCGATATGGGCGCCCTCGGGGAACACCAGCTTGCGGCCGGCCTCGGTCTTGGGGTTGGAGAAGACCTCCTCCACGGTGCCGGTCTCCACCATATGGCCGTGGTCCAGAATGGCCACATGGGTGCAGATCTCCTCCACCACCGCCATTTCGTGGGTGATGACCACCACAGTGATGCCAAGGCGCTTATTGATATCCTGGATCAGCTTCAGGATGGAGCGGGTGGTGGTGGGGTCCAGAGCGGAGGTGGCCTCATCGCACAGCAGCATCTTGGGGTTGGAAGCCAGAGCGCGGGCAATGGCAATGCGCTGCTTCTGGCCGCCGGACAGCTGAGCGGGGTAGGCATTGGCCTTGTCAGGCAGGCCCACGATATCCAGGTACTCCAGGGCTCGCTTTTTGGCCTCCGCCGCCGGAACACCGGCGATCTCCATGGGGAAGCAGATGTTCTTCAGGCAGGTCCGCTGCATCAGCAGGTTAAACTGCTGGAAGATCATGCTGATGGACCGGCGGGTCTGGCGCAGACGGGCAGGGGAGAGTTCCATCAGGTTCTCTCCGTCGATGAGGACCTCTCCCTGGGTGGGTCGCTCCAGCAGGTTGATGCAGCGCACCAGGGTGGATTTACCCGCGCCGCTCATGCCGACGATACCAAAGATATCCCCGTCCCCAATGGTCAGGTTGATATCCGACAGGGCCTCAAAGTCCCCGTCCGCCGTGGGAAAGACCTTGGATAAGTGTTTCAGTTCGATCACAGGTCTGTTCTCCTTCGTCTGATTTGTATGTAATACCTCCGGTTTTGACAAAACACCGGGATGTTTGCATCGGGAATATTCTATGACAACCGGGACGGGCTGTCAAGGTGTTTCGGGAGGGAAGAGACGGGCCGATGTGGGCATCGGCCCCTGCAGAGGTACTGGAGGATGGTCAGAGCAAAAAGAAACAGCCGGGCCATTGGCCCGGCTGTTCAATGACGCTATTAGTCGGTCACGAAGGGCAGCAGCGCGATCTGACGAGCACGCTTGATGGCCTCAGTGAGCTGACGCTGATGCATGGCGCAGGTGCCGGTGGTGCGGCGGGGCAGGATCTTGCTCCGCTCGGACAGGAACCGACGCAGCTTCACGGCGTCCTTATAGTCGATGTGCTCCACCTTGTCCACACAGAAGGTGCAGACCTTGCGGCGCTTGCGGCCGCGGGGGCGCTCTCTATCCATAGCCATAACTGGAAAACCTCCCTTGTTCCGGGCCTATAGTCCGGCTTGTTTAATGATGCGGCATCCGCCGCTGTGTTCGGTTTAGAAGGGCAATTCGCCGTCATCCTCAGTGAGTTCGGCAAACTGGTCGCCGCCGGCAGGGGCGGAATAGCCGCCGCCAACAGGGGCCGCGGGGGGCGCATAGCCGCCGGGCGTGCCGTAGCCGCCGGAGGGTGCGCTGTATCCGCCGCCCTCGGCGTCCCGCTTGGAGTCGCCAAAATACACGTTGTCGGCCACCACCTCGGCAGTGCGGCGCTTGTTGCCGTCCCGGTCGGTCCAGTCACGCAGCTGGAGCCGGCCCTCTACCACGGCCATACGGCCCTTGGTGAGAAAACGGGAGACAAATTCCGCCGTCTGACGCCAAGCCACGATATCAATGAAATCGGTGGCCTTTTCGCCGGTGGTCTTGTCCTTAAAGTCCCGGTCCACAGCCAGAGAGAAGGAGGCCACAGCCGTCCCGGTCTGAGTGTGCCGGAGTTCAGGGTCACGGGTCAGACGACCCATGAGAATAATACGGTTCAGCATGAAGCCTCTCCTCTCTTACTCGTCCTTGCAGACGATCAGGGAGCGCATCACGCCGTCAGTGATCCGCAGGATACGATCCAGCTCGCGGGGGAACTCGGGCTTGGACTCGAAAGTCATCAGCACGTAGTAGCCCTCAGTCAGGTCATTGATGGGATAGGCCAGGTGGCGCTTGCCCCACTCGTCGACCTCAGCCAGGGTGCCGTTCTGCTCCACCAGAGTCTTGAACTTCTCCACCATGGCAGCAGTGGCCTCCTCACCCAGGTTGGGATTGAGGATGTAGACCACCTCGTAGTTACCGCTGAGTTTTGCCATTTTCTTTGCACCTCCTTATGGACATATGGCCCCCGCTCTTTGCGGGAGCAAGGATGGCTTGTCACAAACAAGCCCTATTATTATATAAGATATTTGGAAAAAGTCAAGATTTTTTCGCGGGAAAATAAAAAATAAAAAACTTTCAGATTCTGTGCAATATTTGGGCGGGCTGCACCATTGTATAGGCAGAAGGGCCGGTGAGGCCCATGAAGTAAATCATAAATTTCATTGTAAAGGAGTTTTTCAGATGAAAAGAGGTTTTGGAAAAGGTTTTGTGTCCGGTATGTTGGTTGTGTCTCTGGCAGTGGGATTGGGAGTTACCGCCATGGCGGCTACCAGAACCATCAAGGTTGAGGACGATATTCAGGTGACCCTGAACGGCGCACGGTTCCAGCCCAAGGACGCCGATGGAAATGAGGTACCCCTCTTCTCCTATAACGGTACTACCTACGCCCCCGTTCGGGCCATCTGCGAGGCCGCCGGTCTGAAGGTGGATTACGATTCCGCCACCTATACTGCTGTGCTTACCACACAGGACCAGTATATTGCATCCACTCCCGGCGCCTCCAACTATATTACCGTGGGACAGGCCAAGAATGCGGCCCTCAATCATGCGGGCGTGAAGGCCAGCGACGCCATCTTCGTGAAGGCCGGTCTGGATTGGGATGACGGTCGGGTACACTATGAGGTGGAGTTCTACGCCGGCAACACGGAGTACGACTACGATATCGACGCCACCAGCGGCGCGGTGCTCTCCTATGACCGGGAGTGGGATGACTTTTCCCTGAAGGGCAGCGGCAGCAGCACCGCCACCCAGGACGACCTCATCACTGAGGCCAAGGCCAAGGAGATCGCCCTGGCCAAGGCTCCTGCCGGCACCACCGTGGTCAAGTGCGAACTGGACCGGGACGACGGCCGGTATGTGTACGAAGTGGAGATGCGCAACGGCAACATGGAGTACGACTGCGACATCAACGCGGTTACCGGTGTAATCATCGACTGGGATGCCGACCGGGACGACTGATCCGGTAACACAGACAAGTAAATAAACCAAAATTTGGGGCTGCTCCGGGATGACCGGAGCGGTTCCAAATTTTTTTTTGACTTTTTTTCTCCTTCGGTGTACGCAAACATCCAACTTTTGGCCCTGGGACGCCAAGGGTGAGGAGTGAGTGCGGTGGACAGTGAGAGGGGCAGGCTGTTGGAACTGATGGAGAAACTGGCCAAGTGCAAGGCCAACGATGCGGTCAAGCTGGCCTTTTTGGAAGAAGGAGAAGTGGAGGAAATCGACAGCCTGGATTTGACGGCGCTCACTGGATTCAAACGCACCGACAAAGGAGCTGTGGAAATTCAGTTGGTGGATCGGCTGACGGTACTCAAACTGCTGGTGGAGCTTTCTGACGGACAGGAGGACAAGCAGGCGGAGTTCTTTCAGGCATGGGAACGGAAGGCTGAGGAGGATAGATGAAATTTCGGACGTTTTCCCCCAAGCAGAAGCAGGTGCTCACCTGGTGGTGCGACCCGGAAGTGCGGGACAGGGAAGCATTGATTTGCGACGGGGCGGTACGCAGCGGCAAGACCATGTGTATGGGTCTGTCCTTCTTCTGTTGGGCCATGCGGACCTTCCATGGTCAGGCCTTCGGCCTGTGCGGCAAGACGGTCACCGGTCTGCGGCGCAATCTGCTGGGTGGGCTGCTACCGGTACTCAGGGAGCTGGGCTTTCAGTGGGAGGAGAAGGTGTCCAAAAATCTGATTACCGTCCGCTTCGGCGGGCGGGAGAATACCTTCTACCTCTTCGGTGGAAAGGACGAGGGAAGTGCCGCCCTCATCCAGGGCATCACCCTGGCGGGGGTGCTGCTGGACGAGGTGGCCCTGATGCCCCGGTCCTTTGTGGAGCAGGCCTGCGCCCGGTGCTCGGTAGAGGGGAGCCGGATGTGGTTTTCCTGCAACCCGGAGGGGCCGGAGCACTGGTTCTACAAGGAGTGGATCCAGAAGAAGGAGGAACACAATGCCCTCTACCTCCACTTTACCATGCAGGACAACCCAGCCCTCTCCCCCAGAGTCATCCGGCGGTATACCCGCAACTTCAGCGGGACCTTCTACCGGCGGTTCGTGCTGGGAGAGTGGGCGGCGGCAGAGGGGCGGGTATACGACTTTTTTGATGAGAGCTATGTGAAGCCTGTGCCCCAGGGGGAGATGGAACAGTGGTGCATCTCCTGCGACTACGGGACGGTGAATCCCTCTTCCTTCGGCCTGTGGGGTCTGCGGGATGGCGTGTGGTACCGGGTCAAGGAGTTTTACTACGACTCCCGGCGGGAGGGCAGGCAGAAAACCGACGGAGAGTACGCCCGGGATCTGGAGCAGCTGGCAGGAGGGCGGACCATCCGGCGGGTGGTGATCGACCCCTCCGCCGCCAGTTTTATCGAGCTGCTGCGGCGGCAGGGCTGGCGGGTAGAAAAGGCCAATAACGACGTGCTGGCCGGTATCCGCGTGACCGCCGATCTGTTACGGCAGGGCAAGTTGGTGATCTGCACGCCCTGCGCCGACGCCATCCGGGAATTTTCCCTCTATTGCTGGGATGAGAAGGCTGTGGGGGACCGGGTACAAAAGGTTCACGACCACGCCATGGACGACATCCGGTATTTCGCCGCCTCGGTGGCGGCGGGAGGCGAGGGCGGATTTTTCGGAGGGCTGTGCGTGGAGCGGGAGCGGTTTTGAGAAAAAGGAGTGTGGTTATGGGACTGTTCCATAAGAAAAGTGGGCCGGAGGGCGGCGGACTGGCGGTCCAGATCCGGGAGGGCGGCAGGCATCCCTTTGGCGTATTGGACGGCTATGTGCCCCTGCAGCAGGGAGAGATTGCCCTCTACCGCAGTATTCGGGAGGCGGTGCCCATTGTGGATGCCGCCATCTGGAAACTGATCCGGCTGGCAGGCGGGGTGATTGTGCAGTGCGGAGACAAACGGGCCCAGGAGGAGCTGGATTGGTTTCTCCAGCACGTGAACACAGGCCGGGGCCAGCGGGGCATCCAGTCCTTCCTGGACTGCTATCTGGACTCCATGCTCACCTGCGGCCGGGCGGTAGGGGAGATCGTGCCCGACCGCAGGCGGAGAGACATTGCCGCTCTGCTCTGCGGCAATGTGGCGGACATTGAAATCAAGGAGGGGGCCACCCCCATGGAGTTTGCCATCTGGGGCCGGGGGACCGACGGTACCATGCGGGAACTACCCCGGCAGGAGCTGCTCCTCTTCACCCCCTTTCAGCCTGAGACGGACAGCCCCTATGGGGTGAGTCTGCTGCGGTCCATGCCCTTCCTGACTGAAATTTTGCTCAAAATTTATCAGGCCATGGGCATGAACTGGGAGCGGATGGGCAATGTCCGTTTTGCGGTGGTATACAAACCGGGGGACAATCCCCTGGATCAGAGCATGGTGCAGGAGCGCAGCCGCCAGATCGCCCGGGAGTGGTCCGCTGCCATGCAGGCGGGTAAGCACGGCAGCGTCCGGGATTTTGTGGCGGTGGGAGATGTGGACATCAAGGTCATCGGCGCCGACAACCAGGTGTTGGACAGCGAGGTGCCGGTGCGGCAGATCCTGGAACAGCTGGTGTCCCGCACCGGCATCCCTCCCTTCCTCCTGGGATTGTCCTGGTCCTCCACCGAGCGGATGAGTACCCAGCAGGCCGATATGATGACCAGTGAGATCACCGCCATCCGCCGGGGACTGGAGCCGGTGGTGGAGCGGATCTGTGAATTATGGCTCACCCTCCACGGCTATCGGCCTCAGGTAAGCGTGGAGTGGGAGGATGTGAACCTCCAGGATCTGGTGGAGGAGGCTCGGGCAGAGCTTTACCGCCAGCAGGCCAGGACCGTGGAGATGGACAACGAGGCCAGAGAGAAGGGAGAGACGGTATGAACATCAACAAGCAGGCGGGGGTGGATCAGGGTACCGCCCTGGATCAGACTGAACTGGGGCTCATCAACGCCATGAGCCGCAAAAAGCTGACAGAGGAGGAGGTATACACCTTCGCCGTGCGGCTGTGCGACAATGAGGTGGATCGGGACGGGGAGCGGTTCCCGGCGGAGACTCTGGAGGAGCTGGCCCCCCTCTTTGTGGGTAAGAGCGGTATTTTCGACCACCAGTGGAGCGCCGCCGGACAGACCGCCCGCATCTACCGCACCGAACTGGTGCGGGATGAGAGCGTCCTCACGGCGGCGGGGGACGCTCTGTGTTACCTGAAGGGCTACGCCTATATGCTGCGGACCGAGAGCAACAAGGACCTGATTGCTGAGATCGAGGGCGGCATCAAGAAGGAAGTGAGCGTGGGCTGCGCGGTGGAGGAGGCCAGATGCTCCATCTGCGGGGAGAACATTCATGACAGAAGCCGGTGCGCCCATGAGAAGGGCAGGGAGTACGGCGGCAAGCTGTGCTGGGCCGATCTGGTCCACGCCACCGACGCCTACGAGTGGTCCTTTGTGGCGGTGCCGGCCCAGAAAAACGCGGGGGTGATGAAGAGCATGAGACAGGATATGGAACAGCTGGAGCGGGAGGCCGCCCTGGGGCGCAAGTACCTCCAGCAGCTCAAGGATGAGGTGGTGCGCCTGGGCGGCGTGGCCGGGCTGGCCCTGGAGCAGGAGACGCTGAAGGGCATTGTCCGGAAGCTGGAGGAGCCGGAACTGGACGCGCTGAAGAAGGCCTTTGAGGTCCAGGTGGACAAGGCCTGGGGCGTGGAGACCCAGCTGCCCGCCTGGGAGCGGCAGATCCCGGCGGAGGGACGGGACGGGGCATTTTTGATCTGAAACCGACGATAACGGATTGCCGCGCCAGTGTGCGCACTGGCGCGCAATGACGGGGATTGGCCCCGACAAAAAGAAAGGAGTAGAAACATGAGCAGCAAGATTTCCTTTGAAGGTATCGGCGAAGTGGTGGCTACCTTTGCCTGCGGCGAGGGTGTGGCCGCCGGTCAGGTGGTCAAGGTAACGGAGGACGGCACGGTGGGTGCCTGCTCCGCAAGCGAGAAGTTCTGCGGCGTGGCCCTGTCTGCCGAGGACGGATATGCTGCCATCCAGCTGGGCGGACTGGTAAAGGTGCCTGCCAGCGGCGGCAGCATTACCGCCGGCTGGTGCAAGCTGTCCGCGGACGGTTCCGGCGGCGTGAAGCTGGACACCTCTACCGGGACCGAGTATCTGGTGGTGCGGGTGGAGACTGACGCGGCCGTGATCTGTCTGTAAGAAAGGGAGGATGGGAATATGAGCTATCGGTTTGATAATCTGAGACTGGAAAAGGGTATGTACAACGAGGCGGGCCGCACCTTTACCCAGGTGCTGGAGCGGGAGGATCCCTCGGAGCAGTACAAGGGCACTCCTCTGGAAGGCCTGGACGCCTATCAGCGTCAGCTCAAGCGCTTTGACATCAAGGTGAAGGGCGCGGGCAGTGACGTGGTGGAAAAGTTCTTCTCCACCAGCCAGTCCGCCGTCCTCTTCCCCGAGTACATCGCCCGGTCGGTGCGCCAGGGTATGGAGGAGGCCGACCTGCTGCCCCACATCACCGCAGCCGTCACCCGCTTCGATGGCATGGACTACCGCTCCATTGCCTCTGTGCCCGAGGATGACCAGAAGGCCCTGCGCCATGTGGAGGAGGGCGCCACCATCCCCCAGACCCAGGTCAAGACCCAGGAGAACCTGGTCAAGCTCCACAAGCGGGGCCGGATGCTGGTGGCCTCCTACGAGGCCATCCGCTATCAGAAGCTGGACCTGTTCTCCGTCACCCTGCGGCAGATCGGCGCCCACATCAACCGGATGCACCTGGAGGATGCCATTGATGTGCTTCTCCACGGCGACGGCAACGAGAACCCCGCCAAGGAGTATACTGTGGGCTCCGACCCCATTGGCGGCTCCTCCGGTACCCTGACCTACGACGATCTGGTGGACTTCTGGGCCCAGTTTGACCCCTACGAGATGAACACCCTGCTGGTGTCCGGCGACATGATGCGCCAGCTGCTTAAGATGGACGAGTTCCAGAACCCCCTTACCGGCCTCAACTTCCAGGGTACCGGCAAGCTGGCCACCCCCCTGGGGGCCACCCTGCTGCGCACCTCCGCTCTGGAGAGTGGTAAGCTCATTGGCCTGGACAAGAACTACGCTCTGGAGATGGTACAGGGCTCCGACGTGATGGTGGAGTATGACAAGCTCATTGACCGCCAGCTGGAGCGGGCCGCTATCACCTCCATCTCCGGCTTTGCCAAGTTGTTTACCGATGCCGCCAAGGTGCTGAAGCTGAAATGATTGAGGAGATTATGGCCATGGCCCAGAGTCTGGGTCATGTAGACGACGGCCAGCAGGCGGCCCTGGAGGCCCTGTGCCGGGCGGCGGAGACTGAGATGACCGGACGGCTCCGGGATGGGGTAAGTCCGGAGGACTGCGGCCCGGCCTTCGTGCTGGGGTGCGCCTGGGTGGCGTTGGCAGGGCTGGCCGGAGGCCAGTACGGCGGCGGGACCGAGTTTACTGCCGGAAGCGTTACCATCCGGGAGGCAGACTGCGTCCAGGATCGGGAGCGCTCCGCCGCCCTCCGGCTCCAGGGCGAGACGGTGCTGGGGCCCTATCTGAAAGACCGGGGGTTCCTGTTCCAGGGGGTGGAGGGATGACCGGACGCTGGGAACGGATTTTATCCAGATATGGTCAGACCATCACCCTCTACCGGCAGGGACAGGAGGAGGGCACGGCGTGCCGGGCCTTCCTCCAGCCCGTCCTGGAGAAGGGGGCGGATTTTTTCCAGCGGCAGCCCACCCCTCTGGGACTGGTGCGGCAGGACCGGTGGATCTGCCTGGGCGGGCCGGACATGGCCCTGGATGAGCTGGACGGCGGGTACATCGCCTGGGGAAATCAGATCTTTACGGTGCGCAGCGCCCAGCCGGTTTATCTGGGGGATAGGCTGGTGTATTGGTGGGGGCTGCTGGCGGTCAGGGACTGAGCGGAACCTTGAGTGTTTTGACGGGTGGAAAGACTGTGGGAAGCGGGGGAGAGCAATGGAGTTTGGAACGATCCGGGAGCGGATGGCGGACTATCTGCAGGGGCAGGGCATCGAGGCCCAATGCGCCTACCCGGAGATGAGGCGGGCTCGGAGAGATGGAGTGGTAACCGCCGTTTCCCTCCGGGCCTGCCAGGGGGGACCGGAGGGGTTCCGGGACTACCTGGGAGAGCGGTACGACCAGGAGAGCGGCCAGTGGCAGGAGCTGTACGGGAGGAAGATCGTCCTCACCTTTGGGCTGGACCTGTACGCCCCCCAGGGCTGCGGCGCGGCGGGCATCCAGGAGACCTTCGACCGGATGGCTGAGGCCTTGCAGCGGGAGGGACCGCCCGGCCTCACCCTACAGGAGCTCTCCTGCGGAGAGACGGAATTTGACCATGGGGCTGGCCTCTACCACCGGACGGTGGAGGCGGTATGCCGGGGCTACCTGTACGCGGTGGCTCAGGAGGGCGGCACCTTCCTGGACTTTATTGTGAGAGGAGAGAGCCGGATTTGAGTATGACGATCCATGAACGGCCTGGAGTATACTCCAGCTACGACGCCTCCACCGTGATCAGCGGCAGCGGTGGCGGCCGTACGGTGGGCCTGGTGGGCCTGGTCAGCGAGGGGGAGAGTGGCAAGCTGTATACCCTCAACCGCTATGAGGACGCGGTCACCCAGTTTGGTCAGGAGGAGAACCTGACCAAACTGGTGCAGGTGTTGTTCCGCAACGGCGCGGCCAAGGTGGTGGCGGCCCCGGTGAGCGGCCAGGAAAACTATCAGGTAGCCTTTGACCTGCTGGCGGCAGAGGAGGATATCTCTGTGGTAGTGTGCGACAGCACGGAATTGACCGTCCAGCAGGCTCTGCGGCAGAGCGTCTGCGACGCGTCCCAGGCCCGACGGGAGCGCATCGCCGTGGTGGGCGGCGCTCAGAGCGAGAATGTGGAGGCCCTGGTCCAGCGGGCGGAAGGGCTTAACAGCGAGCGGGTGGTGCTGGTGGCCCCCGGCGATGACACCGGCCTGGCCGCTGCTGCCGTGGCAGGGGCCATTGCCGGAGAGAGTGACCCCGCCATCCCTCTGGGCGGCGCGGAATTGAAGGGCCTGGAGGGGATGGAGGCCCGGTACGCTGACACCGAGATCGACACACTGGTGCAGGGCGGCGTTACCCCCCTGGAAAATGTGAGCGGCGTGGTCAGCGTGGTGCGGGGCGTCACCACCCGCACCAAGACCGGAGAGGCGGAGGACGCCACCTGGCGGGAACTGACCACCATCCGCATTGTGGACGACGTGATTCCCACCATCCGTAACTCCCTGCGGGCCAAGTTCCGCAGGACCAAGAACACGGAGCAGACACGGGGAGCTATCCGCTCCCAGGTGGTGCTGGAACTGGAGAACAAGCTGGCCAGGGAGATCATCACCGGCTACGATCAGGTGACGGTGGAGGCGGACACGGAAAATCCCACCGTCTGTCTGGTGGACTTTACCTTTACGGTGGCCCACGGCCTCAACCAGATCTGGCTCACTGCCCACATCACGGTATAAGGAGGGAAGCACATGAAAATTTCAGGTTTTCCCACCAGCAGCGACATCTACCTGGAGATCGACGGGAAAAAGGTGGCGGTGGTCCAGAGCTACACTGCCAAGACCACCCGCTCCAGCCAGAGCGTGGAGGCCTTCGGCGAGGAGGAGCCGGTGGCCACCATCCCCGGCCCGCGCAGCCACGTGCTGGAGCTGACCCGGCTATACGCCACCGATGAGGCCATCCGGGACGGCATCAACTTCCACGACCTGGAGGATTTCAGCCTGGTGATCTGCAAGCCTGACCGGAAGATCATCTACTCCGGCTGCCAGTGGAGCGCCATCGGCGAGACCGGTGCTCTGGGGGCTATGGTAGTGGAAAAGATCACGGTGGTGGCGGCCAAGCGGATCGAGACGGCGGTATGAGTGGGGGAGACTGCAAGATGGAGTCCCTGCTGAATCGAAAAGACCGGCTGACCCTGGAGGACGGCACCCAGCTGCGGCTGCTCTCCGCCCTGGAGGTGCTGGAGGCACGCCGGGAGGGGGAGGAACTGGCTCAGGGCGAAGGGGAGCGGGCTCTGTGCGCCAATGCCTGCCTGCTGGCCCGCGCCCTGGAGGAGAACGGCAAGCCCCTGTTCTCCTCCGGCCGGGCGGTGCTGGAACATCTCAGCGCCCGGGAGGTGGCAAACCTGGCCCGGCTGTGGGATGAGCTGGATCGGGCGGAAAATCCCTCCCCTGAGGATGGGGAGGAGGAGACTCAACCCATAAAAAAAGCCTGGAGCATACGCCTTATGAGCGCCTTCGCTGGCGTGTGCTCAAGACGTTTGGGGCTCTTCCAACGGAGGAACGGGCCCAAAAAATGAAGGCCAGAGACTACCTGTGGTGCGCCCTCAACCTGATGCTGGACCGGGAGGAAGTGCTGGAGCAGCTCTGTCCCTCCTGCCGACAGAAGGCGGAGGAGGTGTGCTGCCCGGTATGCGGACAGCCGGCGGGGACCACCATGGGTGGACAGAACGCCTCCTTCGATCAGGAGCGGTTTGAACGGCTGATGCGGGGGGAGCAGGCATGATCGACTATATTGGACAGCTGCTGGAGCAGCAGCTGGAGCGGGAGGAAAGGGACGGGGTCTGGAAGACCGGCCCGGTGCGGGTCCCCCTCCCTGCTGTGGGAGAAGAAGAGGCCGGACAGAGCGGAGAGAACACGGAAGAAGCTGTCCTGTCCAGTCTGGAGGGCAGGGACGGGGCAGGTTTGGCTCTGACGGCGGGCGGTTCCGGAACTGTCACCGGCGGAGATATCCGCCGGTGGGCGGCGGGGTCAGACGTACTGGGTCAGGCCGGGGAGCGCCGGACGAATGGCGGGCCGGAGACTGACCGGGCCTGGACGGAGGCTGTCCGGGAGCTGGATCAGGCGGTACGGATCAGCCTGGCGGGCCTTCCGGTGGCGGAGCGGCAGACCCAAGTGGTGACATTGGAGCCGCCGGGCAGAGAACAGAACGGCGGTCAGGATGGGCTGCGGCGGCTGGACCGGCTGGTGCGGCGGGACGCACGAAGATTTGACGGGGGGTTTCAACTGCTGTGAGACTGGCGGCAATGCGCTATAAAAACTATGTATGGCCCCACAATCCCAGGGTGTATTCCATCTCCTTCAAGCGGAAGGTGGGGGCCAGGGAGGTGCCCTTCGGCCACTATGCCCTGCAGGATCTGGGACCCTCTTACCGCATCATGCGGGGAGAAGGAGAGTTTGTGGGGGAGGGGGCCTACGATGAGTTTAAGAAGCTGGCCACCGTCTTTTACAACGAGGGGCCGGGTATCCTGGTCCACCCGGTGTGGCAGACGGCCAACGCCTACTTTGTGGAGCTCTCCCTCAGTCAGGAGCCCAGAGCCGACTATGTGAAGTACACCTTCACCTTCTGGGAGGAATTTGGTGGGCACAGCACAGGTACCCGAGTGACCACCACCTCTGGCGGAACGACGGGAGGGACTGCCCAGACTGGTTCCACCGGAGAGCAGTGGTACACCGTGGTACGGGGGGACACCATGTGGGGGATTGCCCGGCGGTATGGAGTGAGTCTGACAGACCTTATCGCCCTCAATCCCCAGATCAAAAATCCCAACCTGATCTACCCGGGGCAGAAAGTGCGGGTGGCGTGATGGAGGCCGTACTGCATTGCTGGGACGGAAGTCAGATTGCGCTGCCCCAGATAACGGAATGGAAGTTTCAGTATGGGCTGGGCACCCCCTGCGACAGCTTCGAGGTGCGCTGCCTGTGGGAGCCGGAGGAGGATCTGCTGGCGGAGACAGTCAGCTTTACCGCCGACGAGGGAGGTCAGCGGGTATTCACCGGCCTGGTGGACGAGTGTGAGCGGGGTTGGGATGAACAGGGCGGTTTTTTGACCATATCCGGTCGAGGTATGGCGGCCCGGCTGCTGGACAACGAGGCTCTGGGTATGGACTACCAGGTGGCCACCTGGCAGGACATCCTGCGGGACCATGTGACGCCCTACGGGCTGGAGGCGGCGCCGGGTGCCAAGCTTACCGCCGTGCCCGGCTTTTCCGTGGCGGTGGGAAGCAGCGAGTGGCAGGTGGTCTATGAGTTCTGCCGGTATTACGGCGGGATTACCCCCCGGTTCGATCGGCTGGGGAGGCTGGTGGTCACCCCCTGGGAGACAGGGGAGAAGCTGGTGCTGTCCGAGGACACGGGAGTGACCGCCCTTACCCTGCGGGATCAGCGGTACGGTGTTCTGTCCCAGATCCTGGTGCGGGACAGAACCACCGGAGCGGTGCAGACAGTGGAGAACCAGGACTTCGCCCGGCGGGGCGGCCGGTGCCGGAGGGTGCTCACCATGCCGGGAAAGAGCAGCTATCAGACCATGCGCTATTCCGGCAGCTACCAGTTGGAGCGGTCGGCGGAGGAGCTGCGGCAGCTGGAGCTGGAATTGCCCGGGGCCTTTGTGACCTGGCCGGGGGAGTTGGTAGAGGTCCACCTGAACAAACCGGTGGGTCGGGGTACCTGGCGGGTAGCGGAAATGGTGAGCGGAATGGACGAGAAGGGAACCTACACCCGGCTGGTGCTGGGGGACCCGGCGGCATTGAAGTAGGAGGGAGACAAGATGTGGCTGGCACAGCAGCAGCGGCGTAGAAGAAAAGATGGAGGTTCTCAGGTGGGCACCGTTACCCTGGGGGGCGACCCGGCAGGGGTATGCCTGGACGGCGAGCGGCGTGACCTGCCGGTATTTGCCCCCGGCGGCTATGTATGGCGGCCAGCCCGAGGTGACCAGGTGCTGGTCCTCAAGACCGGCGCCGACGGTGAGGCCCCCTGCGTAGCGGGGGCACGGTGTGCCGAGGAGTACGGCGTGGCGGAGGGTGAGGTGCTGCTCTACAGCGGAGGCACCTCCATTCGCCTGGGCATGGACGGCACGGTGTCCGTGACCGGCAAACTGCTGGTGGACGGCAAGGAGGTCATGACAAGGGAGTGAGCAGATGGAACTGATGGTAAGGGACGGCGACTATGTGCCCGACGAGGGGGGCGGCTACCGGCGGGCGGAGGGCAGCCAGGAGCTGCTCCAGCGGGTGCTGTGGAAGCTATCCATCCCGCGGGGCAGCTTCCCCTTTCTGCCCAACCTGGGCAGCCAGCTCTACCAGCTGGGCCGCTGCAAGCCCGCCCAGCGACAGAACCTGGCCCAGCAATATGTGGCCCAGGCCCTGGAGGACGAGCCTGACCTGACGGTGACTGCCGTGAGCCTGAAGGAGGACGGCACCATGGAGGTGGCGCTGACCTGGCAGGGGGAGGAGCTGAAGCTGACGGTTGAGACGGGAGGGATTTGGTGAGATCCATTGACGAGATCTATGGAGAGATGACGGCCATCTTTGAGAAAGAGACGGGGATTGCTCTGGCCGGAGACGGAGATATGGCGGTACGGCTGTACGCCGTGGCTGCCCAGATCTACGCCCTGTACATCCAGGCCGACTGGGTGAATCGCCAGTGTTTTCCCCAGAGTGCGGAGGGGGAATATCTGGACAAGCACGCCCAGCTGCGGGGCCTGGAACGCCGTGAGGCCGTGGCGGCGGAGGGGACCATTCGTTTCCAGACGGACAGCGCCGCCCAGGCCGATCTGACCATCCCGGCGGGGACGGTGTGTATGACGGCGGGGTTGATCCGCTTTGAGACCACCCAGGAGGTTACCCTCCAGGCTGGTGAAACCCAGGTGGATGCCCCGGCGGTAGCCCTGGAGCCCGGGACGGCGGGCAATGTGGCGGCGGGTACCATCCGGGCCATGGCGGTGGCCCCGGTGGGGATCGGCCGGTGCACCAACCCGGACGGCTTCTCCGGCGGCCTGGACGAGGAGGACGACGAGACCCTGCGGGCCAGAGTGATGGAGACCTTCCAACGGATGCCCAACGGCGCCAACGCCGCCTACTATGAGCAGAGCGCCATGTCCTTTCCTCAGGTGGCGGCTGCGGCGGTGGTATCCCGGCCCAGAGGGGTAGGCTCGGTGGACGTGGTGGTGGCTACCGCCGCCGGAGTGCCCGATGAGGAACTGCTGGGGGAATTGCAGGCCTATTTTGAGGAGCGGCGGGAGATCGCCGTGGATGTGCAGGTGCGTGCCCCGGAAGTACAGAATGTGGATGTGACCGCTCAGATCCAGACAGCGGCCAACCGGGACGGGGAGACGGTGCGGCAGAATGTGGAGCAGGCCATCCGGAGCTGGTTCAACGGCCAGAGGCTGGGCCAGAACATCCTGCGGGCTAAGCTGGGCCAGCTGATCTATGAGGTGGACGGAGTGGAAAACTACACCCTTACCGCCCCCGCCGCCGATGTGACGGTGGAGCACGATGTACTGCCCCAACTGAACACTGTCTCGGTCACCCGGACGGAGGGAACGGCATGAGCGGCTACGCGGAATATTTGAAGGACCTGCTGCGGCCCCTGCGGGTCTACGAACTGGAGGGCACTGCCAACGGCGGGGAGCTGGAGGCCCAGGGTCAGGCGCTGGACGGTGTGGAAGCTGGTCTGGAGGAGATCCAGCGGGAGATGCTGCTCTCCACGGCGGAGGACCGGGGGCTGGAGGCTGTGGAGAGCCTGCTGACCCGGCGGCCGGTGACCGCCGATCTGGAAATGCGGCGGGCGGCTTTGGCTGCCCTGCTCCGCATCGGCGGGGACAGCTTCACTCTGGCGGCCATCAATGACAACCTGAAAGGCTGCGGCATCAATGCCCAGGCCAGAGAGACCGGAAAGGCGGGGACGGTAGAGGTTTACTTCCCTGATGTGCCCGGAATTCCCGATGGGTTTGAAGAATTGCGGGAGATCATTGAGAGCATTCTGCCCGCCCATTTGGGCGTAGAATATGTGTACTGGTATATCACCTGGGCACTGATGGAACAGAAGTTTTCCACTTGGGGCGAGATCGAGACTTTGGGACCCACCTGGGAGGAACTGGAGAAGATGGTGGAGTAACAGCCGGTGGGGAGAACAAGCAAAGAGAAGCACAGACTGGCCTGTTTGACCGTCTGTGCTTCTTGTTGGTTATGTAGTTTAAAGCGTGCCCAGGACCATGCCGGCAATCACCAGGAAAATGCCGATCACGCCGGTGACGGTGATGGTCTCATGGATGGCCACGGCGCTGACCACCAGGGTAACCAGGGGGACCATGTAGATGTACAGGCTGGCTTTCAGCACGCTGATCTTCTGAGTGGCCTTATTCCAGAACAGGTAGCATAGAGCGCTGCCCACAAAGCCCAGATACATCAGCTTCAGCCCATTTTCCCAGGTGAACACCGATTCAAAGGGAATGGGATGACCGTCCAGCAGGACCAGAGGAAGTACCGTCAGGATGCCGTAGAACATCAGCTTTCTGGTGATGAGCAGGCCGTCGTACAGCGGGGACCACCGGCGCAGCAGCAGGCAGTAGACCGACCACGAGGCGGCGGCAGACAGGGCCAGCAGGTCTCCCAGAGGCCGCAGATGGAGGGCGGTCATACCGTTGAGGACCACCAGCACCACGCCCACGAAGGCCACGGCGTAGCCGGTGATCTGGCCCCGTTTCAGGTGCTCCTCTTTTCGGATGACCGCCAGAAGCAGCGCCATCAAGATGGGGGACGTGGAGACCAGGATGCTCACGTTGGAGGTCTGGGTCAGGGTGATGGCGTTGGTTTCCGCCAGACAGTAGAGGGTGTTGGAAAACAGGGCCAACAGGAGGAAACGCCACTCCTCCCGCCAGCGGAAATACCACTTGGGATGGAGGACCCACAGTAGAAGATAGGCCAGAATGAAGCGGAGCAGCATCAACTGGACGGGCTGAAGAAAGGTCATCAGGCCCTTGCTCACCATAAAGGTGGAGCCCCAGACCACAACGCAGATCAGGGCCATCCCGTGGCCCATCCACTGGCTTTTCTTCAACGTGACCGCCCTCCTGTTTCATCTCATCTTGGGTAGTTGGACAGAGGGACCAACCACCCAAGGCAATGTTAGCATCAAGAGGGCTTCAAGTCAATCATTGGAAGAGCTTCCAGCAGGTCAGGAAATGGGAGAACTCTGGCAGACCAGATTGCCGTCGGCGTCATAGCCCTGGCACCAGGCCAGCCAGACCGCACCGCTGTCATCGGATGGGCCGGGGGCCAGGGTGGAGGGAGCGGCCCACACGCCGTCGGCCACCTGGGTAAAGGTGGGAGAGACGCCGCGGCTGTCTATGGCGGCCTGGGGATCGGCCCGCTCACTGGTACCCAGAGAGATCAGCTGGGCTTCCACCCGCACCACCCTGGGGTCGGTGCAGATCACCACAGGGGTGGCCTCAAAGGCAAGGTCAAAACCGGGCCAAGAGCCGAACAGATTGCAATAAATGGGATCTTCCAGCTGGGTGAGATCCAGCTGCCAAAAGGGAAGGGTATCCGCAGGCCGCCACAGGAAACCGACCAGCTGGTCCAGGGTATAAAACTGCACGGTGTCCCCCTGACGGCCCACAAACCACCAGGTGTTTTTTGGTACATAGTCACCCTGGATCTCCTGGTATTGGATGGGGCCGGAGGCCAGGATGGTGTTATCTATCACATAGTGTTCCCGGTTCAGGCGCTCACACGCGGCGGCGGAGGAGGGGAGGGGAGTATCCAGGGCTACCCAGGCGGAGAGCAGTCCTAGGCACAGCAGCAGGATGCTCAAGGCCCAGCGGATGCGGGGTAGGGTATAGTAGCGAAAATGGGTCATGAAAACGGCACCTCCTCCTCCAGCTCAATGCGGAGTATGATCTGGTCGCCGGGTTTGCCCAGGGTGACGGTGAACCATTGGGCGCCGGGGGTGGGATCGGCGATGGCGAGATACCCGCTGGCGGCCAGAGGCGAGGTAGATAAGGTAAAGCAATAGGCCTCCCCGGTGGCGCCGGTGGAATCGATCCAGGTATACGGTACCTCGTACAGTTCCAGATTGTCCAGCCACAGCTGCCAGTGGGAGACTGAGAGGGAGGCCTGGACCTCCAGCCGGGAGGGGAAATTCGGGTAGTCCGGTGTGCGAACCAGGGCTGCGTTGTGGGCGGAGATGGTGTAACCGCCTACCGTTCCGCCGCCGGAGGCGGAGCCGGAGACCACCAGGGTCTCATTGACTTGAGCGGGAAGGGTACAGGAAGGTGGGA
This sequence comes from Flavonifractor sp. An9, assembly GCF_002161245.1. Lineage (NCBI taxonomy): Bacteria > Bacillati > Bacillota > Clostridia > Eubacteriales > Oscillospiraceae > Flavonifractor > Flavonifractor sp. An9. Next base: position 144,519 of record NZ_NFHC01000001.1, read on the forward strand.
GCAGGGAGTCATGGGCAAAGAGACCGGTCTGATGCAGGCCGCTGGCCACGGTGCTGACCAGAATGAGCATGATGCCCAGCACGGTGAACAGGGCGGTCAGGCCGGGAAACAGGGGGCTGTGGCAGCGGTCTAGCTCATGGCCAATCTGGTAGGGATCTCCCATAGCTTCCACCGCCCGGCGGGCGGCCACCTTAGGTTCGATGCCCTGTTCCTCCAGCACGGCGGCGTGGTCCTCCAGGTGGGCGGTCAGCTCTTCCCGGGCCAGACGCTTGGCCAGCGGCAGCCGGATGACAGAACACACCTGGTCGCAGAATTGTTCAAATGGCTGGCACAAGGCGGATTCACCTCATTCCCTGTCTTCGGTGGGATCATAGGAGCAGACCAGATTGCCGTCGGCATCATAGCCCTGGCAGAAGGCCACCAGATGGCCGCTGTTGTCAGAGGATGCCCAGGGGATCAGAACATAGGGGGAGGGACCTACCCATACTCCGTCTCCCGCCTTGGTGAAGGTGGGGGAGACTCCGCGCTGAGCGATGGCGGCCTGTGGATTGGCCCAGTCCTCCTCTGACAGGGCAACCAGTTGGGCCTCCACCCGCACCACAGCGGGGTCCGCACAGAGGAGGATGGGAATGACCTTTGAGGCATCCATACCAGAGAAGCCATCCAGGGAGGTCAGCTGAAAGACATCAAAGGTACATCCGATGGGCTGATCCTGGAGGGAGAGCTGATAGGAACGGCCACGGGTAGCGCGGTCCAATGGGCGCCACAGGAACCCGGCCAGCCGCTCCAGCACCTGGAGCTGAAAGCGATTGCCGCTGCGGCGTATGAACCACCAGCAGTCCCGGTCGGTATAATCACTTTTGATGATGATCCCTTCCTCCGTCATATCGATGGGGCCGGAGGCCACGATCTCGCCGCCGGAGCTGTAGTTTTCCCGATCTATCCGGGCGCAGATGGCGGCCGGGGAGGGGAGCGGGGCATCCAGTGAAAGCCACAGGAAGAAGAGACAGAACAGAGCGGCTATGATACTCAGAACCAGCAGGAGGCGGGGCAGGATGTAATAGCGAAAGTGTTTCATGCCGGAGGCACCTCCTCATCCAGAGTGATTTCCAGGGTGCATTGATCGCCGGGCCTACCCAGAGTGACGGAGAACCAGCTGCAGCCGGGGGTGGGGTCCTCCAGAACCAGATACCAGTTTTGAGCCAGAAGGGTGGAGGCCATGGGGCAACAGGAGACCGTACCGGAGGCGCCGTCGGAGTCGGTCCAGACGGCGGGGATGGAGGGGGTCAGGTGGTCCAGCCAGGGCTGCCAGTGGGAGACGGTGACGGCGGCCTGGATTTCCAGCATGGAGGGGCGGAATTTGGTGCTGGGGCGGTAGACCAGAGCGGCGTCTTTGGCCTGGATGGTATAGCCCCCCACATGGCCGCTGCCCCGGGCTTCTCCCTCGCAGAGCAGGTCTCCATCGTCCCAGCCGGGCAGGGTGGGGGCGGGCAGCAGCACCGTTTCATAGCGGAAGAAACCAGTCTGATGCAGAACGCTGGCGCAGAAGCCGATGAGAAAGAGGGCGCAGGCGCACAGGGCAAAGATTTTGGACAGCCGGGGGAGCAGAGGGCTGTGACAGCGGTCCAGCTGGCGGCCGATCTCCTGTGGGTCTCCCATGGCTTGCACTGCCTGGACTGCGGCCTCCTCAGCAGAGATCCCTTTTTCCTCCAGAGCAGCGGCGTGGTCCTCCAGGTGGGCGGTCAGTTCCTCACGGGCCAGACGCTGGGCGGGGGGCCAGCGGATAGATGCACACACCTGATCGCAGAAACTATCAAAGGTTTTGGAGGACATACACTCACCTCAGTTCATAACGAGTCGTCCAGGATTCCGGTTCAGGGGACTGGTAGATCAGCCTTCCGTCGGCGTCGTAGCCACGGAGGCGGATACGGTCCATATAATAGGCGGGGAGCAGGTTCCCGGTAAGCTGAAACCAGAAGCAGCCATCTGCCGCCGGGCCCTGGCGGAGGGTATTCAGGCCATAGACCATGCCGGCGTCCGACTCAGAGACCAACACCGGGTATTCCACCTCCACCTGGACAATGTCCGGGTCACCGGCCAACACCAGAACAACCCCCAGATTGTGGGGCGTGACGGCACTCAGCGGTTGTTCCGAGTCCCGGTAAAGGGACACAAGCGTGCCGGAATCCCAGAGCAGCCCTTCTCGGGACAGACCACACCAGGCGTACCAGTTTCCCATGCGCAGCAGGTACTGGCGGTCATAGAGAGGACCGGACCCCAGATCGGCCACCACCTGGCTGTCCTCCCAGTAATACCGGGTCTGAGTGGCCCGCAGGGCCTGTCTGGCGGTAAACATGGGGAAATCCAGGGTGACAGCCAGGAAAACCAGAGTAAGCAGCAGGATCACGGCGTCCCTCAGGAGGCGCCATTTGCGGCCCCGCTGGGAGATGGGACGTTCAGCCATCTGCTTCGCCTCCCTTCAGCGGAACGGTGAGGGAGAGGCGGACCTCTCCATAGCGGTCGAAGCGGAAGGTCAATTGGGTGGCTGCCGGGTCCACGTTGGTGACGGTGAGGCAGTAGTGAGTGGCAAAGGGGAAATCACCCATGGGGGTGCTGACCTGCACTCTGGAAAAGACGGTTTCGTCCAGAGCCTGCCACTCCCGGGTGGAGGAATAGCGGTTGCCCACATCGTCCTCCGCCCACAAGTCATAGCCAAAGGCGGGACAGCGCAGCCAGGGATTGGATTGCGTTACCTGGAGGATACACTCCACATAGCGGGCGCCGGAGTAGTTCTCAATACCGACCTGTTTTATGGTGTAGGTATAGGGCGGGTCCTGATAGACAGCATTGGTCTCATACTGAGCCACCAAATTGTCTGGGTGGACATTCCGCTCAAAGTAGAGGGCGGGATCGCTGCTGACAGAATCGGGCTTTCCGGTCAGGTTCTCCAAGGTGCCGGGCAGGTGGAACAGGCAAAATATTATAATGATGGCCGACAAGAGCCACACCACCGCTTGAAACCAGATCTGGAACCACCCCAGCAGGGGACTGTGGCTCTCATTCAGAGCCCGGCCCAGCTCCTCCGGGTCACCCATAGCCAGAACGGCTGCCTCTTCGGCCTCCTCCGGGGTCAGGTCGGGGTGAAGTTCCAGCAGGGCGTCCTGGTGGTCCTCCAGGTGGGCGGTGAGTTCGGCGGTGATGGCGTCGTGGTCGGGAGAGAAGCGGACAAAGGCGCACACCTGCCTGCAAAATGTCTCGCAGCGATTGGAGGACATACACTCACCTCAATTCATAACGGGTGGCCCAGGATTCCGGTTTGGGTGACTGGTAGAGCAGGGCTCCGGCGGCGTCGTAGCCCTTGACCTGGAGGTCCTCCGGAAAGACGAAGCCGGGACCTGATGTATAGAGGATCAGGAAGCAGTTCTCTGTACTCTCGGTCTGGCTGGCGGAGAGCAGGGTGTAGCCCTGCTTTGTTTCAGCAGAAATGGGGAACGTGATCTCCACCTGGGTGATCTCTGGGTCGTTGGAGATCACCAGCACAGCTCCGCTGTTCCAGTCGCTGACCACCAGAGGTACCAGAGGCAGGTCCGGATCGTTCTCCACAGCGTCCAGGCCGCCGGTCTGCCAGAACAGGCCGTAGTGGTTGACGCCGCACCAGGCGTACCAGTCCCCGTGGCGGAGAATGTAGTAGCGGTCGTACTGGCCGATCTTGACTTTGTTGGCCTCCCGGGAATAGTCCAGGGTAGTGATGACCTCCCCGGGGCCGAAGAAATAGCGGTCCTGGGTGGCCTCCAGGGCCTGTTCGGCGGTGAGGATGGGAAAGTCCAGCCGGAGTATCAGCACCACCAGGACAACGGCCAGCAGCAGAATGTCCCGGAAGATGCGGCGCTTGCGCTGGGCGGGGGTGACAAAGGATCTGGCCATGTCAAGTCCCTCCTTTCAGCGGCAGGGTCAGAGAGATGGCGTTCTCCCCGAACCGGTCAAAGTGGAGGGTGATGGAGGTTGCCTCTGGATGGATACCGCCCACCCACAGATCATAGTAGGAGGCGAAGGGATAGACGGCGGATGGATTGCCGGAGGAATCCCCGGCGGAGGTGGGCAGCTGGTACAGCATCTGCTCACCTCTGGAGGGGTAGCGGTTGCCCAGATCGTCCTCCGCCCACAGCCATTCCCGGAATTCCGGCCCCCGCTGCCAGGGGTTGGAGTGGGTCACCTTCAGCAGATAGCTCAGATGCAGGGCCTCGTCACGGTATACGCTGGTCTCCGAGTGTGTGACAACCGCCCGCTGGATGGAAAAGGTGTAGCCCTCATACTGCCAGACAGCCCCGGGGGTGAAATCGGCCACCACGTCGTACTGGTCGTAATGCTCCAGCAGATAGCCCATCCCCACGCCGTCGTAACTGGGGGGCGCGGTCAGGTTGGTAACCGTCTCCTTTGCTTGGGGCAGAGTAAAGAGCAGAATGAGGGCCGCCAGAGTCCACACCACCCGGCGGAACCAGACCTGAAACCAGCCAAGCCGGGGGTTGTGGATCTGGTTCAGCCAGTGGCCCAGTTCTTCCGGGTCCCCCATGCCCCGGACGGCCTCCGACTCGGCGTCCCACAGAGTCATGCCGGGGTTGGCCTCCAGCAGGGCGTCCCGGTGGTCCTCCAGGTGGGCGGTCAGTTCTGCGGAAATGGCGGCGTGGTCGGGGGAGAAGCGGACAAAGGAGCATACCTTGCCGCAGAACTGCTCGATGGTGGGCCGGGCCGCTGCGGGGGCGTCCATCAGGCCATGGCCGGGGCAGACCCGGCCAGCACCGCGTTCACCGCCTGGGAGAAGGTGGTCCACTCCTTCTTCTTCTCATCCAGCAGCCGAAAGCCCTTTTTTGTAATGTGATAATACTTTCGGGTGCGGCCGGTGGGGGCCTCCTTCTCGTAGGACTGCACCGCTCCATCCTTCTCCAGGGTGTGGAGAATGGGGTAGAGGGTGCCCTCCTTCATGGAGAAGGTGTTGTCGCTCTTGGCCTCCAGCTCGGCGATCATCTGGTAGCCGTACTTGTCCTCTCCGGACAGGAGAGAGAGTACCAGCAGGGTGGTGCTGCCAGACAGCAGGGATTTATCCGCTTTCATGGGAAACCTCCTTTCAGATCAAAAACAATACCTCGGGTTTCTAGGTATATTATACCTAGAAACCCGAGGTATGTCAACAGAGGTTTTATTTCATGCGGCTGCGAAGGGGCCGGCCAGACAAAAAGCGGTCCAGATTGTCCAAAAACAGGGCCTGAAGCTGATCCAGGGTGACCTGCATATGGTTGTAGCCTCCGGCGGTGTGGGGGGTGATGAGGGCCCGGGGAGCGCTCCAGAGAGGGTGGTCCGGAGGAAGAGGTTCCGGGTCGGTGACGTCCAGTCCCGCCCCCAGCAGATGCTCCTGGGACAGGACTTCCGCCAGGGCGGCACAGTCGATGGCAGAGCCCCGGCCGGCGTTGAGAAGCACGGCATCGGACTTCATCAGCAGCAGACGGCGACGGTCCATGAGTCCGGCGGTATCCCCGTTGTGGGGGAGGACCAGGGCCACCACATCGGCCTGGGGAAGCAGGCAGTCGATGGCGGACAGGGGGAAAGTCTGGTCGAAGTCCTCCACGGAAGCGTCGGAGCGGTGGAGGCCCATGACGGTTTTGGCCCCGAAAGCCCGGCACAGACGGGCAAAGTGGCGGCCAATGTCGCCGGTACCCCCCACCAGAACGGTCTGCCCCCGCGGGGAGTGGACGTGGCCTAAATCGGCCCAGGTGCGGGTGTTTTGCTGATCCCGGTAGGCGGGCAGCCTCTTGTAGATGGCCAGCAGCATGGCCAGCAGATGCTCGGAGACGGCGGGGCCGTAGGCTCCGGCGGCGCAGGTGAGCACCACCCCCTCGGGCAGGACGCCGGGGACCAGATAGGGGTCCACACCAGCGTTCCAGCTCTGGACCCATTTCAGCCGGGGGAAGGTTTTGAGATCTGCCGGGGGAACGAAACCCATAAGGATGGTGGTGCGTTCCCGCCAGTCCTGGGGGATGGCTGCCGCCCCCCGGCGGTCACTGGTGGGGAGAAAGAGGTGCTCCTCGTTGGGAGCGGCGGTACGGAAGCGGTCCTGATCTTCCGGGGTGAGGGGGAGCAGGTGGAGAATGGTTTCCATAGGATAAGCCTCCAGATATGGATAATGTAGAAAAGAGGGCTGGTTGGAAAACCAGCCCTCTTAAGCAATTACTTAATGGTAATGAGCAGCTCGCCGGCCTTGACGGAGCCGCCTTCCTTGATGAGTACCTCGTCCACGGTACCCGCCATGCGGGCCACCACGGAGGTCTCCATCTTCATGGCCTCAATGACGGCCAGGACCTGGTTCTCCTCCACCTTGTCGCCGGGTTTGACGTTTACCTTGGACACCATGCCGGGGATAGAGGCGCCCACCTGGCTCTTGTCGGAGGGATCGGCCAGATTGACCTTGCGGGCCTGGGCGGTGGCGCTCTTGTCGGGCACGGCCACCTCGCGGCGCATACCGTTGAGCTCGAACTGCACGTTGCGGGTGCCGTCCTCGTTCAGGTCGCCCAGACCCATATACTTGATGACCAGGGTCTTGCCGTCCTCGATGTTGATCTTGTTGGTCTCGCCCAGGGCCATGCCGTTGAAGAACACATGGCTGCCCATGCGCATGATATAACCGTACTCCTGACGGTGACGGTAGAAGTCCTCCACCACCTTGGGATAGAGGCACCAGGAGATGACGTTGTGGTCGGAAGCGTCGGGATAGAACTTGCGGACCTCTTCCCGGGCCTTCTCAAAGTCGATGGGCTCCAGCAGCTCGCCGGGGCGGCAGGTGATGGGCTTCTCGCCCTTGAGGACCACCTTCTGCAGATCCTCGGGGAAGCCCCAGGCGGGCTGACCCATCATGCCCTTGAAGTAGCTGACCACGGAGTCGGGGAAGGTGAGGGCCTCGCCCCGCTCCACGATATTCTCGGGAGTTAGGTCGTTCTGCACCATAAAGATGGCCAGGTCGCCCACCATCTTGGAGGAGGGGGTCACCTTCACGATGTCGCCCAGCATATGGTTGACGGTCTTGTACATCTCCTTGACCGCCTCGAACTGGTGGCCCAGACCAATGCTCTCCACCTGGCTCTTCAGGTTGGTGTACTGGCCGCCAGGCATCTCGTAGCGGTAGATGTCGGTGGAGGGGTTCTTGATGCCCGCCTCAAACTTGCTGTAGCGCAGGCGCACGTCGGCCCAGTAGTCGGACAGCTTCTGCAGCTTGTCGCTGTCCAGGCCGGTGTCCCGCTCCTGGCCGTGGAGGGCGGCCACCACCGCGTTCATGGAGGGCTGGCTGGTCATGGAGGACATGGAGTCGATGGCGCAGTCCACAATGTCCACGCCGGCCTCGGCGGCCATCAGATAGGCGGCCACCTGGTTGCCGGAGGTGTCATGAGTGTGCAGGTGGATGGGCAGGCCGATCTCCTGCTTCAGGGTGGACACCAGCTTCTTGGCGGCGTAGGGTTTCAGCAGGCCGGACATATCCTTGATGCACAGCAGGTGTGCACCACGCTTCTCCAGCTCCTTGGCCATGTTGACGTAGTACTCCAGGGTGTACTTATCCCGTTTGGGATCCAGGATGTCGCCGGTGTAGCAGATGGTGGCCTCGCACAGCTTGCCCTGCTTGAGGACCTCGTCCATGGCCACTTCCATGCCGGGGATCCAGTTCAGGGAGTCAAAGATGCGGAACACATCAATGCCGCCGATGGCGGCCTCCTTGATAAAGGCGCGGATCAGGTTGTCGGGGTAGTTGGTGTAACCCACGGCGTTGGCGCCCCGCAGCAGCATCTGGAAGGGGATGTTGGGGATCTTCTCCCGCAGCAGCCGCAGACGCTCCCAGGGAGACTCGTGAAGGAACCGGTAGGCCACGTCGAAGGTGGCGCCGCCCCACATCTCCAGGGAGAAGCAATCGTTGAGGATTTCGGCGGTGCCCTCGGAGGCCTTCAGCATATCCCGGGTACGCACCCGGGTGGACAGCAGGGACTGATGGGCGTCCCGCATGGTGGTGTCGGTGATGAGCAGCTTCTTCTGGTCCAGCACCCAGTCCCGCACCGCCTCGGGGCCCTTGCTGTCCAGCAGCTGCTTCAGGCCGGTACACTTGGGCGGGGTGTTCTCGTAGGGCGGGAAACGGGGAATGTCATGCTGAGGACGCTCGGCAGAGGGGGAGTCCACCTGGATCTGGGCGATATATTTGAGGATCTTGGTGGCACGGTCCCGTCCGGTGTCGATATCGAAGAGCTCGGGGGTCTCATCGATGAACTTGGTATGGCACTGGCCGGCCCGGAAGGTGGGATGGGCCAGGATGTTGGTGACGAAGGGGATGTTGGTTTTGACGCCGCGGACGTGCTCCTCGCTGATGGCACGCATGGCCTTGCGGCACACACCCTCAAAGGTGTTGTCCCAGGAGGTGACCTTTACCAGCAGAGAGTCATAGTAGGGAGAGATCTCAGCGCCGGTGTAGGCGTTGCCGCCGTCCAGACGGACGCCGAAGCCGCCGCCGGAGCGGTAGGCGGTGATCTTGCCGGTGTCGGGGGCGAAGTTGTTGGCCGGGTCCTCGGTGGTCACCCGGCACTGAAGGGCATAGCCGTTCATGTGGACGGCATCCTGAGAGGGGATGCCGATCTCCGGGGTAGACAGGGGGTGACCCTCGGCAATGAGGATCTGGGCCCGCACCAGGTCTACGCCGGTGACCATCTCGGTGACGGTGTGCTCCACCTGGATACGGGGGTTCATCTCGATGAAATAGTGGTTGCCCTCTTTATCTACCAGGAACTCCACGGTGCCGGCGGAGACATAGCCCACGTGCTTGGCCACCTTGACGGCATCCTCATACAGCTTCTGGCGGGTAGCTTCGGGCACGCTGAAGGCGGGGGCGAACTCCACCACCTTCTGATAGCGGCGCTGGAGGGAACAGTCGCGCTCACCCAGGTGTACCACATTGCCGTGCTTGTCGCCCAGGATCTGTACCTCGATGTGCTTGGGCTCCACCAGGTACTTCTCAATGAAGATGTCCTCGTTGCCGAAAGCCTTCTTGGCCTCGCTCTTCACCAGATTGAAGGCAGGGATGACCTCCTCCGGTTTGTCGCAGCGGCGCATACCGCGGCCGCCACCGCCGCCGGCTGCCTTCAGAATGATGGGGAAACCGTAGGAGATGGCCTTCTCCAGGGCCTCTTCTCCGCTTTTCAGAGGTTCAGAGGAGCCGGGGATGGTGGGCACATTGCAGGCCTTGGCAATGGCCTTGGCAGTCAGTTTGTCGCCCATCTGAGCCAGAATCTTGGAGGAGGGGCCGATGAAGGTGATGCCGGCATCCTCGCAGGCCTTGGCAAAGTCGGCATTCTCACTCAGGAAGCCGTAGCCGGGGTGGATGGCGTCCACGTTGCGGCGCTTGGCCAGGTCAATGATGGAGGGGATGTCCAGATAGGCCCCCAGGGGGGACTTGTTTTCGCCGATGAGATAGGCCTCGTCCGCCTTGGTGCGGAAAAGGGCGAAGGTGTCCTCGTTGGAATACATGGCCACCGTGTGCAGGCCCAGATCGTAGCAGGCCCGGAATACCCGGATGGCGATTTCGCCCCGGTTTGCCACCAGGACCTTGTTGAACTTACATTCCGCCATGCTGTCCGTCCTTTCTAACAAAAATCTCTTACTGTGCAAGCAATCCCCGGTCACTCCTTCGTGCCCGGGGCTGAGGGCCCGGTCCTTTCCGGGCATATTCCCTATGATATTATACCAGTAGTGACATTATATCTTATACGCTAAAGTATTTGCAATCATTTTTCTTTAAAATTGCAAATCTTGGCGGGAACTACAGGAATCTTCCCGGCCGCTTGTCGGGAAATAGGAAATATGCTACACTCAGTTTGTCGAAAAGCGGTTTCGACAAACTGAGTGCCTTTTTAAAACTTCTGAGAAGTTTTAAAAAGTTTTGACTGGACGCGAAAGGACACCCTGATGGTTTCCTTTCACACTATCTTTCCTTCCGAAAATGGAAGCCTGGAAACTTTTTATGCAAAAATGGTATAGAATGATGCAAAAGAGGTGAGATCATGTCGCTGACATTAAAGACCGGCGTGGAGGCCCTGCCTGGGGTGGGACCAGCCCGGGCCAAAGCTCTGGCACGTCTGGGGCTGACTACCGTGGGTGATTTGCTGGGCTACTATCCCCGGGACTATGAGGACCGGCGGAAGAGCGCCTCCATTGCCTCGGTGCCGGCGGATGTGCCGGTATGCCTCACTCTGATGGTGGCCGAGCCGCCTCGGCTCTCCCGTATCCGAAAGGGACTGGAGCTGGTGAAGGTGCGCCTGGTGGACGACACCGGCAGCCTCACTGCCACCTTTTTTAACCAGGCCTATTTGAAGGATGCCCTGCGGACGGGGGAAACTTACGTCTGTTTCGGCAAGGTGGAAGGTGAGGGCGCCCGGCGGCAGATGACCAACCCGGTGTGCGAGCGGGTGGATCGGGTGCGCTTCACCGGCCGCATTTTGCCGGTATATTCCCTGACCCACGGGGTGTCCAACAACCTGCTGGCGGGGCTCACCCTCCGGTGTGTGGAGGAGTGTGCCGCCCAGGTGGAGGAGAGTCTGCCCCACAATCTGCGGCAGGCCCACCAGCTGGCCGAGGCCGAGTTTGCCGTCCGCAATGTCCACTTCCCTGCCGATGAGGATGCCCTGGCGGTGGCCCGACGGCGGCTCATTTTCGAGGAGCTGTTCTATCTCACCTGCGGCATGGCTCTGCTGCGTACCCGCCGGGACAAGGCGGCAGGGCTGCCCTTTGAACAGTTCCCAGAGGAGGATTTTCTAAATCTGCTCCCCTTCTCTCTCACCGGGGCACAGCGGCGGGTGATTGGGGAGATGACTGCGGATCTCACCTCCGGCGCTCCCATGAACCGGCTGGTCCAGGGCGACGTGGGCTCGGGTAAGACCATGCTGGCGGCCTACGGGGCCTGGCTGGCGGCAAAAAACGGGTATCAGTGTGCCCTGATGGCTCCCACCGAGCTGTTAGCCGAGCAGCACTATCGCTCCCTGGCCCCTTTGCTGGAGCAGGCCGGGTTGCGGGTGGGGCTGCTCACCGGCGCGGTGAAGGGTAAGGCCCGCAAGACGGTGTATGCCGCCCTGGAGAGCGGCGAGCTGGATCTGGCCATCGGCACCCACGCTCTTTTGAGCGAGGGAGTGACCTTTGCAAAGCTGGGGCTGGTGGTCACCGACGAGCAGCACCGCTTTGGCGTAGGCCAGCGGGCAGCCCTGGCGGCCAAGGCTAACGGCACGCCCCACGTGCTGGTCATGTCGGCCACCCCCATTCCCCGCACCCTGGCCCTCATCATCTACGGCGATCTGGATGTGTCGGTGGTGGATGAATTGCCCCCCGGTCGTTCCCCGGTGGAGACCTATGTGGTGGGGGAGGACAAGCGGCAGCGGATGTACAATTTTGTCCGCAAGCTGGTGGGAGAGGGCCGTCAGGTCTATATGGTCTGCCCTGCTGTAGAGGAAGGAGAGGCTGACGGAGAGGAGCCGGGTCCCGGCGGCCCGGCGGCTGACCTGAAGGCCGCCGTTACCTATGCCCAGACCCTCCAGACCCAGGTCTTTCCCGACCTGCGGGTGGGGCTGGTCCACGGCAAGATGAAGAGCAAGGAGAAGGACGCGGTTATGACTGCTTTTGCCGCCGGGAAACTGGATGTGCTGGTATCCACCACCGTCATCGAGGTGGGGGTGGACGTGCCTAACGCCGCCCTGATGATCGTGGAGAACGCCGACCGCTTCGGCCTTTCCCAGCTCCACCAGCTGCGGGGCCGGGTGGGCCGTGGCAAGCACCAGTCCTACTGCGTGCTGGTGACCTCCACCCGCAGCCAGGACAGCCGGGAGCGGCTGAGGGTCTTGTCAAAAACCAACGATGGGTTTAAAATCGCGGAGGAGGATCTGCGCCTCCGTGGCCCCGGCGACTTTTTCGGCTCCCGGCAGCACGGCTTGCCTCAGCTGGGTATTGCCGATCTGGCGGGGGATATGCGGGTGCTGAAGGAGGCACAGACTGCCGCCGAGGAACTGCTCCGCTCCGATCCCGGCCTGACTCTGCCGGAGCACGCCGGACTGCTGGGGCGGGTGAAACGTCTTTTTGCCGAGCAGGGGGACGTATTTAACTAAGAGAAAAGGACAGAAACTGTTTTATGGACCGTATGGAAGAGACCAAGGGCCTGCGGGCCCGAACCGATATCCACTTCAACTGCTGCCAGTCGGTGCTGGTGCCCTTTGCCGACCAGTGCGGACTGACCAAGGAGGCAGCCTACCAACTGGGAGCCCACTTTGGTGCCGGTATGAAGCACGGCGCCACCTGCGGCGCGGTAACCGGGGCCCTGATGGCCCTGGGTATGGCGGGGGCCGACAGCAACGCCGCCCTGGACCTGATGCGCCGGTTCCGGGAGCATAACCAGGCCCTGGACTGTGCTACTCTACTGCGCCTGGCGGAGGAGCGGGGCGAAGAGCGCAAGTGCCACTGCGACCGGATGGTGTATGAGGCGGTGGAACTGCTGGAGGAGCAGCTGGAGCGGAAGTAAGCGTGATGGGAGTGTCCAAAGTGGAGGTGTGGTAATCCAGGATCTCCAGTTCCACCTGGTCAAAGAGATAATCTTTCAGGGGAACAGACTCTTCAAAAATGCCCTCCAGCTCCGTCCCGTCCTCATCTCTGGCGATGGTATGGGATGCCATACTGAAGTGGTGCTCGCTTCCGTCGGGAGCGCGGTAGATGGGGCCTACCACCTGGCGGAACACCATACCGTCTGCCAGGGTAGGAGCCCGGAAGGTGAGGGTGGGGATGTCGTCGATTTCCTCAATTCGAGCCAGAGTGATGCCGTCGGGCAGAGGATCAGTCCGGCCAGTGGTCAGATCTACCGTGACCCAGTGTTCCTCTTTGTCCTGCCAGATGGCTCCTTCGATGTGAAGGGTCAGGTGCTGGGCATCCTCAAAATAGCTGCTCTCAAAGCGGTAGGAGGTGACCCGGGGGGTGCCGCCATCGCCGTGGGCGATCAGCCCCTGAGGCCGGTCATAGCGCACGCCCTTGTCGTCCTCCAGCCAGCAGGTCAGGCTGTTGATTTGAACGGTGTTGGCCTCGTCCTCCTGGATGTCCACCCGGACGTGGGTGGGGTAGATCTCCAGCCCCACTACTTTCAGCTGTTGGCCGTCCAGGGTAAAGGGTTGGTCCAGGGTGATCTGACTGCCCTGGCTGGTAAAGTTGGGGTCGAACTGCAGGGTGAAGGAGAAGTTGGCCACCGCATCGGGATCACCGGGCGGATCGTTCCACAGGCCGGAATCTTCCGACGGAACAGCAGCTTCGGTGTCGTCCGCCGCCCACACCTTATAGTCCAGGATCAGGGTATCGGGTACGTCCTCCTCCTGAAAGTCGATGGAGATCCGTCGCAGCTCCTTCGGATCGCTGGGGGTCTGGGGGAAGGAGAGGCTGGCATGGGCTTGCTGGCCGTCGGCCATTCGGATATCCCCGGAGCCGTCCAGCTGGGAATAGCGGTCACTGCTCAGGGAGAAGAAGACATTGACCTGCTTTTGGTCCACAATAAGATATTCCACCTTCATGGTCACGTCGCCGTCGGTCTGGCTCTGCACCACCCGCTGGACATATTCGTGCTCAATGGCGGCCTTCAGGCTGGGAGAAAAGGCCACGGCGGCGGTAAGCTCCTTCAGGATGGGGATGTTGGAGCAGGCCAGGGCGAAGGGGGTTACCAGGTTGACCAGCAGCACAAAGACGGCGAACATGGCGGCCACACTGCCGGCGGGGGCAGCGATCCAGCGGCTCAGCCGGCGCCGCCGGCATCTGGCTCTGGCCCGGGGCAGAGCGGACTCCAGCCCGGAGGGCGTCTGCTCCAGCTCATCCAGGAGCAGACGGTATTCTTCCATACGGTCCATGGTTCAAGCCTCCTCGCTTAATTCCAGTTTCAGCAGGGACAGGGCTTTGCGCTGCCGGGTGGAGACGGTGCCGGTTGGGATCTCCAGGGCCTCCGCTGTCTCCGCCAGGGTGAGACCCTGGAAGTAGCGCAGGATGATGACTGCCCGCAAATCCCGAGGCAGGCGGCGGATGGCCTCCTTCAGCGGCAGATTGTCATAGGTCTCCGCTGCGGTCTCGGGCAGCTCCTCCACCGCCAGCTCCCGCTTGCGGCGTCGGAGTTCAGCGTTGCAGGCGTTGATGAGAATGCGGGTGAGCCAGGTATTGAAGTGTTCCGGCTGGCGCAGCCGCTTATGATGCAGCAGCCCCAGATAGATGGCCTCGTCTACCGCGTCCAGGGCATAGGCCTCGCTGCCCAGATAGAGATAGGCGGTGCGGTACAGTCTGGCCTTAAGTGCCTCGGTACGGGTCGCAAATTCCTGTTCGGTCAAGGGTGGCGCCCCCCTTTCTGCCTATTAGAGTATTTGGCGGGCCCTTTTCATTGCGTGGTGCGAAAAAATCAGCCGCGCCGCAAATTGTTTCTGCGGCGCGGCTGTTGTTATGCGTTTGCAAGGGTCTGGACGTTTTCCATATAGCGGCGGACCACATAGCACAATTCCCCTTGGGGCAGCGTCTCCACCGGGACGCCGTTCAGATCGGTGAGGGGACAGATCCGGGCGCCAAGGGCGGCGGCTACGCTGTCCAGGGCGGTCTGCTCCTCCGGAGTGACGGCCCCTGACTGGATGAGGCCTTCTGTCTGCTCCAGCTCGGAGAACATATTCCACAGGATCACCAGCCGTTTCCGGTGGTATTCGGCCTCCTCCGGGGGCTGACGGTCAGTGTACTGGGCAGCTTCATGATAGACCATATGGAACTGGGAGAGCAGCTCGCTGAACAGGGCGGGGTCCACCGGTTGGCGGAGGCTGCGGCGGATGACCTCCCAGTAGTAGGCCTGGAGTCGGTAGAGCTCCTGGAAGTTCCGGCGGAACTGGGGTTCCTTCCGGTTGGGCAGCAGGAAGGTGTTGACCACCAGCACCAGCGCCACTGCCATACCCAGATACATGAGCCGCAGGCCGATGGCTTCGGTCTCCTGTACCGTTAAAGTGGCCATGGTGAGAGCAAAGGAGGTGGAGAAAATGGGATGGACCCAGGTGCCTGGGGTACAGCAGTACATCAGGGAGATCATAATGAGGGAGAACACAAAGATACCTGGTAGGCCGGGCAGCCAGGGATACACCAGATGGACAATGACACAGCCGATGGCTGTGCCCACGGGGCGGGTGACCATCCGGTGGGCGCTCTCCTCATAGCTGGGCTGGAGGAGCAGGAAGGCATGGAGAGGGAACCAGTAGGTGTGCTCAAACTCCCACAGGAAGCTGACGGTGGTGCTGATGGTCATAACCACCGCAAGACGCAGAGCGAAGCGAAACTCAAACCGGGCGGGGGAGAACCGCTGGCACAGGCTGCTCCAGGCCGCCCGCCAGGGCACCTTGCGGAAAAAGGGGTCGTGCTGGGCGTGGAAGGACTCCCGGCACAGGAGCAGCAGGGTGTGGAGTACGCTGCGGTAGAAGATGCGCAGGCGGCCCTGGGGCAGATTAGTATCGTCAAGCAGGGCCTGAATGCGGGCGGCCAGCCGCTGCCGGGCGGCGGGCTCCCAGGCGCTTTGCAGCTGCCGCACCACCTCTGCCAGGGTGTGCATGGTATGGGGGAAAGCCGGGGTGTTCTTGGCGTCCTGCCAGGAGGGACCGTCGGTGACCAGATAGGAGGCCCGCTGAAACAGCAGGGCCAGCAGATGATAGCACCGCTTCTGCCGGTCAGGCAGGTGGAGCAGGTGCCGCCGGTCATAGCCCTTCCGGTGGAAGCTGCGGGCCAGGTCGTAGAGTTCCTTGCCGGCGGCCTTGTCGTCGCCGCCGTCAGCCAGTCCGTCCAATAGATCGGCCAGCCGCAGCAGGCTGGCGGAAATCTGCCCCGCCGGGTCACTGGTGATGTGGGTCACCTTGGCGTTGATGAGCAGAGCGATCACCAGCAGTACGCAGCAGAAGCCCACCGCCTCCAGCTGAATGGGCAGCTGCTCCAGCGTGGGTGGACGCAGCTCCAGAAAGACGAAGGTCATGGCGTAGCCCATGTGTCCCTTGGGGGTGAACTGGCTGCACTTCCAGAACACCAGGAAGAAGGGTACGGCGAAATTCAGGATGGCGCACAGCCACACATTGAGGGCGGCGGCAAAGGCCAGCAGGCACAGCAGCAGGGACATGAGGCACATGGCCGCGTAGTCCTCCAGCCGGTTGGCCTCCTTCCGGCGGAGCTGAAACAGGGTGGTGGAGCAGGAGACCACCATGGCGTAGGTGCTGCCGAAGATCCAAGTTACCAGCAGGAACTGGACCACGTAGAACAAAATGGTGGAAAAGGCCCCCTTCCACCGGCGCCAGAACAGCGCCGGAAAGCCCCTGATGCCGGAACCCGCGGCCACAACAGATACCCCCAGTCGAGATTGATTGCTTATCTAACATTATAGAGGTAACCTGTCGGTAAGCGCAAGGGGGCGAAGAAAATTTTGTAGAACCGTGGGAATTGAAAAAGGAGGGCGGCCATTATATAATGAGCGGGATAACGATCAGACTTTGGAGGTATGCCTTTGGAACCCCTGGAACTGCTTCCCATCCCGCTGCTGCAATGGTATCGGGAAAATGCCCGGGTGCTGCCCTGGCGCAGCGACCCCACCCCCTACCATGTATGGATCAGCGAGATCATGCTCCAGCAGACCCGGGTGGCGGCGGTGCTGGACTACTACCGACGCTTTCTGGCGGAACTGCCCACTGTGGCGGATCTGGCGGCGGTGGAGGAGGATCGGCTCATGAAGCTGTGGCAGGGGCTGGGCTACTACAACCGGGCCCGCAACCTGCAAAAGGCGGCCCGCCAGATCATGGAGGATCACGGCGGCGTCTTTCCCGATACCTATGAGGCCATCCACGCCCTGGCGGGCATTGGGGACTACACCGCCGGGGCCATCTCCTCCATCGCCTTCGGCATCCCCGAACCGGCGGTGGACGGCAATGTGCTGCGGGTGGTAGCCCGCATCACCGGGGACGACGGGGACATCATGAAGCCGGACACCAAGGCCCGGATGGGAGCGGCTCTGAAGCGGGTCATGCCGGTGGATGCCCCCGGGGACTTTAACCAGGCCCTGATGGAGCTGGGTGCCACCGTGTGCCTGCCCAACGGCGCCCCCCTGTGCGACCAGTGCCCGGCCAAAGAGTTCTGCGTGGCCCGTTTGACGGAGCGCACCGGGGAACTGCCGGTGAAGGCGGCCAAGAAGGCCCGGCGAGTGGAGGAGCGGACGGTGTTCCTCATCTTCCGGGATGGGGCGGTGGCCCTTCGGCGGCGGAAGAGCCGGGGCCTGCTGGCGGGACTGTGGGAGTACCCCAACGAGCTCTCCCCCGCCCCCTGTCCGGTGGAGGCCCTCTCCCTGGAGCAGGGGCCGTCAGGCAAGCACATTTTTACCCATATCGAGTGGCATATGAAGGCCGTGCTGGTCCAGACGGCCGGCGATACCCTGCCTGAGGGCTGGGTGTGGGCCACTCTGGAGGAACTGGACCGGGATTATGCTGTGCCCAACGCCTTTCAGGCTTTCAAACCTGCGGTGGAGGGGCGGCTTAAAGGAGAAGGAGAGGAACCATGGCAAAGCTGTATTTCCGGTATGGAGTGATGGGCTCCAGCAAGACCGCCAACGCCCTGATGGTGCGCTACAACTATGAGGAGCGGGGCCAGGATGCCCTGCTGGTGAAGCCTGCCATCGATCAGCGGGACGGGGCCCGGTTCGTGGCCTCCCGGGCGGGCCTGAGCCACGACTGCATCTATTTTTCTGACCTGATGGAGATGACCCCCCGGGAGCTGAAGCCCTACGCCTGCATTATCGTGGATGAGGCCCAGTTCCTCAGCCGGGATGAGGTGCGCTACCTCACCGACCTGGTGGACGACTGGAATATCCCGGTGATCTGCTACGGCCTGCGTGCCGACTTCAAGGGGGACCTGTTCCCCGGCTCGGCGGAGCTGCTGGCCAGCGCCGACGTGATCGAGGAGGTTAAGACCATCTGCTGGTGCGGCAAGAAGGCCCTGTGCAACGCCCGTTTCGACGAGCATGGCAATGTGCTTAAGGAAGGCGAGCAGGTGGTGCTGGGGGCCAACGACCGGTACATCGGCCTGTGCCGCAAGCACTGGAAAGAGGGCAACCTGGGCCCCAAGCAGAAATAAGTCCCAGGAAAGCGGAAAGGAACCATTGAAATGATCTGTAATCTCTGCCCCCGGAAGTGCGGGGCGGTGCGTACGGCCGACCGGGGTGAGGGCCGCTGTCGGATGCCAGAAGCCCCGGTGGTGGCCCGGGCGGCCCTCCATATGTGGGAGGAGCCCCCCATCTCCGGTACAAAGGGGTCGGGCACCGTGTTTTTCTCCGGCTGCTCCCTGGGGTGCGTGTTCTGCCAGAATGAGCAGATCAGCCACCGGGACTTCGGAAAGCCTATCACGGTGGGCCGGCTGCGGGCTATCTTCTTTGAGCTCATCGATCAGGGGGCCCACAACATCAATCTGGTGAACCCCACCCACTACGCCCATGTGGTGCGCTCGGCGCTGGCCGAGCCTCTGCCGGTGCCAGTGGTGTGGAACTCCGGCGGCTACGACCGGGTGGAAACGCTGAAGGCCCTGGAGGGCAAGGTCCAGATCTACTTGCCCGACTATAAATACCGCACCGGCGACTATGCCGGACGCTACTCCGATGCCCCGGACTATCCAGAGGCGGCGGAGGCGGCCATCTTGGAGATGTTTCGCCAGACCGGCCCCGTTCGGTATGAGGACGGGCTGCTGAAGCAGGGGGTGGTCATCCGCCACCTGCTGCTGCCCGGCAAGCTGGCCGAGGCCAAGCGGGTGATGGACTGGGTGGCGGAGCATTTTGAGCCGGGAGAGGTACTCTTCTCCCTTATGAGCCAGTACATTCCCTGGGGCCGTGCGGCGGATTATCCGGAGATCAACCGCCGGGTGCGCCCCTCGGAGGTGCGGGCGGCGGAGGCCTACATGGCGGATCTGGGACTGGAGGGCTTTGCCCAGGGGGCGGAGGCCGCCCAGGCGGAATATATTCCGCCCTTTGACCTGACCGGCGTGTAAAAACTGCATATCCCATTCTGGGGCGGGCCGCTGGCCCGCCCTTTTCCTGTCAAATGGGACAACCACCCCGCATAAGCATAGGTCGGAGGGGGTGGAGGCCATGGAACGAGACCGAAAACGGCCCGGTCTGCTGGAAAAGACGGCAGAGGTGCTGGACCTGCCCGGGGACGTGGTGGCCGGCCTGCCCAGGGTGGAGCTCACCGGCAGCCGGGAGCTGCGGATGGAAAACCACAAGGGCATCCTGGCCTATGGCAGCCAGGAGATCCACATCTCCGGCGGCAAGCTGGTCATCAAGGTGCGGGGCAGCAATCTGGAACTGAAATCCATGAACGCCAGCCAGCTGCTCATCACCGGCGAGATCGACGGGGTGGATCTGACCTGAAAAAGGAGGTGGAAGGATGCTGCTGCGGCTGGTGAATGCCCTGCGGGGGAGTGTACGTCTGGAGGTGGAGGGGGCCTTTCCTGAACGGTTCCTCAACCTGTGCGCTCAGCGGGGTATTTTGTTCTGGAATGTGGAGTGGATGGAGACCACCCGCCTGCGGCTCACCGTCACCCGCCGGGGCAGCCGCCAGGCCGCCGCCCTGGGGGAACGGACGCTGTGTATCGTCACTCCCGCCGGGCGGAAGGGGATGCCCTACTTCCTGGCCCGGTTCAGGAAGCGCTATGCCTTCTGGGTGGGGATGGGCCTGTCCATGGCGGCGGTGTGCGTTCTGTCCTCCTTTGTGCTCACCATCGAGGTAAAGGGTAACACCAATGTGCCCACCGCCCAGATCCTCACCGAACTGAGGCGGCAGGGGTTGGGTATCGGTACCTTCGGCCCCGGTTTGGATGAGCGGACGGTGGGCAACAAGGTGCTGCTCCAGCTGCCCCAGCTGTCCTGGCTGTCCATCAATCTGTACGGCACCCGGGCGGAAGTGCTGGTGCGGGAGGCGGTGGAGGCGCCCGAACTGGTGGACGCCCAGGAGTATGGCAGTGTGGTGGCCCGGGCTTCCGGCATTGTAACCCGTGTGGAGGCCCTCACCGGCGAGGCGGTGGTGAAGGTGGGGGATACGGTGCTGGAGGGAGAGACCCTGATCTCAGGCACTGTCCACCTGGAAGGCCCGGCCTACAGCGATAAGCCGGAGATCGGGCAGATACAGGTGCGGGCTTCCGGTCGGGTGTACGCCCGGACCTGGCGCACCATGGCGGCCCAGCTGCCCCTGGAGGCTCAGGTGAAGCGGTACACCGGGGAGGAGGCCAACCGGTGGTCGGTCACCGCTCTGGGCCGCCGGACCGATTTTTTTGGAAAGGGTGGAATTTCTTTCGACAGGTATGATAAAATAAGCCATACCTGGACCCTGACCCTGCCCGGCGGCGAGGAGATGCCCCTGGCCGTCCAGCGGGAGACCTGCCGGGCCTATGAACTGGAGACGCTGGCCGTGGAGCCGGACGCGGCGGAGGCCATGCTGAAAGAGCGCCTGCTGGAGGCGCTGGAAGAGGCGGTGGGGGAGGGAGAGATCGTCAGCACGGAGTTTGCCGTGGAGACGGAGAACGGGATGCTGACCGTGACCCTCCAGGCAGAGTGCCGGGAAGAGATCGGGACATTTGTGCCCGATTCCACTACACAAGAAAACGAGGCCGATCCATGATAGAACAGACCATCAATATCGAGCGGATGGAGGACGTGGTAGACGTCTTTGGCTCTTTTGACGAGAATATCAAGCTGGTGGAGCACGAGCTAAATGTAACGGTGGTGAGCCGGGACGACCAGCTGAAGGTGTCCGGCGAGGCGGAAAATGTGATGCACGCCGTCAAGGCCATCGAGGGCCTGCTGGGCCTGGCCGGGCGGAAGGAGACCATCACCGAACAGAACGTGCGCTACATCATCAATCTGGTAAAGGCGGGCAATGAGTCCCACATCAACGACATCGCCCGGGACGTCCTGTGCGTCACCGCCAAGGGAAAGCCCATCAAGGCCAAGACCCTGGGCCAGAAGCGGTATGTGGATGCCATCAAGAAAAATACCATTACCCTGGGCATCGGCCCGGCGGGCACCGGCAAGACCTATCTGGCGGTGGCCGCCGCCGTAGCCGCCTTCCGGGACAAGCAGGTCAACCGCATCATCCTGACCCGGCCCGCCGTGGAGGCGGGCGAGCGGCTGGGCTTCCTGCCCGGCGATTTGCAGAGCAAGGTAGACCCCTACCTGCGGCCCCTATACGACGCCCTCTTTGAGATGCTGGGGCCCGAGACCTACCAGAAGTACCTGGAGCGGGGCAACATCGAGGTGGCTCCCCTGGCCTATATGAGAGGCCGCACCCTGGATGACTCCTTCATTATCCTGGACGAGGCCCAGAACACCAGCCGGGAGCAGATGAAGATGTTTTTGACCCGCCTGGGCTTCGGTTCCAAGATCGTCATCACCGGCGACATCACCCAAATCGACCTGCCCCGCGACACTGTGTCCGGCCTGAAGGAGGCCATGCGGGTGCTGGACGGGGTGGAGGATATCGCCATCTGCCGCCTGAACGAGTCCGACGTGGTGCGTCACGTCATTGTCCAGCGGATCATCAAGGCCTATGAGGCCGACGAGAACCGCCGGGCCAAAAAGGAGGGCCGGAAGGCATGAACCACGAGATCATCATTGAGACCGAGGTAGACGGGGCGGAGGAGTATGCCGACCTGCTGCGGCAGGTGATCCCCGCCGCTCTGGACGCCCAGAGGGTGGATGTGCCCTGCGAGGTGGACGTGCTGCTTACCAATGACGAGGGCATCCGCCAAATCAACCTGGAACAGCGGGAAGTGGACAGGCCCACCGACGTGCTCAGTTTTCCCATGTTCGATTTCCAACCCGGAGAAATTCCTGCCGGGGAGGACGCCGACCCCGGCAGCAATCTGGTGCCTCTGGGGGATATGGTGATCTCCCTGGAGCGGGCCCGCGCCCAGGGGGAGGAGTTCGGCCACGGTACCCGCCGGGAGGTGGCCTATCTGGCTGTCCACTCGGTGCTCCACCTGCTGGGGTACGACCATATGGATGAGGGCCCCATGAAGGCCCAAATGAGAGAGCGTGAGGAGATCATCCTGGGGCGGCTGGGCATTGGCCGGGAGGGACAGGATGGGTAAGGTTGGACGGTATGCCGCCGCCGGCGGGGCCATCTCCATCGGCATCTGCATCCTGCTGTGCATGGCGCTGGGCAGCATGGTGGAAAACGCCATAACGATTGTGGCCTGCGGAGTGCTCTTTGCGCTGCCGGGTATTGTGGCCGGCTGCGCCTGGGGGCTGTATGAGGCGCTGAAAGAGAGACGGAACGACTGGGAAAATACGAAATAACGCTCAAGAAAGTTGAGGATCACCTATGGAAATTAAAAAATCTGGAATGATCAGCATCGTGGGCCGGCCCAACGTGGGCAAGTCCACCCTGACCAACGCCCTGGTGGGTGAAAAGATCGCCATTGTCTCCAACAAGCCCCAGACCACCCGCAACCGCATCAGCGCCGTGGTCAACCGGGGAGAGTGCCAGTACGTTTTCCTGGACACTCCCGGCCTCCATAAGGCCCGTACCCGGCTGGGCGACTACATGGTGAAGGTAGTCAAGGAGAGCGTGGCCGACGTGGACGCCATCCTGCTGCTGGTGGAGCCCATCCCTCACATCGGTGGCCCCGAGGCCGAGCTCATCGCCCGCATCAAGCAGTTGGGCGTGCCCTCCATCCTGGTCATCAACAAGATGGACACCGTGGAGAAGGAGGCCCTGCTGGCCGTCATGCAGACCTACGGCCAGGCCCACGACTTCAACGCCATCCTGCCCATCTCCGCCAAGCAGAACGAGGGCGTAAACGAGCTGCTGGACCTGCTGGCAGAGTTCCTGCCTGAAGGCCCCCAGCTCTTCCCTGACGACATGGTCACCGACCAGCCCGAGCGGCAGGTGTGCGCCGAGATCATCCGGGAGAAGCTGCTGCTCTGCCTGGACAAGGAGATCCCCCACGGCACCGCCGTGGAGATCACCCGCTTCTCCGAGCGGGACAACGAGATCATCGACCTGGACGCCACCATCTACTGCGAGAAGGCCAGCCACAAGGGCATCATCATCGGCAAGGGAGGCGCCATGCTCAAGAAGATCTCCACCCTGGCCCGTACCGACATTGAGGCCTTTATGGGCACCAAGGTGTTCCTCCAGACCTGGGTGAAGGTCAAGGAGGGATGGCGGGACAACCTGAATCTCATCCATAATTTCGGCTACCGGGACGAGTAACGGCTGCCGCGTATGAAGAAGAGTGTTCCGGCTTGGACCGGAACACTCTTTTACCAACCGATAAAAAGAAGGCATCGCTTATGAAATGGATGCAGAGGGCGGGAGCGGCGTGTCTTGCCGCCGGACTGGCCTTTCTATCCGCCTGCGGCCCCTCGGAGACGGAACAGAAGCAGGGAGCGTGGGACGCTTTTCTCTCTCAGGTAGATGAGCAGCACAAAACCAGCGTGATCCAAGGGACGGCCCCCGATCTGACCGCCTATTCATATCCTGATGCGCTGACCGGGATTTACCGGTGTTTGTCATCGACCTGCGGGGCAACGTCGGAGGACAGCCCGCCTTTGCCCGGCGGTGGTTTGAGGGCTTTGCCGGAGCCGCTCCCAGCCCCTGCCAGAGCACTATTATCCGCTGGTCCCCCCTGAACGGCTATATGGAGGCCCTGGGCTATCCAGTGCCGGAGGAGCCGGGGGAACCTGTGATTCAGAAAACGGACGGGGCCTGGGTGGAGCAGGATAGTGTGATCTTCTGCCTGACCGATTATGCCACAGCTTCAGCGGGTGAATGGTTTGTGGGGGATCTGCGTACCCTGGAACACGTGGTCTTTGTGGGCAGCAACACCTGCGGGGCCACCCTGATGACCAACAACCAGACCTATTGTCTGCCCCATTCCGGCCTGAGCGTCTTCTTTGGCACCAGTCTGATGCTGACGCCTGACGGCAATAGGGAGGAGACCGGGTTTCAGCCCGACCTGTGGGTGCCGCCTCAGGAGGCCCTGGAGGCGGTATCCCGGCTGTGCGAGTATTACGGCCTGAACCCCTGACGGGGGCCGCTTGCGTCCGCCATCCCCCAATGGTATAATATCAACAGTTGCCGCACAGTGTGCGGCAGGATACCATCGTATCCAGGCATTTTGCGGGCAAAATGCCTGCTGTTGATGTTACACCATGGCCAAAACCGGCGGTGCCGGTTTTCCGCCGCTCTGCGGCGCACAAGCCGGAATGGCTTGTGGCCATGGTATAATGCAGCTACAAGCAACGGGGGAGGGACGGAGATGCACATTGCCACGCAGGGCCTGGTGCTGCGGGAGGTCAATTACAAGGAGTCCGACAAGATCCTTACCGTCCTTACCGCCGAGGGGGGCAAGCGCACTGTAAAGGCCAGAGGCTGCCGGAAGAAAAACAGTCCCCTGGCGGCTTCCGCCCAGCTGCTGGTCTACTCCGACATGACCCTCTTTGCCTATCAGGACCGGATTACCCTCAACGAGGCCGAGTCCATCCGGCAGTTTTGGCACGTCAAATCCGACGTGGAGCTGCTGGCTTTGGGCTCCTACTTTGCCGAGGTGATGGAGGCGGTGGCGGTGGAGGGACGGCCCGATCCGGCCGCCATGTCCCTCATTCTGAACAGCCTTCACGCTCTGGACAAGCTGAACAAGCCCCAGGCTCTGGTGAAGGCGGCCTATGAGATGAAGCTCATGGCCCTGGAGGGCTATGAGCCTCTTGTCGATGCCTGCGCGGTATGCGGCAGGCCTGACCCGGAAAAGCCCATGCTGAACCTGGCGGAGGGCGTGCTCCACTGTGCCTCCTGCAAAAGCGAGGTGGGGGAGGGCACTTCCCTGCCCCTGACGGAGGGAACCTTGTCCGCCCTGCGGCACATTCTCTACGGCGATCCCAAGCGGCTGTTCTCCTTTCAACTGGACCAAGGGGGGCTGGACTGCCTGGCCCGGGTGTGTGAGGGCTTCCTGCGCACCCAGCTGGACCGGGGATTCCGTACCCTGGATTTTTATCATGAACTGAAAGCGGGGATGTAACATGGAACTGTATGTGGCAGACGCCTTTACCACCGTGCGCTTTTCCGGCAACCAGGCCGGCGTGGCTCTCCTGGGGGAGGGAGACTTCCCGGAGGAATCCCTGATGCGTGCCCTGGCCGGGGAATTGAAGCATTCCGAGACAGCCTTTGTCCGCCGGACCGGGGACAAGGCCTTCCATATCCGCTACTTCACCCCCGCTGAGGAGGTGGACCTGTGCGGCCACGCCACCATCGCCGCTTTCACCGTCCTGCGGGATACCGGGGCCATTGTTCCCGGAGATTATGCCCTCCATACCCGCTCCGGTGACCTGGAGATCGGGGTGGGGGACGACGCGGTGTGGATGGATATGGCGCCCCCCACCGACGGTCCCACCTTCTCAGAGGAGGAGCAGGGGGCGCTGTATGCTGCCTATGGCCTGTCTTTGGCCGACCGGCCGGAGGGGCTGGAGCCCCAGGCAGTGAGTACAGGGCTGATGGATATCCTGCTGCCGGTGCGTGATCTGGCGACCCTAGATAAGGCGGTGCAGAATGAGGCGGAGGTCACCCGTCTGTCGGAGCACTACAACGTGGTGGGGGTGCATATGTTCTGCCCCCACACCCCGGACGCCGCCGCCCACTGCCGCAATTTCGCCCCCCTGTACGCCATCCCGGAGGAGGCGGCCACCGGCACCTCCAACGGAGCCCTGACCTACTACCTGTTCCGCCGGGGACTGATCCAGGCCGGGGCGGATAACCGTTTTGTGCAGGGAGAGAAGATGGGCAAGCCCTCTGAGATCCTGAGTCGCATCACCGAGGATAACGGTAGTGTGAAGGTGCGGGTGGGAGGACGGGCTCTCATTACCCTGAAATGTGAACTGATGGGATAACCCACAGGGGCGGGACACTGGCCCGCCTCTGGATATCATGCAATTTGGAGAACCTACATGACCGATTTATTTGAAAAATCCATTCAAACTCTGGAACTGCCCCGGGTGCTGGAGAAGCTGGCCGAGCAGGCGGTGACCGAGGAGGGCAAGGACCGCTGTCTGGCCCTGCGCCCCCTGACAGACGTGGACGACGTGCAGCGGGCCCTGGACGAGACCACCGCCGCAGTGAATATGACTGCTCTGCGGGGCTCGCCCTCCTTCTCCGGTGTGCGTCCGGTGGGGGCCTCCCTCCAGCGTGCCAACATGGGGGGCGCCCTCAACACCCGGGAGCTGCTGGACATCGCCGCCGTGCTGCGCTCCGCCCGCTCTGCCAAGGAGTATGGCGAAGGAGAGGGGGACCGGGCCAAGACCTGTATCGACCACCTGTTCCGCTCTCTCACCTCTAACCGGTTCCTGGAGGAGCGCATCACCGGGGCCATCGTGGGGGAGGACGAGATTGCCGATGCCGCCAGTCCTGAGCTGGCCTCCATCCGGCGGCACATCCGGGCTACCGCCTCCAAGGTGCGGGACATTCTGAACAAGCTGATCTCCTCCAACCAGTCCAAGTACCTCCAGGAGTCCATCATCACCCAGCGCAACGACCGCTATGTGGTGCCGGTGAAGTCGGAGCACAAGAACGACGTGCCCGGCCTGGTCCACGACGTGTCCTCCTCCGGCTCCACCTTCTTCATTGAGCCCATGGGAGTGGTGAAGGCCAACAACGAGCTGCGGGAATTGCAGGCCAAGGAGGAGAAGGAGATCGAGCGCATTCTGGCGGAGTTGTCTGCCCAGTGCGCCCAGTACAAAGAGGACATCAGCCAGGATTATGACCTGCTCATCATTCTGGACGTGATCTTTGCACGGGCCAAGCTGGCCTACCGGATGCGGGCGGGCGCGCCCCGGCTGTCCGACCAGGGCCTCTATCTGCGGAAGGCCCGCCACCCCCTGCTGGACCCCAACAAGGCGGTGGCCAACGACCTGATGCTGGGGGAGAACTTCGATACTCTGGTCATCACCGGCCCCAACACCGGCGGTAAGACGGTCACCCTCAAGACCATCGGCCTTTTGACCCTGATGGCCCAGTGCGGCCTCCACATCCCCGTGGGGGACGGCAGCTGTGTAAAAGTGTTTGACCGGGTGCTGTCCGATATTGGTGACGAGCAGTCCATTGCCCAGAATTTGTCCACATTTTCCTCCCATATGGTGAACATTGTGGGGATTTTGCAGGAGGCGGATGACCGCACCCTCATCCTCTTCGACGAGCTGGGTGCTGGTACCGACCCCATCGAGGGCGCCGCTCTGGCCGCCGCCATCATCGAGTCCGCCCGGGAGATGGGAGCCCTGGTGGCCGCCACCACCCACTATGCCGAGCTGAAGGTGTACGCCATGACCACCCCGGGAGTGGAGAACGCCTCCTGCGAGTTCGACGTGGACTCCCTGGCCCCCACCTACCGGCTGCTCATCGGCATCCCCGGTAAGTCCAACGCCTTTGCCATCTCTGAGCGGCTGGGCCTGCCCAAGCCCATCATCCAGAAGGCCGCCGCCCGCATTGACGCGGAGAACGTCCGCTTTGAGGATGTGCTCACCCAGCTGGACGAACAGCGCCAGGAGATGGAGAAGGAGAAGGAGGCCGCAGCCAAGCTCCGCCGGGAGATGGAGGAGACCGCCAAGGCCTCCCGGGAGTACAAGGCCCAGATGGATGCCCAGCGGCAGAAGGCGGTGGAGAAGGCCCAGGCGGAGGCCCGGGCTATTCTGGACGAGGCCAGGGACACCGCAGACCAGGTGTTCAAGGAACTTAATGAGATGCGCCGCCGCCAGCGGAAGGAAGAGGACTGGCAGAAGATCAACGACGAGCGGGCAGGTCTGCGCCACCGGCTCAACGAGGCCGAAGGCAAGCTGGGCCAGCGGCCTGAGGCCCCCGTGCCCCCACCCACCCGTCCGGCCCAGGCTGGCGATACAGTGGAGCTGGTGAAGATGGGCACCCAGGCTACCGTGCTCTCCGTCAACAAGGATGGCTCCCTCCAGCTTCAGGCCGGTATCCTGAAGATCACTGCCAAGCAGGACGAGGTCCGGGTTGTGGAAGGGGAGAGCATCAAGGCCGCCAAGAAGGTGGTGGCCCGGGCGGAGCACAAGCTGCGCTCCCTGGGAGCCTCTCCCGAGGTAGACCTACGGGGCATGATGACCGACGAGGCCATCGGTGCCTTGGACCTGTTCCTGGACAACGCGGTGCTGGGACGGCTCAACGAGGTGCGCATCATCCACGGCAAGGGTACCGGTGCGGTGCGCAAGGCGGTGCGGGAGCACCTCAAGCGCAGCCGCTATGTGAAGTCCTTCCGCCCCGGCCGCTACGGCGAAGGGGAGGATGGTGTAACCATTGCCGAACTGAGATAGAACAGCCCTACGTCCCCTCGGAGAGCGGAGGGGGGCACGCGGGGGGAACTGGTGCCCGCCCGCGAGGCGCGGCTTTGGAGCGAAGCGACAGGCTTTCCGCAGAAAGCCTCCGCGCCGTGAGGACGGTGTGACCATCGCCGAGCTGCGGTGATGGAGTTTTCGTTCTGATTCGGAAATAAAACCAGAGGGTTCGTCATTCAAAACAGATTCTTGCACGGATTTTGTGCATTTTGTCATTGACGGTTTGGGATAAATTTGCTATCCTATTATACGAAGTATGCGAATGCATCTTGGGGGGAAACGCTATGTATATGAAAGAGGCAGTTGTGAACAACCAGGTCGGCCTGCACGCCAGACCGGCTACGTTCTTCATCCAGAAGGCCAATGAGTTCAAGAGCTCTATTTGGGTGGAGAAGGACGAGCGGAGAGTCAATGCCAAGAGCCTGCTGGGTGTGCTTTCTCTGGGAATCGTCAAGGGGACTTCCATTAACCTCATTGCAGACGGCCCCGACGAGAAGGAAGCTGTGGAGGCTCTCATCGAGCTGATCTCCTCCAACTTCTCTGAGTAAGCGACCAAAGCGAGAGAAAAAAGCGCCGCATCTGCGGCGCTTTTTTTGATAGTGGGGGTGGAGTCATGAAACTGTCCGTAACGCCCAGGCCCCGGAGCAGAAGCGGCTGGCGCTTGCGCCTGGGTGTGACCCTGTTCTGCTTGCGGCGTCGTGCCTTCTGGCATACCGGCAGGCTGCGCTTTGCCCGTTTCAGGCCGGAACTGGACCTGCCCCACCTGTGGATGGAACACAGTACGCCCCTGTTCCGTCCGCTGCGGGGGGAGGAGATGGCGCTCCAGCGCAATAAGATCACCAATCTCCGATTGGCGCTGGTCAAGCTGGATGGGCTGACCCTCCTGCCTGGGGAGACTCTGTCCTTCTGGCGGGCGGTGGGGAAGCCCACCCGACGAAAGGGCTATGTGGAGGGGATGGTCCTGCGTAACGGCCAGGTGGCCGCCGGCGTGGGGGGCGGTATGTGTCAGATGACCAATCTGCTCTACTGGATGACCCTCCATACGCCCCTGACGGTGACGGAGCGGTGGCGGCATGGCTACGATGTCTTTCCCGATTGCAGCCGTACCCAGCCCTTCGGCAGCGGAGCCACCTGCTTTTATAATTACATGGACCTGATGGTGCGCAATGATACAGAGCACACCTGGCGGCTTATCCTACGCCTCACTGATACCCACCTGGAGGGGGAGTGGCGGGCCGATGTTCCCTGTGACCGCAGGTATGAGGTATACGAAAGGGAGCACTATATCCAGGGTGAGTATTGGGGCGGCTTTACCCGGCACAATACCCTGTACCGCCGGTGCTTCTCTAAGGACGGGGAGCTGTTGGCGGATGATTTCCTTGTGGAAAACCATGCCATGATGATGTATGACCCCATGCTGCCCGGCAACACCCCGGAGACCACGGCAGAAAGGAGGGCATGACGCACCTCTATGACCCTGGATGAACGGAAAGAAAAGGCCCATGCCCCATTCCCCCAAAATCGCAGAGCCCTTTTGGGGACCCCCCAGGGGATGATTTCACATCCTCGGGGCAAGTGAATTGCCCCTGCAGCGAGGTTTGGTCTGTGGCCAAACGCTCGAACGGCGCAGAGCGCCGGGTCGCTGATGCTCCCGGCGGCAGGGCATCATAAGTCTGGCAGAGAGGAGGGTCTGTAGCTTCTAGTATGACCTTTGACGAGTTAAAAGAAAAAGCCCATGCCCTGCCGCTGAAGCCGGGCGTGTATATCATGCAGGACGCCAAAAATGTGGTCATCTACGTGGGCAAGGCCAAGGCCTTGAAGAACCGGGTGAGCCAATACTTTGCCAACCTGGCCTCCCACACCGAAAAAACCCGGGCCATGGTGAGCCAGATCGACCACTTTGACGTCATTGTGGCTGACTCCGAGTTTGAGGCTCTGGTGCTGGAAAATTCCCTCATCAAGCGCCACCAGCCTCGGTACAACATCCTGCTCAAGGACGACAAGGGCTACCCCTACATCCGGCTGACGGTGAAGGAGGAGTACCCCAAGTTCTCCCTGGCCAACAGGGCGGCGGAGGATGGGGCCCGGTACTTCGGTCCCTACGGCAGCCGGGGCAACACCCAGAACATCATCGACGCCCTGCGGGTGGCCTTGCGCCTGCCCTCCTGTAACAAAAAGTTTCCCAGGGACATCGGCAAGGAGCGGCCCTGCCTCAACTACCACATGGGCCAGTGCGACGGCTACTGCCGGAAGGACATGGATCAGAGCCGCTACCGGGAGGCCATCGACCAGGCCGTCCGCCTGCTGGAGGGCAAGTTTCAGGAGGTAGGGGACGAGCTGAAGGCGGAGATGGAACTGGCCGCCGAGGAGCTGCGCTTTGAAAAGGCCGCCGAGCTGCGGGACCGCTATAAGGCCATCGAGCTGCTGGGCAAGCGGCAGAAGGTGGTGGCCGGTTCCCTGGCCGACACCGACGTGGTGGGCTTCCACAAGGGAGAGGCCACCAAGAGCTGCTTTGTGGTGCTCCACTTTGTGGAGGGCGAGCTGGCCGCCAAGGATTGGGACCTGATCGATACCCCCCTGGAGGAGGAAACAGCGGACATTTTGTCCGCCCTGGTGCGGCAATACTATGGAGGCCGGGGAAACCTGCCCCGGCAGATCCTGCTGCCCTGTGAGCTGGAGGACGAAGTGCCTCTGATGCGGATGCTGTCCGAGGACGCAGGCCGCAAGGTGGAGTTGGTGACCCCCCAGCGGGGCGCCAAGATGGACCTGATCCGTCTGGCCAACAAGAACGCGGTGGAGGAAGTGGAGCGCTGGACCACTCGGGAGGAGCGGCAGAGCAAGCTGATGGAGCTGCTGGGGAAGATGCTGGACCTGGAGGCTCCGCCCCGGCGCATCGAGTCCTACGATATCTCCAACCAGGGCGCCGACGATATCGTGGCCTCCATGGTGGTGTATGTGAACGCCCGGCCCTTAAAGCGGGATTACCGCCATTTCAAGCTGAAGGATATGGATGGCCCCGACGACTACGCCTCCATGGAGCAGGTGCTGACAAGGCGGTTCAAGCGCTACCTGGAAGGGGACGAGAAATTTGCGGACAAGCCTGACCTGCTGCTCATCGACGGCGGCGTCAATCACGCCAATGTGGCGGTGAAGGTGCTGGAGATGTTGGGACTGTCCATCCCCATCTTTGGCATGGTGAAGGACGACCGCCACCGTACCCGGGCCCTGGTGACGCCGGAGGGAAGGGAGATCGGTATCCAGGGCAATCAGGCCATTTTCTCCCTCATCGGCCAGATCCAGGAGGAGACCCACCGCTTTGCCATCGAGTTCCACCGCCAGCAGCAGAACCAGCGGGTGAAGGGCTCGGTGCTGGATCAGATCCCCGGCGTGGGGGAGAAGCGGCGGAGCGACCTGCTTAAGCATTTCAAGAGCATCAAGAAGATCCGGGAAGCCACCCAGGCCCAGCTGGCGGAGGTGGTGCCCAAAAACACCGCTCAAGCGGTATTTGACTATTTTCATCCGAAAGGGGAAGGACCCACATGAGAGTGATCACCGGAATTGCCCGGGGTCGTAAGCTGAAAGAGCTGCCCGGCCTGGAGACCCGGCCCACCACCGACAAGGTGAAGGAATCGGTTTTCAATATCGTTCAGTTCGACATTGAGGGCCGGCAGGTGCTGGACCTGTTTGCCGGCACCGGCCAGATGGGCATCGAGGCTCTGTCCCGGGGGGCGGCCTTCTGCACCTTCGTGGATCTGCGGCGGGAGGCCGCTGCGGTGGTGCGGGAGAATTTGGCCCACACCAAGCTGGCGGACAGTGCCAAGGTGATCCAGGGGGATTATCTGGCCTTTCTCACCGGCTGCCGGGAGAAATTTGACCTGGTATTCCTGGACCCGCCTTACGGCACCGGTATGCTGGAAAAGGCCCTGGAGACCATCGCCAAGATTGACATCATGACGGAAAATGGTATAATAGTTTGCGAAAGCGCCGCTGAGTCGGTGCTGCCGGAGCTGGAAGGCCCCTACGAGAAGGGCCGGGAGTACCGCTACGGCAAGATCAAACTCACCCTCTATCACCGTACCGTCGGCAACAGGATGTGAAGCCCTTATGAAGACAGCCATCTACCCCGGCAGCTTTGATCCCATCACGCTGGGGCATCTCAATATTATCAAGCGGGCAGCCGTCTGCTTTGACCGGCTCATCGTCTGCGTGCTGGTGAACTCGGAGAAGGTGAACCGGGGCCTCTTCACCCCGGAGGAGCGCACGGAACTCATCCGCAAGGTGGTGACTAAGCTGCCCAATGTGGAGGTGGATTGCTCCTCCACTCTGCTGGCGGAGTACGCCCGGCAGAAGAAGGCCTGTACTCTGGTGAAGGGTCTGCGGGCGGTGTCCGATTATGAGAATGAGCTGCAGATGGCCCTCATCAATCGAAAACTCAATCCCAGGCTGGAGACCATGTTTTTGCCGTCCAGCGCCAAGTACACCTATGTCAGCTCCAGCGTGGTCAAGGAAATGGCCCGTTACGGAGCGGATCTGTCGGACTTTCTCCCCCGTGAGATCATCGAGGATGTCCGGCAAAAAATCGAAAGCGGGAGGGATCGCTGATGGCCACCGGTGTGGAAGAATTACTGGATATGCTCTATGAGATGATTGAAGACGCCAAAAATATGCCCCTGAGCAGCGATAAGTGCATTCTGGAGCGGGACAAGGCTCTGGATCTGCTGGATGAAGTGCGGGGTCAGTTCCCCATGGAGCTCAGCGAGGCCAAGAAGCTGATCGCCGCCCGTACCGACTATATCAATTCCGCCAAGCGGGAGGCCGAGCTCATCCGCAAGCAGGCCGAGGAGCAGGCCCGCCAGATGGTGTCTGAGAACGAACTGCTGGCCCAGACCAAGCAGAAGGCCAACGAGATGATGCGTACCGCCGAAGAGCGCAGCCGGGACCTGCGGAAGGCGGCCAACGACTACTGTGAGGACGCCCTCCGCCGCACCGAGGAGGCGGTGGCCGAGGCCTATGATGAGATCAAGAAGTCCCGTGCCCGGTTCCGGGCGGTGGCCGGCGGCAGCAGCCCCCAGAACAGCCGTCAGCCCTACGATGCTGAGGCCGACGAATAACAGCAAAACGGCTCCCTGCCCCACTGCGGCGGGGAGCCGTTTTTTTCCATTATCCTATTTACATAATGCGATAAAATTGTGATTTTTTTTGCACCATACCACCAGGTATGGTGCTTTTTGCTGCCGATTGGAAACGAAAAGGAATCGAACGTATGTTTTTGATGCGGAAAAGCACGACTTTCGTATAAAAAACAGGGAGTTTTGGGGTTAAAAAAGAGTAAAAAACTATTGCAATTCCGTTACAGAACCTTTATACTGAAGGGGACGGTGGAGCGAAATGGGGGAAAACCCCGCTCAAAAACACCAAAGTGGAGGGAAGTGAAGGGCGTGACCGGTACCTACGAGCATAGCATCGACGGCAAGGGACGCCTGTTCATTCCCGCCAAACTCCGGGAGGAACTGGGGGTCACCTTTTATCTGGCTATGGGCGTGGACGCCTGTCTGGCCATCTATCCCCAGTCCACCTGGGACCGGTTTACAGAAAAATTTTCTTCCCTTCCCATGAGCCAGTCTAAGGCTATGCGTCCCCTCTTTGCCAATGCCGCTAAGTGCGAGCTGGACAGTCAGGGCCGCATTGTCATTCCCCAGAAGCTGCGGAAGTATGCCGGACTGGACAAGGACGTGGTCATCATCGGCGTCAATGATCGGGCCGAGATCTGGAGTGCCGATGCCTGGCAGGCCCAGGAAGAGGAAGAAATGACGCCGGAGAAGATGTCCGCCTGTATGGAGATGCTGGGGTTCTGAGATGAGTGAAACGGGATTTTCTCACAAGCCGGTACTGCTGGCGGAATGTATTGAAGCGCTGAATATCAAGCCGGATGGCATTTATCTGGACGGCACCCTGGGCCGGGCAGGCCACAGCCGGGAGATTGTCAAGCAGCTGACCAGCGGCAGGTTGATCTGCGTGGACCGGGACCAGGCGGCCCTGGACGCGGCGGAAGAGCGGCTGGCCCAATGGCGGGACAAGGTTACCCTGGTCCACAGCAACTTCTGCGAGCTGGACGCCATTCTGGGCGGGCTGGGTCTGGAGGGTGTGGACGGAATGCTCTTCGACCTGGGTGTGTCCTCTCCCCAGCTGGACGACGGCTCCAGAGGCTTCTCCTATATGGCGGACGCGCCGCTGGATATGCGGATGGACCAGTCCGACGGACTGACCGCCCGCATCGTGGTGAATGAGTGGCCTCAGGAGGAACTGCGGCGCATTCTGTGGCAGTACGGCGAGGAGCGCTATTCCTCCGCCATTGCGGGAGCCATTGTGCGTGCCCGGGAGAAAAAGCCGGTGGAGACCACCCTGGAACTGGTGGACATCATCAAGGGGGCTATGCCCGCCTCCGCCCTGCGGGAGAAGCAGCACCCTGCCAAGCGGTCTTTTCAGGCTATCCGCATCGCGGTCAACGACGAGCTGGGCTCGGTGGACAAAATGGTACGCTCCGCAGTGCCCCGCCTCAACCCCGGCGGCCGGCTGGCGGTAATCTCATTCCACTCTCTGGAGGACCGGATCGTGAAGAACGGCCTGGCGGAGTATGCAAAAGGATGCACCTGTCCCCCCGATTTCCCGGTTTGTGTGTGCGGGAAAAAGCCTCAGATTAAATTGATTACCCGGAAGCCCATTGTATCCGTTCCGGAAGAACTGGAAGAGAATCCCCGTGCCCGCAGCGCCAAATTGCGGGTGGCGGAGAAGCTGAGAGAGAGATAACGGCAGATTTACAAATGAGAATGGAGTGGAGCAGCCATGGCAACTGCCGTGAAGCGCAGAAAATATTCCAAATATGATACCATCCCTTTCCCCATGTATGACGGCTCCGCAGCCCGGCAGCTGGAGCAGGAAGAGGTCCTGCGTCCCCGTCCGCTGGTCCGGCCCCGGGAACGTGCGGTGGTCCGTCCCAAGGTTCGGGTACGGGAGGCGGGTATCGTCTCTCCCTTTGCCGTGGTGGGTTTCCTGGCGGTACTGGTTTTCGCGGTGCTGCTGCTGTTCAGCTATGTACAGCTGGCGGTGATCTCCGATCAGGTGGTAAGCCTGCGGTCTGATCTGACCGGCCTGAAGACGGAGGAGGCCAAGCTGCGGGCCCAGTATGAGCTGGCCTACGATCTGGAGAGCATCGAGCAGAACCTGACCGACAGCGGCGCCATGGTCAAGCCCCAGAATGGTCAGATCATCTACGTGGACCTGTCCGAGCCTGACTCGGTGACCTACTTCCAGCAGGAAGAGGAGGCCACCGGTGTGGAGGGGGCCGTGGAGAGTATGCATTCCATCTTTACGGAGATTGTGGAATATTTCAGTTGATCAGCGCCATATACTGCATCAGCGGGCAGAAAAGAGAGCGGGCGTTCCTGAGACGTCGGCAAGAACAAGTCAGCAAGCAAGTGTAAGTGAGAGAGAGGGCGTAAGAAAAGAAATTTTCTTACGCCCTCCTGCGGTATTTCAAGCCGTGGAGCAGCATACAAGTGCTGTATGATCCCAAGCGAGGTGAGCCGGAAATGGCAGAAAAAAGAAAGAAAGGCACTCGAATCATCCGGCAGAAGCCGGACCGGCGGGCCAACCGCACCATTCTGATCCGCAGCCTGTTCCTGATGGTGCTGTTTGGACTGGTGGCATTTATCCCGCTGTTCTTCAAGCTGTGGCAAATCCAGATCAGTCAGCATGATTACTATCAGGAACTGGCGGTGCAGCAGCAAACCAGAGACAGCACCGTTACCGCCAACCGGGGCACCATCTATGACAGCCAGGGGGCCGTGCTGGCCATGAGCGCCACGGTGTACAATGTGCAGCTCTCCCCCAAGGATCTGCTGGAGACCCAGGAGACCTATCGGGAGAAGGTGGAGGACGCTCAGGAGAATGGCGGCACGCTGCCCGACTATCCGGAGCCTACCGACCAGTTTGTGGCGGAGAACCTGGCGTCCATCCTGAACCTGGAAGTTGAGGATGTGATGAAGCATCTGGAGAACAAGAACTCCCAGTATGAGATCATCAAATACCGGGTGGAGCCAGAGGAATCGGAGGCGGTACAGGAGTTTATCACCGAGAACCACCTGTCCCATGGCATCTACCTGATGCCCACCAGCAAGCGTTACTACCCCAAGGGAAGCCTGGCAGCCCATGTGGTGGGCTGGGTCAACCCCAATACCGACAATGTGGGCGCCTACGGCCTGGAGGCCCAGTTCGAAGAGGAACTGTCCGGTCAGACCGGCCGGGTGGTCACCGCCAAGGACGGTGTGGGCACCGAGCTGCTCTACCGCTTTGAGGACTACTACGACGCCACCGACGGCAACAATCTGACCCTCACCATCGACGCCACCATTCAGTCCTACTGTGAGAGTATCCTCCAGGAGGGTGTGGAGCAGTTCGATATACAAGACGGTGCCTTCTGCCTGGTAATGGACCCCAACACTGGGGCCATCCTGGGTTGGGCCAACTCCCCCACCTTTGATCTGAACGATCCCTGGACTGTCAGCGACCCGGTGCTTCTCCAGTATCTGGAGGACATCAAGAGCGGCGGATACACCAAGGAGGAGGCCTATACGAAGGCGCTGGCTGAGGGCGCCACCGCTCAGGAGGCCTACGACGCGGCCGTCCAGGAGGCGGAGAAGGAGGTCCTTTACAGCCAGTGGGCCAACAAGGCGGTAACCAGCTCCTATGAGCCCGGTTCCACCTTCAAGTCCATCGTGCTGGCTGCCGCCCTGGAGGAGGGCGTGATCAGTGAGAGCGACCACTTCTACTGCAGCGGTGTGGCCCAGGTAGATGGGTGGAACGGTGACCCCATCCGCTGTTCCAAGCGCGATGGCCACGGTGACCAGGACCTGGCCCAAGCGGTGGCCAACTCCTGTAACCCTGCCTTTATCGAGATCGGCAAGCGGCTGGGAGCGGAGAAGTTCTACGACTATCTGGAGGACTTCGGCTTCCTGGAAAAGACCGGAATCGATATGCAGGGTGAGACCACCGGCGTGATTTGGAGCCGGGACGATTTTACCAATGTAGACCTGGCAGTGGCCTCTTTCGGCCAGCGTTTCCAGGTTACCCCCCTGCAGCTCATCACCGCCGCCTCTGCCGTGGTCAACGGCGGCCACCTGATGCAGCCCTATGTGGTGAGCCAGATCACCGACGCCGACGGCAACGTACTCCAGCACACCGAGCCCACCGAAGTGCGGCAGGTCATCAGCGAGCAGACCAGCGAGCGGTGCCGGGCCATCCTGGAAAAGGTGGTGGACGGCGGTACCGGTAAGAACGCCGCCGTGGAGGGCTACCGCATCGGCGGTAAGACCGGTTCCTCTCAGACCCTGAAGGGCGACGACCACACCATCGTCTCCTTCCTGGGCTTCGCCCCGGCGGACGATCCCCAGGTGGTCATCCTGCTGGCTTACGACAGCCCCAAGCCGGTGAGCCCCGGCTCCAACTATACGGCGGACAACTGGTACATCAGCGGCGGTAATATGGCTGCCCTCAAGGCTGGCGAGCTGATGGAAAAGATTCTGGACTATCTGGGTGTGGAGAAGAGCTACTCTGCCACCGCCGATGTGATGGTACCCAACCTGACCGGCCTGAATCTGGCCGACGCCACCACATCCCTGAAGAAGAATAATCTGTCCATCCGGGTGGTGGGCGACGGCGACACCGTCACCGGCCAGATCCCGGCCAAGGGAGCCTCCATCCCCGGCGGCAGCGAAGTGGTGGTCTATATGGGCGCCGAAGTTCCCACCGACCAGGTCCAGGTGCCCAGCGTCATCGGCCTGAACGTAGAGCAGGCCAAGGCGAAGCTGTCCGCCCAGGGCCTCTACCTGAAGGCCAGCGGCGCCTCTGAGTTCGGTTCCACTGTGGTGGCCTATGAGCAGTCCGTCCAGGCGGGCACCAGCGTGGACCGGGGCACCACCATTGAGGTGCGCTTTACCGACTCCACGGCCAGCGGCGCGGGCCTGTAATTACCTTCCCCTGTGGGGAGAAAGCGGGGTGTGAGCATGAAACTGAATGAAGTGTTGGCGGGTGTGAAACTAACGGCCCGTCACATCCAGGATGTGGAAATTTCAGGCATCTGCTATGACACCCGAGATATGATTTCCGGCTGCCTCTTCGTGGCCCTGCCGGGCTACAAGACCGACGGCCACAAGTACATCCAGCAGGCGCTGGATCAGGGGGCGGCGGCCATCTTGTGCCGCCGCCCGCCGGCGGAAGAGGGCCCGTGGCTGGTAACGGAGAACCCACGGGCGGCCCTGGCCGCGGTGTCCGCCAACTGGTTTGGACATCCTGCGGAGGAACTGACGGTGCTGGCTGTTACCGGTACCAACGGCAAGACCACCACCACCTATCTGCTGAAAGCCATGCTGGAGGGGGTGCTGGGGGCGAAAGTCGGCCTTATCGGCACCAACCAGAATATGATTGGCCAGGAGGCTTTGCCTGCCCACCACACCACCCCGGAGTCCTGGGAGGTACAGAAGCTGCTGCGGGAGATGGCGGATGCCGGATGCAGCCATGTGGTGATGGAGGCCTCCTCCCACGCCCTGGTGCTTCATCGTCTGGACGGCATCTCCTTTCGGGCTGGTATCTTCACCAATCTGACTCAGGATCATCTGGACTTCCACAAAACCATGGAGGCCTACCGGCAGGCCAAGGGCCTGCTGTTTCACCAGTGCGGTACAGCGGTACTTAACCTAGACGATGAGGCCGGGCGGTACTATGCAGGGAATGTTCCCTGTCCTGCCTTTACCTATTCCGAGAGCCGGGATGAGGCCGATCTCACCGCCAAGAATCTGCGGCTTTTCCCAGACCGGGTGGAGTTTGAGGCAGTGACCATGGACGCCATTGCCCGGGTCCGCCTGCCTATTCCCGGCGGCTTTACCATCTACAACGCCCTGGGCGTCATTGCCTGTGGCCTGACCCTGGGTCTGCCTCTGGGTCAGATTGCCTCCTCTCTGGCCAATGCCAAGGGAGTAAAGGGCCGCATTGAGGTGGTGCCGGTACCGGCGGACTACACAGTGCTCATTGACTATGCCCATACCCCGGATGCTCTGGAGAACATTCTTACCACCGTCCGAGACTTTACCAAAGGCCGGGTGATCTGTCTGTTTGGCTGCGGCGGTGACCGGGACCGGTCCAAGCGTCCCCAGATGGGAGCCATCGCCGGGCAGCTGGCCGATGTAGCAGTGGTTACCTCCGATAACCCCCGCACCGAGGAGCCCCAGGCCATTATTCAGGACATCCTGAAGGGGATGGAGGGCACCGGAGCCCAGCGCCATGTGGAACCAGACCGGCGGCGGGCCATTGCCCTGGCCCTCTCCCTTGCCCAGGCTGGGGATACGGTGGTACTGGCGGGTAAAGGACATGAGACCTACCAGGAGATCGACGGCGTGCAGCACCATCTGGATGAGCGGGAGGAAGTGGCTGCCTTTTTTGCCGGAGAGAAGCAGAACTTTGTTGCATTTTAGAGTGGAAACCAGGGACAGTCTGTGATAGAATACCACGTTGGTCCATTTGGAACGGACAAAATTTGAGCTTTAAGAGGCTTTGGAGGTTGCAAAAGAGATGTTGAGGATCGTCATCAGCTGCCTGATCGGGTTTGTGGTGGCCGCTCTGGCGGGCCGGGTGCTCATTCCCGTGCTGCGGCGCATGAAGGCTGGCCAGTCCATCAAGGAGATTGGCCCCACCTGGCATATGTCCAAACAGGGTACCCCCACCATGGGCGGACTCATGTTTATCATCGCCGCCATCGTGGCGGCGGCCGCTCTGAGCTGGCAGGATTTTGCCGCTGGGAAGTTCGGCGGCGGATTTGTTCTGCTCTTTGCCCTGGTGTTTGGCATCATCGGCTATATCGACGACTATTTTAAGGTAAAGAAGCATGAGAACACCGGCCTGACCGCCCCCCAGAAGTTCATTCTGCAGCTGGCGGCAGCCATCCTGTTCACTGTGCTCATGCGCAACTTCGGCTATCTGACCCCCGACCTGTATATCCCCTTCTTCAACGTGACCCTGTCGGTGCCCTGGCCGGTATATATGGTGTTTGCCGCCTTTGTCATGGTGGGCTGCGTCAATGCCGTCAACATCACCGACGGCATCGACGGTCTGGCCAGCGGCGTTACCATGCCGGTGATGCTCTTCTTCACCGCCGTGGCCTGTTGGTGGGGCCGCGACGAACTGGGGATCTTCTCTGCCGCTCTGCTGGGCGGCCTGGCCGGTTTCCTGATCTACAATTTCCATCCTGCTAAGGTATTCATGGGCGACACCGGCTCCCTCTTCCTGGGCGGCGCGGTGTGCGGCCTGGCCTTTGCGCTGGATATCCCCCTGGTGCTCATCCTGGTGGGCATCATCTACATTGCGGAGACCCTGTCCGACATTATACAGGTTGGATACTTTAAGCTGACCCACGGTAAGCGGATCTTCCGCATGGCCCCCCTCCACCACCATCTGGAGATGGGCGGCTGGAGTGAGGTCAAACTGTTCTGCGTGTTTACCGGGATTACCCTGGTGATGTGCGCACTGGCTTTCTGGGGGGTCATGTACCGCTGACCCATTGGCATCGTGATACGGGAGGTGACAGACCATGGTAAAACGCAGACGAGACCTGACGGTGATGCAGCAGCTGGCCCGGGGGCCTATCGATATCCCGTTTCTGATGCTGGTGGTGATCCTTACCGCCATTGGCGTGATTGCGGTGTTTTCTGCGTCTTATCCCACCGCCATGCAGGAGGGGCTGGATCCGGCCAACTATTTTATCAAGCAGGCCGGGTTTGGCGTGGTGGGCCTGATCGCCATGTTCCTGATCTCCAAGATCAACTATCAGACCTTCCGTGGCCTGTCCATTTTCGTGCTGGGCATCTCCATTATCCTGCTGGTGCTGGTCATTCCCTTCGGTTACGGCAAGAGCACCGTGGGTGCCCAGCGGTGGATCAGTCTGCCCATCATCGGCGGTTTCCAGCCCTCTGAGATCGCCAAGGTGGGCGTCATCATGTACTTCGCGGCCCGCCTGTCCAAGCGCAATACGGAGAAGCACAAGCGGCTGCCGCCCCGCCACCCCCTCAGCGGCCTCTATGCCTGGCTGGATGAGAAGGGGGTCCTGGAACCCATCCCCTATTTCCTCATCCTGGGTCTGGTGGCCATTCTGATGCTGATGGAGCCCCATATGTCGGGTACCATCCTGGTGCTGGTGGGGGGGGCGTCGGTGCTCTTTGCCGCCGGTATCAAGCTGTACTGGTTCATCGGCGGCGGAGCGGCGGCAGCGGCCGGCCTCTTCTTCATCATGACCCAGACCAGCTACATGGCCACCCGTCTGGCCATCTGGAAAGACCCGTGGAACGACGGAATGAATGGCCGTGACAAGGGCTTCCAGATCATCCAGTCCCTCTATGCCATTGGCTCCGGTGGCCTGCTGGGTGTAGGCTTCGGCAAGAGCCGCCAGAAGTTCCTCTACCTGCCTGAGTCGGAAAACGACTATATTTTCTCCATCTGGTGTGAGGAGATGGGCTTTGTGGGGGCCGCCATCGTTATTTTGCTGTTCATCCTGCTGGTGATCCGGGGGTACTGGATCGCCGTCCATGCCCGGGACCGCTTCGGCGCCCTGCTGGTGGTGGGTATCACCACGCTGACGGCGGTGCAGGTGTTCCTGAATATCGCCGTGGTTACCAACCTCATCCCCTCCACCGGTATCTCCCTGCCCTTCTTCAGTTACGGAGGTACGGCATTGATGATCCAGTTGGCGGAGATGGGTATGGTATTGTCAGTGTCACGACAAATACCGGCGCCCAAACAAGAATAGAACAGTGCAGGAGGGAAATGGGTAAATGAAAATCCTCTTTACCTGCGGCGGGACCGCGGGTCATGTGAATCCCGCGGTGGCCCTGGCCCAGATGTTTCAGGCCCGCAATCCGGGCTGTCAGGTGCTTTTTGTGGGAGCCGACGGCGGTATGGAGACCCGGCTGGTGCCCAAGGAGGGCTATGAGATCCAGACGGTGACCATCACCAACTTCCAGCGGTCCATCACCCCGGCGGCTATCGGCCACAACATCAAGACCCTGCTGAATATGAATAAGTCCAAGAAGCAGGCCAATGCCATTCTGGACCGGTTCCGGCCCGACCTGGTGGTGGGTACCGGCGGCTACGCCTCCTACCCCGTGGTCAATGCGGCGGCAGCCCGTGGGATTCCCACCGCCGTCCACGAATCCAACGCTGTTCCCGGCCTTACCACCAAGACCCTGTCCAAGGTGGTGGACGCGGTAATGGTGGGCTTTGAGGAGAGCCGCAGCCACTATGAGGACCCCTCCAAGGTGGTGGTGACTGGCACCCCGGTCCGGGAGGACTTCTTCCGCTACAACCGGAAGGAAGCCCGGGAAAAGCTGGGCTTTACCGATGACCGGCCCCTGGTGGTGTCGGTGTGGGGCAGCCTGGGCGCCAAGGTGATGAACGAGCAGATCACCGACTGTATCGTCCGGGAATGCCGGGCGGGCGCGCCCTGGCGGCACATCCACGGCGCAGGCCGCAACTATGAGCAGGTCCTGGCCGGTTTGAAAGAGCAGGGCATTGACCTGGCTCAGTATCCCGGCGTGGAGGTGCGGCAGTACATCTATGATATGCCTCTGGTGATGGCGGCGGCCGACCTGGTGCTCTGCCGGGCCGGTGCCTCCACCATCGCGGAGCTTACCGCCATCGCCCGGCCGGCGGTGCTGGTACCATCCCCCAATGTGGTAGCCGACCATCAGACCAAGAACGCCCGGGTGCTGGCCAACGCCGGTGGGGCGGTGCTGCTGCCCGAGAGCGAGTCCAGCGGCGAAAAGCTCCATGAGCTGGTGGGTCAGCTGCTGGCTGACCCGGACCGCCGGGAAAAGATGAGCCGGGCTTTGCGGGAGATGGGTTCTCCCGACGCGGCGGAAAAAATCTATCAGACACTGAAGGAATTGCTGGAAAAGCGGGCAAAATGAACCGGCCTTCCATCGGACGCATAGGATGGCGTACATAAATCCTGAATGCGGAGGATGGAAGCTATGAGTGCATACGTGATAGAAGGGGGCCGGCCGCTGGAGGGTTCCGTGATGGTCCACGGGGCAAAGAACAGTGTGCTGCCCATCCTGGCCGCCTGTCTGTTGGCTCCGGGGGCCTGTGTGATCCAAAATTGTCCCCGCCTTTCCGATGTGGAGGCCTCTCTGGCCATCCTGCGCCATCTGGGCTGCAGGGCAGAATGGCAGGGGGACGGCGTGGTGGTGGACGCCTCCGCCCCCAGCCGCTGGGACGTGCCCGATGCTCTGATGCGGGAGATGCGTTCCTCCGTCATCTTCCTGGGGGCCATCCTGGGGCGGATGGGACAGGCGCGGCTGTGCGCGCCCGGCGGATGTGAGCTGGGACCCCGCCCCATTGACCTGCATCTGGCTGCCATCCGTGCCCTGGGGGGCAGGGTGGAGGACCGGGAGGGGGGACTTTCCTGTTCCGGCAGGCTGCGGGGCGCGGACATCGTCCTCTCTCTGCCCAGCGTGGGGGCCACCGAGAACGCCATGCTGGCAGCGGTGTGCGCTCAAGGTACCACTACCATCACCAACGCCGCCCGGGAACCGGAGATTGTGGACCTCCAGGGCTTTTTGCAGGCTTTGGGCGCCCAGGTCCGGGGGGCGGGCAGCTCGGTCATTACGGTGGAAGGGGGCATCCCCCTCCACGGCGGAGCCTATCGGGTGATGGGTGACCGGATCGTGGCTGCCACCTACCTGGCGGCAGCTGCCGCCGCGGGAGGCGACGTAGAGGTAACCGGCGTAGACTGGCGCACCCTGTCCACGGTGACGGCAGTGCTGAAGGAGGCCGGCTGCCAGGTACACAGTGAGGTGGACCGGATCTGCCTTGGAAGTGGCGGTGTGCTGAAGGGAGTGCGTCCGGTGCGGACGGCCCCCTATCCCGGCTTTCCCACCGATGCCCAGGCCCCTCTGATGGCGGCCCTGGCAGGAGGGACCGGCTGCACGGTCTTTGTGGAGAATATGTTTGAAAGCCGCTACCGCCATGTGGATGAGCTCATCCGTATGGGGGCGGACATCCGGGTGGAAGGCCGGGTGGCTGTGGTGTACGGGGTGTCCCGGCTCCACGGCGCCACGGTCATGGCCTCCGACCTGCGGGGCGGAGCCGCTCTGGTGGTGGCCGCTCTGGGAGCGGAGGGGATCACCACCGTCACCGGTTTGCACCATATTGACCGGGG
Organism: Flavonifractor sp. An9; assembly: GCF_002161245.1. Classification (NCBI taxonomy): domain Bacteria; kingdom Bacillati; phylum Bacillota; class Clostridia; order Eubacteriales; family Oscillospiraceae; genus Flavonifractor; species Flavonifractor sp. An9. Next base: position 189,233 of record NZ_NFHC01000001.1, read on the forward strand.
CTATCAGTCTCTGGAATACGATTTGCAGCGGCTGGGGGCTCAGATCCGGCGGGTGTGAGATAAGTTTGAGGAAATCGTAAGAATTTCTTAGCAAAGAATCAACCATTCTGTGCGAGGATGGAGAAAAAAGAACAGGAGAACGGCACAATGGCGGCAAGACGGAACAGAAAAAGACGGCGGCGGAATCGGGGGCGCTTTGGCGTCCTCTATAAGCTGCTGTCCATTCTGCTCATCTTTGCCGCCATTTTGGTAGGCTGCATCATCTTTTTCCGGGTGAACACCATGGTGGTAACGGGCAATTCCCGCTATACCCAGGAGGAGGTGCTGGCGGCCGCCGGCGTGGAAAAAGGGGACAACCTGTTCACGCTGAACAAGTATCAGATCGCCGACCGGATCTTGACCCAGCTGCCCTATGTGGATGACGTGGCCATCAGCCGAAAATTGCCTGACACCCTGATTTTTGAGGTGACGGAGAGCACCGGCGTAGCCTGGGTGGAGAGCGGCGGCAGTTACTGGCTGCTGGACGACAAGTGCAAGCTGCTGGAGGTAGGAGATGCCGCTCTGGTCCAGGGCAAGCCCCAGGTGTTGGGCCTGGACCCGGTCAACCCAACGGTGGGCAATGTGCTCACCGTGGCCCCTGAGCAGCAGGATAAGCTGGAGCGGCTCCAAGCCTTTTTGAAGGCTATTCGGGGCCGGGTGATGACAGGAAGCCTGAAGAGTTTTATCGATCTGTCCTCCGGCAATGAGATCCGCTTCGGCTACGGCGAAAATCTGACGGTGATCTTCCCTATGAACGGCGACTTTGACGAGGAGACCTACGAGCTGAAGCTGGCCCTGGAGACCATGGATGAGCGGGGCCTGCCACGGACGGGTACTCTGGACCAGAATTATGATGAGCGGGAGATCCATCTGCTGCCGGAGCGGTGGCTGCCGGAGGGTTGGAGTCCCCTGGAGGTTCCCACGGAGCCCACGCAGCAGCCGGAGAGCTCTGGCGGAGAGACTCAGACGGAGACCACAACTCCGCCGGAGGAATCCGTGCAACCGGAGGAATCGGTCCAGCCGGAGGCGCCGGCCCAGCCGTCCCATACGCCCACGGTACCGGAACAGGCGCCGGAGCAATAAGAGCAAGGAGTATTTCATGGCAGAAAAGAAACGACGCAACAAAGGCGAGTTTGCTGTGGTGGTGGTGTGCATCATCGTGGGCTATCTGTTGGCAGCACAGCTGCGGACGGTCCAGCTCACCGGTGCGGCGGACGCCACCAATGCCAGCCGCCTGGAGACCCTGCAGGAGCTGTATAACGAGCAGAGCAAGCAGAACGACGCCCTGGAGGATCAGGTGGCCCAGCTGCAAGGCGAACTGGCGATTTATCGGGATCAGGCGGCCTCCGGCGACGAGGGCAGCGAGGCCCTGCGGAAGGAAGTGGAGCAGCTGGAGATCACCGCCGGCCGCACCGATGTGGAGGGGCCGGGAGTCACTGTAATCCTGGAGGACTCCACCCAGAGCAATGTGACCGGTGAAGAGGCGGACTATCTCATTCACGACAACGATCTGCTGTCGGTGGTCAACGAGCTGCGCTCCGCCGGGGCGGAGGCCATCTCCCTCAACGGGGAGCGGTTGCTGGCCAACAGTGAGATCCGCTGTACCGGCGCGGTGGTGACGGTGAATGGCCGTCGGTATGCCGCCCCCTATGTGATCTTTGCCATCGGCGACCCGGATACCCTGTACAGCGCGCTTACCATGCGCAACGGCGTGGTGGATGTGCTGAGCCAGTGGGGGATTTCGGTGAAGGTGACAGCCAGCGATCTGCTGCTCATCCCCAAGTACAACGGCACGGTGGAGTATCAATATGCCCACACTGTGGTGCCGGAGAGCGAAGAGGGGGGCGAGTAAATGCTGGAATTGATCGGTTTGCTGGTGGGTGTGCTGGTGGGCATTCTGGTGCCCTGGACCATTCCCAGTCAATATTCCCTCTATGTGGCCGCCGGACTGCTGGCGGCGCTGGACTCCGCCCTGGGCGGCTACTGCGCCCGGCTGGAAAAACAGTTCCGGCTGTCGGTGTTCCTGTCGGGCACCATCGGAAACGCCGCCATCGCCGCTTTTCTCACCTGGCTGGGGCAGAAATTGGGTATCCCTCTGTACCTGGCGGCAGTGGTGGTCTTCGGCACCCGTATGTTCCAAAACTTTGCTAAAATCCGGCGGGAACTATTGACCTCGAAGCAAAAGAGAGATACAATAAATCAACTAGATATAGTATCTTCCCAGGAGGAGGACCAAAGATAACAGGTCCTGCCTCTTCTACGTGTGTTTTTCACGAATACGTTCTACATAGGAGGAGCAGTTATGGCGTTTGGACTGGACACCGGGCCGGATAATGTGGTCACGATCAAGGTGATCGGTGTCGGCGGCGGCGGCAACAACGTAGTCAACCGGATGGTGAAATCCGGAACCAAGGGTGTTGATTTTATCGCTGTGAATACGGACAAGCAGGCGCTTGCCGTTTCCAGCGCGACCTTTAAGATTCAGATCGGTGAAAAGCTCACCGGCGGTCAGGGCGCGGGCAGCGACCCCGAGGTGGGCCGTAAGTCCGCCGAGGAGAGCCGCAACGCGGTTTCCAAGGCCCTGGAGGACGCCGACATGGTGTTCATCACCGCCGGTATGGGCGGCGGCACCGGCACCGGTGCGGCTCCCATCGTGGCCGATATCGCCAAGGAGATGGGCATCCTCACCGTGGGCGTGGTCACCAAGCCCTTCAACTTTGAGGGCCGCCGGCGTATGATGCAGGCGGAAAAGGGCATTGAGGAGCTGCGTACCCGAGTGGACAGCCTGGTGATCATCCCAAACGAGCGGCTGAAGTTCGCCACCGACCAGAAGATCACCTTTCAGAATGCCTTCGAGATCGCCGATGATGTGCTGCGCCAGGCGGTGCAGTCCATCTCTGACCTGATCAAGAATACCGGCTTCATCAACCTGGACTTCGCCGACGTGACCGCCGTCATGCAGAATGCCGGCATGGCTCACATGGGCGTTGGCCGGGCCGCTGGCAAGAACAAGGCCGAGGAGGCCGCCAAGATGGCCATTTCCAGCCCCCTGCTGGAGACCTCCATCAACGGCGCCAAGGGTGTGCTGGTCAATGTTACCGGCTCCGTGGACATCGGCCTGGAGGAAGTGGAGACCGCTGCCAACCTGGTGCAGCAGGCCGCCCATCCCGACGCCCTCATCATCTTCGGTGCCGCCTTCGACGACACCCTGGAGGACGAGATCCGGGTTACCGTTATTGCTACCGGCTTTGAGGAGCTGGAGGGCGCCATGCCCAACAAGCCCTTTACCGCCGCTGCGGAGAAGAAGGCCGTGGCCCAGCCTGCCCAGCAGCCCGCTGCCGGTCAGGAAGCCCCCGCCGCTCCCGCGGAAGACGATCCCTTCGACGATATCTTCAAGATCTTCAACCGCAACCGCTGAGAGAGTGGCTGACGAACAGACAAAACAACCCCCGTTCCGCTTTGGCGGAACGGGGGTTTTCTGTTTGGAAAGTGCTCAGATGCGGGCGATGCCCTGCTCTCTGGCCTCCTGAGCCACGGCGTCGGCCACAGCGTCGGCCACGCTCTTGTCCAGGGCGGAGGGCAGGATGTACGCGGCGGTGAGCTGATCGTCGGCCACCAGGGCGGCCAGGGCCTTGGCGGCCCGGATCTTCATGCCCTCAGTGATCTCCTTGGCCCGGACGGCCAGGGCGCCCTTGAAGATGCCGGGGAATACCAGAACGTTGTTGATCTGGTTGGGGAAGTCGGAGCGGCCGGTGCCGATGACGACGGCGCCGCCTTTCCTGGCCTCATCGGGCATGATCTCGGGGGTGGGATTGGCCATGGCAAAGACGATGCCCTGGTTCATGGTAGACACCATCTCGGCGGTGACCAGGTTGGGCCGGGACACGCCTACGAAAGCGTCGGCTCCCTTGAGGGCATCGGCCAGGGTGCCGTGCTCACGGTTCAGGTTGGAGATGTGGGAGATCTCCTCCTGGCCGGCGTTGAGGCCTTCGTCTCCCTCGCAGATGATGCCGTTAATATCGCACATGACAATGTTGCCGAAGCCCATGGAGATGAGCAGCCTGCCGATGGCAATGCCGGCGGCTCCGGCGCCGTTGATGACGATCTTCATCTGGCCCAGGGCCTTGCCGGTGACTTTGGCGGCGTTGAGCATGGCGGCGGCCACCACGATAGCGGTGCCGTGCTGGTCGTCGTGGAACACGGGGATGTCGCAAACCTCTTTCAGGCGGCGCTCCACCTCAAAGCAGCGGGGAGCGGCGATGTCCTCCAGATTGATGCCGCCGAAGCTCTTGGAGATGAGGGCGATGGTCTCCACCAGCTTATCCACATCTTTGGTGTCCACACAGATGGGGAAGGCATCCACCCCGCCGAACTCCTTGAACAGGGCGCACTTGCCCTCCATCACCGGCATACCGGCAGCGGGGCCGATGTCTCCCAGCCCCAGCACGGCGGAGCCGTCGGTGATGACGGCCACCAGATTGCTCCGGCGGGTGAGGCGGAAGGACTGCTCGTAGTCCTTGGCGATGACCCGGCAGGGCTCGGCTACGCCGGGGGTATACATCAGGGACAGGTCCTCACGGGTCTGGATGGGTTTGCGGGAGATCACTTCGATCTTGCCCTGGAGCTGATAGTGGAGGTCCAGAGCCTGCTGATTGATATCCATGAAAAAGCCTTCTTTCTTAAACCATTTCTTCCGGATGGAATACTTCGTCAAACCGCTCCGCCGTCAGGAAGCCCAGGCTGACGCAGGCCTCCTTCAGGGAGATCCCCTCGGCGTGGGCCTTCTTGGCGGTCTTGGCGGCGTTGTCATAGCCGATGTAGGGGTTGAGGGCGGTGACCAGCATGAGGGAGTTGTGCAGGTTGTGGCGGCACTTGTCCCGGTTGGCGGTGATGCCCACGGCGCAGTTGCGGTTGAAGGAGTCCATAGCGTCGGCCAGCAGCCGCACCGACTGGAGGAAGTTGTAGATGCACACCGGCATAAAGACGTTGAGCTCAAAGTTGCCCTGGGAGGCGGCCATACCCACTGCCACATCGTTGGCCATGACCTGAACGGCCACCATGGTCACCGCCTCGCACTGGGTGGGGTTGACCTTGCCGGGCATGATGGAGGAGCCGGGCTCATTCTCGGGAATATGGAGCTCGCCCAGGCCGCACCGGGGGCCGGAGGACAGCCAGCGCACGTCGTTGGCGATCTTCATCAGGTCGGCGGCCAGAGCCTTCAGGCCGCCATGGGCAAAGACCAGCTCGTCCTTGCTGGTGAGGGCGTGGAACTTGTTAGGAGCGGTGACAAAGGGCTTGCCGGTGAGCTGACTCACCGCCTGAGCCACGGCGGTGTCGAAACCCTTGGGGGCGTTGAGGCCAGTTCCTACAGCGGTGCCGCCCAGGGCCAGCTGGTGGAGTGCGGGAAGGGCCAGCTCCAGCAGGGCCTTGTCCTTCTCCAGGCTGGAGCGCCAGCCGCTGATCTCCTGGGCCACGGTGATGGGCACCGCGTCCTGGAGATGGGTGCGGCCGCTCTTCACCACGTCCTGATTTTCCCCCTCCAAGCGCTTAAAGGTGGAGATAAGGGCGTCCAGAGCGGGGAAGAGCTTGTCCTCCAGCTCCACCGCAGCGGCAATGTGCATGGCGGTGGGGAAGGTGTCGTTGGAGGACTGGGACATATTGACGTGGTCGTTGGGGTGGAGCAGCTTTTTGCCCGCCAGCTCATTGCCCCGGTTGGCCACCACCTCGTTGACGTTCATGTTGGACTGGGTGCCGCTGCCGGTCTGCCATACCACCAGGGGGAAGTGGCCGTCCAGCTGGCCGGCGATCACCTCGTCACAGGCCTGGGAGATCACATTCAGCTTTTCCTCATCCAGCTTGCCCAGGCTGTGGTTGGCCATGGCGGCGGCCTTTTTCAGAATACCAAAGGCACGGATAATCTCCTGGGGCATCCGCTCCGTGCCGATCTTGAAGTTCTGGTAGCTGCGCTGGGTCTGAGCGCCCCAGTAGCGGTCGGCGGGCACCTGCATCTTGCCCATGCTGTCCCGTTCGATCCGATATTCCATGTGTAGACCATCCCTTTCTCCGTCTGCGGACGGCGCCATTCTAATGTCTGCATTTTAGCACAGTTTCTGTCGGGATAAAAGTCTGACACCTGGAAAGAGCGCCCTTTTGTGTCGGATTTGTGCTGTCCGCACAAGGAAGAGGGGGGCGAAAGCAGGCCCCCCTGCTTGTTGCCACAAAAATCTTTTTCTGGTAGGCTACTCCCTTGACAGGAGCGGAGCAAGCACTTATACTAATTTCAGTTGTGAACAAAGGCGTTCCGGCCCGGGGGGCGGAGCGCCTTCTTTGCTATCTGAATCTATGATTTTGATGAGAGAAAGGGGCCCCTGTCATGCCGCATACCAAAGAAGATATCATCCGCATGGTACGGGAAGACGACGTGAAATTCATCCGTCTGCAATTCACCGACATTTTCGGCCAGCTGAAGAACGTGGCTATTACCGCCTCCCAGATCGAGAAGGCTGTGAACAATCAGTGTATGTTTGACGGCTCCTCTATTGAGGGCTTTGTCCGCATCGACGAGTCCGACCAGTACCTCTATCCGGATCTGAAATCCTACCGGGTATTCCCCTGGCAGCCCCACCACGGCAAGGTGGCCCGGCTGATCTGCGACGTGCATAATACCGACGGCAGCCCCTTCGCCGGCGATCCCCGCTATGTACTGAAGCGGGCCCTGCAGAAAGCCAAGGATATGGGCTTTGACGCCTTCAACGTGGGTCCCGAGGCCGAGTTCTTCCTGTTCCAGACCGACGACGAGGGTAAGCCCACCACCAAGACCAACGACGAGGCCGGTTACTTTGATCTGGGTCCCCTGGACCACGGCGAGTCCACCCGCCGGGAGATCTGCATGGCTCTGGAGGCCATGAAGTTTGAGATTGAGGCCTCCCACCACGAGTGTGCCCAGGGCCAGCATGAGATCGACTTCAAGTATGAAGAGGCCCTCCACGCCGCCGACAATATCATGACCTTCAAGCTGGCGGTCAAGACCCTGGCCCAGAAGAACGGTCTCCACGCCACCTTTATGCCCAAGCCCATCTACGGCGTGGCCGGCTCCGGTATGCACACCAATATGTCCCTCTTCCGCAACGGTAAGAACGTGTTCTATGATCCCAACGGCGAGCGGGGTCTGTCCAAGGAGGCCTACGCCTTCATCGCCGGCCTGCTGGCCCATGTGAAGGGTATGGCCGCCATCACCAATCCCCTGGTCAACTCCTACAAGCGTCTGGTGCCCGGCTACGAGGCCCCCTGCTACCTGGCTTGGTCCGCCTCCAACCGCTCCGCCCTCATCCGCATCCCTGCCTCCCGGGGCCAGTCTACCCGTGTGGAGCTGCGCTCCCCCGATCCGGCCTGCAACCCCTATCTATCCTTTGCCGTGTGCCTGGCTGCCGGCCTGGACGGCATCGAGAAGGGTCTCACGCCTCCCGCCGAGATCACCGAGAACATCTATGCCATGGACAACGCCGCCCGGAAGGCCCACGGCATCGACTCCCTGCCCGGTTCTCTGGAGGAGGCCATCCGTGCCCTGGAGGCCGATCAGCTCATCCTGGATACCCTGGGCGACCACGTGGCCCAGAACTACCTGGAGGGCAAAAAGAAGGAGTGGGAGGAGTACCGCACCCGTGTGTCCTCCTGGGAGCGGGAAAGATACATCATCAACTATTGATCGCCTGTCCACCCCAGCGGAATTGACCGGATATGGAAAAGGTGATTGTAGCTTTTGCCGGCCTGCAAAACGGCAAGCGCATCCGGGAGATCTTGGAGCGGTCGGGTACCGCAGCCTGTCTGCTGTGTACCTCCGCCGACCAGGTGCGCCGCACCGTCCACGAGCAGCAGGTGCCCGCCGTGGTATGCGGCTACAAATTTGCCGATGGCCCGGCGGAGCTTCTGTATGAGGATCTGCCCTCCTTCTGCCATATGTTGATGGTGGCATCCCAGAGTCAGCTGGACCTGGTGCAGAATCCGGAGATCCTGCGGTTGAGCGCTCCGGCATCCCGCAGTGAGCTGTTGAGCGCGGTGGAGGGATTGCTGGCGCAGGTCCATGCCCAGCCCTTTGGGCGCAGTCAGGAAGAACGGGACTGCATCGCCCAGGCCAAGGCCAAGCTGATGACCGAGGGTCTCAGCGAGGAGGAGGCCCACCGCGCGCTCCAGAAGAAGAGTATGACGGCCGGCGTCAAGCTGGCTCAGGCGGCCCGGATGATTCTGGACCGGTGGTAAGAAGCATAGGATAGCAGGAGACGAAGCAGTCTCGCGGCGGCGGTCCGGGACAGGACCGCCGCTGCTGCATATTCCGGTGACAGGAGGGACCATATGCACTTTACTAAGATGGAGGGTCTGGGCAACGACTATATCTACCTGAACGGTTTGGAAAACCTGCCGGAGGACCTGCCTGCTCTGGCCCGGCGGATGAGCGACCGCCACTTCGGCGTGGGCAGTGACGGCATCATCTGTATCTGTCCCTCGGACCGGGCCGACTTCCGAATGAGAATGTTCAACGCCGACGGCTCGGAGGGGGAGATGTGCGGCAACGGCATCCGATGCCTGGGCAAGTATGTCTATAACAAGAGGCTGACCAATAAAAAGAAACTGACCATCGAGACCGGCGGCGGCCTGCGTACTTTGGAGCTGCTGACCCAGGACGGTCTGGTGAAGGCGGTCCGGGTGAATATGGGCCGCCCTCAGGTGGAGGCAGCCATGGAGCTGGCAGCGGGAGGGCGTATGTGGCAGATTACCCCGGTATCCATGGGCAACCCACACGCCGTCCTCTTTGTGGACCGCCCGGAGGAGCTGGATCTGGAACAGTTGGGTCCCTGTTTTGAGCACCATGCTGCCTTTCCTCAGGGCGTCAACACGGAGTTTGTCCGCTGTGTTGCCCCGGACCGGCTGGTCATGCGGGTGTGGGAGCGGGGCAGCGGTGAAACGCTGGCCTGCGGCACCGGGGCCTGTGCCGCTCTGGCGGCAGCGGTGGTCCAGGGCAAGTGCGGCAGACGAGCCGCTGTGGAATTGCCCGGCGGCGTGCTGGAACTGGAGTGGCCGGACGACGAGACGGAAATGATTATGACAGGACCGGCCAATACGGTCTTTGAAGGAGAATACCCTGTTTAACGCAAAGGAGAGAGCACAATGGCAAACATCAATGCAAATTTCAACAAGCTGCCCGGCAGCTATCTGTTTTCTGAAATTGCCCGCCGGGTGGCGGCCTACAGTGAGGCCAATCCGGACCGGACCCTGATCCGGCTGGGCATCGGCGACGTGACCCGGCCCCTGCCTGCCGCCGTTACCGCCGCCATGCACAAGGCGGTGGACGAGATGGCCACCGCCCAGGGCTTCCACGGCTACGGCCCGGAGCAGGGCTACGATTTCCTGCGGCAGGCCATCGCGGAGCACGACTACAAGGCCCGGGGCGTGGATATCCAGCCCGATGAGATCTTTGTGTCCGACGGCGCCAAGAGCGACTGCGGCAACATCGGCGATATCTTCGGCATTGACAACGTGGTGGCGGTGTGCGACCCGGTGTACCCCGTCTATGTGGACACCAATGCCATGGCTGGCCGGGCCGGGGACTACGATGCCGCCACTGGCCGGTGGAGCAACCTGGTCTATATGCCCTGCGTGGCGGAGAACGGCTTCTCTCCCGCCATTCCGGAGCAGAAGGTGGATCTGATCTACCTGTGCTTCCCCAACAATCCCACCGGTGCTGTGGCCACCCGGGAGCAGCTGAAAGCCTGGGTGGACCACGCCAATGCCACCGGTGCCGTCATCCTCTTTGACAGCGCCTACGAGGCCTTCATCACCGATCCCGCCATTCCTCACTCCATCTTTGAGATCGAGGGGGCCCGTACCTGTGCCATCGAGTTCCGCTCCTTCTCCAAGACTGCCGGCTTCACCGGCACCCGCTGCGCCTATACCGTGATCCCCAAGGACCTGGAGCGCAACGGCACCGCCCTCAACGGCCTGTGGAACCGCCGTCAGTGCACCAAGTTCAACGGGGTGCCCTATGTGGTCCAGCGGGGCGCTGAGGCCGTGTACAGCCCTGAGGGCCGCGCTCAGGTGAAGGAAACCATCGACTACTACCTGAATAACGCCAAGGTCATCCGGGAAGGCCTGGCTGCTGCCGGTCTTACTGTGTCCGGCGGAGAGAATTCCCCCTATATCTGGGCCCGCACCCCCGACGGCATGGGCTCCTGGGACTTCTTCGACAAGCTGCTGCGGGAGGCCAACGTGGTCACTACCCCCGGCGCTGGCTTCGGTCCCAGCGGCGAGGGCTACATTCGTCTCACCGCCTTTGGCGAGGCTGAGGCCACCCGGCAGGCTGTGGAGCGCATTAAGGCTGTGCTGTAAGGAATACAAAAATGCCCGCTGCCTTTGCAGCGGGCATTTTTCATAGGTTTGTCAGGCCAGCTTCAGGTGGGAACGCTTGAGGGCGGTACGGATGAGTACGCACAGCAGGGGAGCGGCCACCAGGGCCAGTACCGCATTGAAGATGGAGGCGGGTACCTTCAGCGGCAAGGTGGCCAGCGCCACAGTGGGGGTCAGACCGTCCACCAGCAGGCCGTTGTAGAAGTAGCTCTTGGCAAAATAGAGGATGTAGTAGATCACGCAGCCCAGGGCCGCACCGGACAGGCAGCGGGGATAGGTAGGTTCCTCCCGGTGGGAGGCCTTCCACATCACCAGACCGGCACCTAGGCCCATGGCACCCTTGGTCAGGAAGGTGAGCCAGCACTCGGAGACAAACAGGGGATTGGTCAGGTCATACAGAGCGGAGCCCAGACCGGAGGCCAGACCGCCGATGGGGCCCAGCAGCAGGCCGGACAAACAGCACATGATGTTGGCCAGGGTAAAGGAGGTATTGCCTCCGATGGCGATGGGCATGGTGATGCGAAGGTAGTTGCTGGCAAACACCAGAGCGGCCATCATGGCCAAAACGGCGATTTTCAGCGTAGAATTGGAACGGGATCGCATGGAGAACACTTCCTTTGTTCTTTCTCTTTGCCTTGATTATAGCGCTGGACTGACCTTTATTCAAACGTCAGATATAGAAAATATAATAAGGTCAGATGGGCTAAAAAATGCCGCGGCATTTGCCGCGGCATTTTTCTGTCAGTCAAACAGCTTGGAGCGGACCGGGGGCCAGGAGACCAGAACAAGGGCCACCCCTCCCACCAGCAGAAAACAGAGCAGAGCGGTAAGTACCTCCAGATCATAGACCTGGATGAAATACTTCCAGCTGTGGATGGTTTCATTGCTTTGATAGGACTGCTGAATTTGATCGATGTGATAGGTGGTGGTGACCGTGACCGCTATGATCCGGGAGAGAATATAGATCACCAGATTTCCCAGCAGTCCGACGGCGGCCAGCAGCAGTCCGGCCAGCCGGCGCTTTTTCAGAGGATCGGCTGAGGTGGATGGGGCAGGTTGAACGGGGTGGTCCATGGTATCATCCAGAAGATAGTCGGCGGAGACCTGGAACAGGCGGCTGAGCTGAAACAGGTTGCCAGCATCGGGCTGTGCAGAGCCCTGTTCCCAGCGGGAGATGGCCTGACGGGACACCCCAAGCTGCTCCGCCATAGACTCCTGGGATAGGCCCCGCTGCTTGCGCAGCGTTACAAGTTTCTCTGGCAGTTTCATGGAAACACCTCCTGACTTTCTGGTCTCATCTTACCAGAAGGCCGGGGGCAAAGCCACCGCAAAAAGATGTCACTTCCGCAACAAGTGGTTCCATTGGCCTTAATACCGGCCGAAGTCGCCGGAACGGCCCTCGGTGACGTCGGAGCCGAACTCATAGTCCTTGCCGGGCAGGATGGCGTTGAGAGCGATGCCGGCAATGGCGGCGATGGCCAGGTTGGTGAGGGTAACATGGGCCTCACCGATGGAGAAGGTGATGCCGTTGGAGAAGCCCAGACCGCACACCAGAATGACGGCGGCGATAATCAGGTTCCGGGAGTTGGTAAAGTCCACCCGGTTTTCCACCACGTTGCGTACGCCGATGGCGGAGATCATGCCGTAGAGGATGAAGGACACGCCGCCGATGATAGCGGTGGGGATGGAGTTGACGATGGCGGCAAAGGCGGGGGAGAAGGACAGAATCACCGCGTAGATAGCGGCCAGACGGACCACCTTGGGGTCATACACACGGGAGAGCACCAGCACGCCGGTGTTCTCGCCGTAAGTGGTGTTGGCGGGGCCGCCGAACAGACCGGCCAGAGAGGTGGCGATGCCGTCGCCGATGAGGGTGCGGTGGAGGCCGGGGTTCTCCAGGAAGTTCTCGCCCACAGTGGCGGAGATGGCGGACATATCGCCGATGTGTTCCATCATGGCGGCGATGGCGATGGGAGCCATAACCAGGATGGAGGTCAGGTCAAACTTGGCAATGGAGCCGGTGAAATCCGTGAAGAAGGGCTGCAGGCCCACAGGGGCGGAGGCAGCCACGCCGGAGAAATCGATCAGAGGCACCACATTGCCGGCGGTGTCCAGAGCAGTGGCGCCCATGGCGTTGGCAATGACGGCGATGACATAGGAGCCCACCACACCCAGCAGGATGGGGATGATCTTGATCATGCCCTTGCCCCAGATGTTGGCCACGATGATGATGGCCATGGCCACGATGGCCAGCCACCAGCAGGAGGAGGCGTTGGAGACGGCGGAGGGGGCCAGGTTCAGGCCGATCAGAATGATGATGGGGCCGGTGACCACGGGGGGCAGGAAGCGCATGACCTTCTTCACGCCCACCAGCTTGATGATGGCGGCCAGTACCACATAGAGCAGACCGGCCACCACGATGCCGCCGCAGGCATATTGGAGCTTGACGGCCGGATCCATGCCGGCGTATTTACCGGCGTCCAGAGCAGCCACGGCAGAGAAGCCGCCCAGATAGGCAAAGGAAGAACCCAGGAAAGCAGGTACCTTCAAACGGGTGCAGATGTGGAAGAACAGGGTGCCGATACCGGCGAAGAACAGGGTGGTCTGGATGGACAGGGGCAGGCCGTAGCCCTGAACCAGGATGGGGACCAGCACAGTGGCGCCAAACATGGCGAACATATGCTGCAGGCCCAGGATGAGCATCTTGGGCAGACCCAGGGTGCGTGCATCCCGGATGGGCTCACTGCCGGGGGTGCGGTTGTCGTTCATTCAACATTCCTCTCTTTCCACGCGGGCAGAAAAAAAGCAACTGCTTTTTCAAAGAAAAAACAATTGCCTCCTAGCCATAGCGTCTGTCTGCTGCAATACCTTCCCTTTCAAAACAAACGCCTCCTGTCCGCATTCTAAATTCATAATATTATATCAGAACGGCGTTATATATGCAAGGAGGACCGGTGATATTTTGCGCATTTGGGCATAATTCTAAAGATGGAATTTTGAAATTGGGAAACAAAGGATGATCTGTACATTGACAGATGGCCGAAACTTTACTATAGTAAATAGCAAAAGATAAGAAGGTGAACCCATGAAACGACCCTTTGTGACAGCGGAGCAGCTGCGCTCCATCACCCAGCAGTACCCCACGCCCTTCCACCTGTATGACGAGAAAGGCATCCGGGAAAACGCCCGGCGGTTGAAAGCTGCCTTTGCCTGGAATCCGGGCTTTAAAGAATATTTTGCCGTGAAAGCCACCCCCAATCCTGCCATTTTGAAGATCCTGCGGGAGGAGGGCTGCGGCGCCGACTGCTCCTCCCTCACCGAGCTGATGCTCTCCCAGCGCTGCGGTCTCACCGGGCCGGAGATCATGTTCTCCTCCAACGATACCCCGGCGGAGGATTTCAAGCTGGCCGCTCAGCTGGGGGCTACCATCAATCTGGATGACTTCACCCACATTGACTTTCTCAAAGAGACCATCGGATATATCCCCGAGACCATCTCCTGCCGCTTTAACCCCGGCGGTACCTTCACCATCGGCGCATCTACCGAGGGCTTCCAGGTGATGGACACCCCCGGTGACTCCAAGTACGGCTTCACCCGGGAGCAGCTCTTTGAGGGCTTCAAAAAGTTAAAGGCCATGGGAGCCAAGCGGTTCGGCATCCACGCCTTCCTGGCGTCCAACACCCTGTCTAATGAGTACTATCCCACCCTGGCGGGCATCCTGTTCCAACTGGCGGTGGAGCTGGAGCAGGAGACGGGCTGTGATATCTGCTTCATCAACCTGTCAGGCGGCGTGGGCATCCCCTACAAGCCTGATCAGCCTGCCAACGACATTGCCGCCATTGGTGAGGGGGTGCGCAAGCAGTTTGAGCAGATCCTGGTGCCCGTGGGCATGGGAGATGTGGCCATCTACACCGAGCTGGGTCGCTTTATGCTGGGGCCCAACGGCTGCCTGGTCACCAAGGTACTCCACTTCAAGCACACCTACAAGGAATATGTAGGCGTGGACGCCTGTGCCGCCAACCTGATGCGCCCTGCCATGTACGGCGCCTACCACCATATCACCGTCATGGGCAAGGAGGACGCCCCCTGCGACCACAAGTATGATGTCACCGGCGGCCTGTGCGAGAACAACGACAAGTTTGCCATCGACCGGATGCTGCCGGAGGTGGAGCGGGGAGACCTGCTGGTGATCCATGACACCGGCGCCCACGGCTTCTCTATGGGCTACAACTATAACGGCAAGCTGCGCTCCGCCGAGGTGCTCCTGCAAGAGGACGGCTCCACCAGGCTGATCCGCCGGGCGGAGACCCCGGAGGATTACTTCGCTACGCTGATTTTTGATTAAAACAAAACCGGGCCGGGAAATTCCCGGCCCGGTAAAAAAAGACCTGCTGCAAATGCAGCAGGTCTTTTTCATCCGATTGGAAAGCGGAATTACTTCAGCTCCACCTTGGCGCCGACCTCTTCCAGCTTCTTCTTCAGCTCCTCGGCCTCGTCCTTGGAGACACCCTCCTTGATAGCCTTGGGGGCAGCCTCGACAGCAGCCTTGGCCTCAGCCAGGCCCAGGCCGGTGATCTCACGGACAGCCTTGATGACCTTGATCTTCTCGGCGCCGACCTCAGCCAGCACCACGTCGAACTCGGTCTTCTCCTCAGCAGCGGGAGCAGCAGCGCCGCCAGCGGCGGGAGCAGCCATAGCAGCGGCGGAAACGCCGAACTCGTCCTCCAGAGCGTGCACGAGCTCGGAGAGCTCCAGAACAGTCAGACCCTTAACCTCTTCAATGAGGGCAGTGATTTTCTCAGAAGCCATGATAGGTAACCTCCTAAATAAATTATAATTGATACAGAATGGTGCGGGGAATTACTCGGCGGCAGCTTCGGCGGGCTCGGCAGCCTCGACAGAGCCGCCCTTCTGCTCGCAGATGGCCTTGATGACGATGGCCAGGCTGGTGATGGGAGCCAGCATGGTGCCTAGGACCTGAGCCTGCAGGACCTCCTTGGAGGGCAGCTCGGCCAGAGCCATGATCTCGTCCATGGACAGGACCTTGCCGTCCATAAAGCCGGCCTTGATGGTGAACTTAGCACCGTTGAACTGCTTGGCGAACTTGTTGATCACACGCATGGGAGCGATGGGATCGCCGTGGGACAGAGCCAGAGAAGTGGTGCCGTTGAGCACGTCATCCATCTCGTTCAGACCCACGTTGTTGATGGCGAAACGCACCAGGGTGTTCTTCACCACGGCGTAGTCCAGCTCGTTCTTGCGGCACTCGGCGCGCAGAGCGGTGTCCTCGGCCACGGTGATGCCCTTGTAGTCCACGAGCACGCCGCTGGCGGCGGTCTGCAGCTTCTCGGTCAGCTCAGCCACGATGGCCTGCTTCTCACTGAGAACCTTTGCGTTAGGCATTTGGATTCACCTCCGTTGAATTTGAGTTCAACTTTTCCGATGCAGTCACGCAACAAAAAAGCTGTTTTCGCATTCAAAGCAGCGAAAACAGCACAAAGAAATTCATTCCGTTGTGGCTGCATTCTCGGCAGGACTTACGACTTGCGCCGCCTGCTGTCTTTGAACACGACTGATAGTATACAATAGAATCCC
Source organism: Flavonifractor sp. An9 (assembly GCF_002161245.1). Classification (NCBI taxonomy): domain Bacteria; kingdom Bacillati; phylum Bacillota; class Clostridia; order Eubacteriales; family Oscillospiraceae; genus Flavonifractor; species Flavonifractor sp. An9. The sequence goes on from NZ_NFHC01000001.1 coordinate 205,265, forward strand.
AAGGATGTCAAGTGCTTTTTTGAAAAATGATCACTTTTTTGTAAGTATCCTGGGGAAAAGAGTGAGAAAAACGGGGAGCAGGAAAACCTGCTCCCCATTTTACATTACATCAGCTTAGCGCCGTTGATCTTCACGCCGGGGCCCATGGTGGAAGCACACACGCAGGAGCGAATGTACTGACCCTTGGCAGCGGAGGGCTTAGCCTTGATGATGGCGCCCATCAGAGCGTTGAAGTTCTCGGTCAGCTTCTCAGCGCCGAAGGAGACCTTGCCGATGGGGCAGTGGATGATGTTGGTCTTGTCCAGACGGTACTCAACCTTACCGGCCTTGATCTCGGTAACAGCCTTGGCCACGTCGGGGGTGACGGTGCCGGCCTTGGGGGAGGGCATCAGGCCCTTGGGGCCCAGGACCTTACCCAGACGGCCCACAACACCCATCATGTCGGGAGAAGCCACGACCACATCGTAGTCGAACCAGTTCTCCTTCTGGATCTTCTCAACCATGTCCATCTCGCCCACGAAGTCGGCGCCGGCAGCCTTAGCAGCCTCAGCCTTGTCGCCCTTGGCGAAGACCAGCACGCGCTGGGTCTTGCCGGTGCCGTGGGGGAGAACGATGGCGCCGCGGACCTGCTGGTCGGCGTGACGGGAGTCAACGCCCAGCTTCACGTGCAGCTCAACGGTCTCGTCGAACTTGGCGGGAGCGGTCTTGACCACCAGCTCCATGGCCTCAGCGGTATCGTACAGAGCGCCCTTGTCGATGAGCTTGGCGCTCTCCTGATATTTCTTGCCTCTAAACATTGCTCTATTCCCTCCTTCGGCTTAGTCGCCCACCACGATGCCCATGGAGCGGGCAGTGCCGGCGATCATGCTCATAGCCGCGTCGATGCTGGCCGCGTTCAGGTCAGGCATCTTGGTCTCGGCGATCTTGCGCACATCTTCCTTGCTGATGGTGGCCACCTTGGTCTTGTTGGGCACACCGGAGCCGGACTCGATGTTGCAGGCCTTCTTGATGAGGACGGCGGCGGGAGGAGTCTTGGTGATAAAGGTGAAAGAACGGTCGGCGTAAACGGTGATCACCACGGGGATGATCAGGCCCACATCGTTCTTAGTGCGCTCGTTGAACTCCTTGGTGAAGGCGGCAATGTTGATGCCGTGCTGACCAAGGGCAGGACCGACGGGGGGCGCGGGAGTCGCCTTGCCGGCGGGAATCTGAAGTTTCACATAACCAGTAATTTTCTGTGCCATTTGAAACAGCACCTCCTACGATAAATGTGGTTGGAAGCGGAACTGCTGTGCAGTCCCTCCCACGTGCGGGGGAAAGGGGCCGTGCCCGGAGGCTTACTCGACTGGCTCGATCTCGTCCAGTTCCAGCTCCACGGGAGTTTCACGACCGAACATGGAGACTACCACCCGGACCTTGCTGCGGTCCAGATCGATCTCCTCCACGGTACCCAGGAAGGATTCCAGGGCGCCATTGATGATCTTGACGTTGTCGCCTACCTGGTAGTTCACCACTACCTCGCGCTTTTCCACGCCCAGAGCGGCGATCTCTTCGTCAGAGAGGGGGATGGCCTTGTTGCCGGAGCCCACAAATCCGGTGACGCCGCGCACGTTGCGCACCAGATGCCAGGTCTCGTCGGTCAGGACCATTTTGACCAGCACATAGCCGGGGAATACCTTGCGCTCTACAGTCTTGGGGCCGTTGTCCGTAATTTCAGTAACGGTCTCCAGAGGGATACTGACCTCAAAAATGAGGTCCCGCAGGCCACGGTTCTCCACTGCCTTTTCGATGCTGGCGGCCACGGTGTTTTCATAGCCGGAATAGGTATGCACCACATACCATTTCGCGTTCTCAGCCATCTTCTACACCTTAACCCTTGCCAAACAGATCCAACAGGGCACGAATCACGGAGCCGGCGAGGGCGTCGAACACCCAGATGCAGATCCCAACGACGATACAGCAGAGAATGACGATCACGGTGTTGTTAATGGTCTGTTTCTTGGTGGGCCACTGGACCTTCTTCAGCTCGCTCTTGAGTTCCTTGAACCACTTGCCGATGCGGGCGAAGAAGCCGGGCTTTTTGTCCGCCTTGGCGTCCTTCTTCTTCTCGGACTTGGCGGGCTTGGTCTGCTCGAGCTTCTCGTTTTCAGACATTCCGTTTAACCCTTCTTTCTTCTGAGCCGTCTTGCAGCGCTCATTACTTGGTCTCGTTGTGGACCGTGTGCTTTCTGCAGAAGGGGCAGTACTTCTTCAATTCCAGACGGTCGGGAGTGTTCTTCTTGTTCTTGTTGGTGTTATAGTTCCGCTGCTTGCACTCGGAGCAGCGCAGGGTGATCTTCACCCGGTTGCCGGCCTTCGCCATGTTCGGCACCTCCTTCATTGTTTGACCGCATAACAGCAAAAATGCCGGATGCGGCCGCAGGCCGAATCCAGCACGTACCGGCGGCGAAACGCTGCCGGATGGAACGTCACGGTGCGGATTCGGCACATTTGCCTCCCTATGTCTCACGCGGAGGGAAGGGTTTCGCACGTCATCACACCGTAAAAATGCGCACAAAAAAAGAGCCCTTTTTCATAGGTAATTGAACTATACCACAGCATGAGACCAAAGTCAAGCAGTTTCCACTTGTTTTTTCTTCATTCCTTTTGTATAGTGTAGAAAGCAGAAAAAGGAGTGATGATCTTGCGTATCATGGCCATTGATTACGGCGACGCCCGGACGGGCGTTGCCATTTCTGATCCCACCGGCCTGCTGGCTGGTTACACCACCGTGATCCACAGCCGCAAGGCGGATGTGGTGGCGGAGGAGCTGGCCCGGCTGGTGAAGGAACACCAGGTAGACGAGCTGGTGATGGGGTTTCCCCGGAATATGGACGGCACCGAGGGCCCCCGGGCGGAGCTGTACAAGGCCTTTGCCGCCCAGGTGGAAGAGACCTGCGGCCTGAAGCCGGTGCTGTGGGATGAGCGGCGCACCACCGTGGAGGCTCACAACATCCTCCACGCCTCGGGCAAGAAGATGAAAAACCACAAGAAGACAGTGGATGCTGTTGCGGCCACCCTGATCCTGGAGGGCTACCTCACCTTCAAGCGGGCCAGAGGATAAGGAATACCTACCCTTTCCGGAACAGCTCCCGCAAGCCCACTATCAGAAGAAATCCTCCAAAGCAGCGGTGCAGCAGGGCAGTGTCCAGCCCGGTGGCCGCCCAGGCGGCCAAAGCTGCGCACACAAGGCCGGTGAGGATGGCGGGGAGCAGAACCGGCTTTTCCACATAACCGTTCCTAATGTGGGCGGGCAGAGCCGCGGCGGCCGAGGGTAGAAAGTAGAGCAGGTTGATGCCCTGAGCCTGGTTTTGGGCGATACCGGCAAAGGTGGTCAGATAGATGAGCAGCAGGGTGCCGCCTCCCACCCCAAAGCCGGACAGGATGCCGGTAAGAGCCCCTGCCAGAATGGCGGTCAGCCAGCCCATTAGAAGAACAGGGCCTTTACCCCGCCGTAGAGCAGCAGCAGGGCAAAGAGCCGTCGGAGCCACACCATATTCATGCGCCGAAACAGCCTCCCGCCCAGGAGACCGCCCAGCAAGCCCCCCACCAGATAGGGCAGTGCCATCCACAAATCCACGCCGCCCCGGAACAGATAGATGGCGGCGGACAGGGCGCACATGGGCAGAATGATGGCGACTGAGGTGGCGAAAGCCTTCCGCTGTCCCAGGCCGCACCAGCCTGCCAGCAGGGGGACCAGCACCATACCGCCCCCGCCCCCGAAAAAACCGTTGACTAAGCCCGCCGCCCCTCCTGCCAGAGCGGGGCGGAGCCATGTTCCATGATTCTGACGCAAAAAACATCCCTCCGTTGGCCTTAGTTTGCCGGCGGAGGGATGTTTTTATACGGTTTTCAGACCGGCCAGGGTGAGTACCACGTCGCCGGCCATCATGAGCCCGGCTACGGGCGGTACCCAGGCTACGCTGCCGGGGACGGAGCGGCGGCCGGGGGGAGGAGCCTCATGCTGGGTGGCTGCCTTGGGTTCCTCCGGGGACCACAGCACCCGGTGGTGGTGGATGCCTCTGGCCCGCAGCTCCTTGCGGACCACCCGAGCCAAGGGACAGCCCTCGGTTTTGGAGATGTCCCCGATGCGGAACAGGGAGGGGTCCAGCTTGTTGCCGGTCCCAAGGGCAGAGAGAATGGGGATCTTTCGGGTGATGGCGGTCTCGATCAGGTCCAGTTTGCAGGACACCAGGTCGATACAATCCACAATGTAGTCGTACTTTGTGGAAAAGAAGGACTCCCGGTTCTGGGCCTCGTACTTTTCCACCCGGACCGTGGTGCGGCACTGGGGATTGATGTCGGCGATGCGGTCTGCCATGGCCTGGGCCTTGGGCACGCCCAGGGTGGACAGGGTGGCCTCCACCTGACGGTTCAGGTTGGTGAGTCCCACCTCGTCATGGTCGATGAGAGTGAGGGCCCCCACGCCGGAGCGGGCCAGGGCCTCGGCGCACCAGCTGCCCACGCCGCCCAGGCCGAATACCGCCACATGGGCGGCGGTCAAGCGCTCCATAGCCTGGTCGCCCAGCAGCATTTGGGTGCGTAAGAATTTTTCGTCCATAAAGCCTCCGAAAAAAGGCGGACGGGGCTGGGCTCCGTCCGCCTTTTGGTCGTTAGTCGTTTACATACTTGATGCCGTCGCCCTGGACCGCTTCCAGACCTTCGGTCAGGCCGGTGAGCCAGGTGTTCATGCCGTCCTGACGCAGGGCGCTGTCGGCGTCCAGCTTCCAGACGGGATCGTTGGCACCCTGGTAGTAGACCACACACCAGCCCTGCTGGCCGGAGTTGGTGTTCTCAATGAGGGTGGTGTCGCCGGGCTGGCGGGTCTCCTCGCCGAACAGCCAGCTGTCAAAGATGGTGAAGTAGCCCTTGTAGACTTTCTCGTACAGGCCGCCGTTGGTGTTGGAGCCGGGATCATCGGAGTTGGCCTCGGCCAGAGCGCCGAAGGACTCGGCGGTCTTGTCGCCGGCGTTCCACTCATCCAGCAGGGACTGGGCCTCGGCCTTGGCGGCGTCCAGAGCCTCCTGAGTGGGAACGGTGGACTCGTCCACATCCTCGGTGGCGGGATCATCCTCCTGGGTCAGCTCAGCCTTGATGAGGATGTGGCGGATGTCGGCAGTGGGAGTCTCGTCCAGGTAACGCTCCTGGAAGAGCACCACATAGTAGCCGGTATCATATTCCACCACGCCCACGTCGCCGGTGGTGCGGGAGGCATCCAGCATCCACTCGCCGTAGGTGCGGCTGGAGACGCTGGTGCCGGAGAGAGCGGTGGTCAGGGAGTAGTCAGGATCGCTCTCATACTTCTCCTTGCTGCTCTCAGACACATAGTTGGGAGCCAGCTCGGCAAAGGTGGCCTCCTTGTCCTCGGCAGCCTCCACGGCAGCGGCGAACTCGTCGGCCTTGGCCTTGGCGGCCTGCATGGCGGCGGCGGACTCCTCCTCGGTGGGCTCCACGGTGTTGCCCTCCTCGTCGGTGCCGCTGGGAGCGGTGCCGTCGATCTGGATGGAGCGGAAGGTGAAGCTGTCCAGATCATTCTTGTGCTCGTCATAGTAGGTCTGGATGGCGTCGTCGGTGATATCCAGACCGTCCATATAGGCGTTCTTATAGCTGGAAACCAGCACATCCCGACGGACACAGTCCTCATAGGCGCCCACGGTCATATACTTGCCATAGGTGCTTCTCAGGTAGCCTTCAAAGCTGCTGGCGCCCAGCTGGGCGGCATAGCTCTTCATATAGGCGATGGAATTGTCCACGGTGGCCTGATCCTCGTCGGTAAAGGTATACCCGGCCTCCTCAGCGGCATTCTCCACAGCGGCCACTTCGGTCAGGTCGGTAATGGCCTGCTCCAGGAAGTAGTCATAGTAGGTCTGGGTCTGCTCCTCGTCCACATACTGCTCACGCAGGTCGGTCTGAGGATCAAAGGAGGCGCCGTTGGAATAGGATTCAACCATGGCCGCGTAGAAATAGTATTCCACATCGTTGACATTATAATTCCGGCCGTCCACGGTGAGGGCGGTGGCGCCGCGCTGGAAAATACCGGAGTGCCACACCAGCAGAATGACTACCAGGATGGCGATGATCACGCCGATGGCGGTATACAATACCGTTTTCTGCTTGGCGGCCTTCTGCTCCCGGAGCTCAGCCCGCTGCTTTTGGGTCAAGCCCTGCTCGGGATCGCTCCGGCGCTGCTTTTTTTCTCTGGATGCGCTCATTTGTTGCTTCAGTCCTCTCGTCAATGTTCCTGCCGTCGGCAGGGGTGGCTGTACATCCAAATCTGTATAGACAAGCCTGTATTATACAGGAAAAGGGCCTGTCTTTCAAGCCTAAAAACCAGTTTTACACTTTGTTCAGATTTGCGGATATAAGAAAACCCCACGAAACCACAGTTTCGTGGGGGCCCCGCTCTGGCCGTGCGGATCCATTTAAAACCTGCACGAAATGGCAGGTGGGTCGCCTCCATGATGTTTCGTTGCTTCCAACTTCCAGCCGTCCCTCGAAGGGGCGCCGGGAGGCCTGCAGTCCGCACCATGAGGGGGCGTCCCGTTTAAGAGATGTGGGTTTAAATAAAACCCGTCACGCACCGAGCAGGAATCATGTTCAGGAATGTTCCTCGTCTTCGTCAGCGAAGAGAGCTTCCATAAACTGCTGATAGACCAGTTCCAGCTCCTCGTCGCTGTCCAGGGTGGAGAGCTGGTCCTCGCCGTCCACATGGACCACCTTCAGGATGATGAGGCCGTTTTCCTCGTCGTCCAGGTCCACCTCTTCCACGCCGTCCTCCTGTTCCTCGCCCTGAATGGCGGGGAAAAAGGCCATATAGGTCTGACCGTTGTAGTCCAGGGTATCAACGTGCTCCAGCTCAAACTCGTTGCCCTCTTCATCGGTAACGGTGATGAAATCAGGGCCAAATTCTTCACTCATAGATGGCACCATACCTTCCTTAGTGTCGTCTCTATTGTAGCTTGTAGTTGAGTAAAATGCAAGAGCAGGACGTGCTAAAATTTTTTTGAATCACGGAATGGATACAAAAAAGCCGGGAAAGAGGGTGGACAACAGGTGAGAACGTGATATAATAACATCGATTCTCTGTAAGCTTTAGTTTCAGATAGCAGTATCAAAAGCCTGCTTACCCAATACGGAGGTGTCATTTTGCCGTCAAGATCCAATCAAAGTCCCCGGCCGCCCAGGCGCCGGAGCGAAAAGACCTGCAGTCCCGCGATGCATATCCTGGGAATCGTGGGCAAGGTGGTGGGGACCTTCCTGCTGGTCATGCTGATCACCGGGATCATCCTCGTCTGCTTCGCCATGGTCTATATCAAAACAGTCATCCTGCCTCAGGCCCATCTGGACGCCAATTTTGATATGAACCTGACCAGCACCATCTATTATATGAACCAGGAGACGGGAGAATACGAGGAACATTTTTCCCTTCACGGTACAGAGAACCGTAAGAAAGTGACCTACGATCAGATCCCGGAAAATCTGGTCAACGCCACCATTGCCATTGAGGATGAGCGATTTTTGACCCACAATGGCGTGGACTGGAAGCGTACCCTCAACGGCGTGCTGCTCATGTTCACCGGAAAGGATATCCAGGGCGGCTCCACCATTACCCAGCAGCTCATTAAGAACGCCACTCAGTATGACGACGTTACCGTTAAGCGTAAGATCCTGGAGATCTTTACCGCCCTGGACTTTGACGCCACCTACTCCAAGGAGCAGATCATGGAGTGGTATCTGAATCTGATCTATCTGGGCGGCAACTGTTACGGTGTGGCAACCGCCGCCGAAAACTACTTTGGCAAGGACGTGTCCGAGCTGAGTCTGGCCGAGTGCGCCAGCCTCATCAGCATCACCAATAACCCCACCCTGTATGGCCCCAACTCCAACATTCGTATCACCAATGAGGAGACCGGCGAGGTCACCACCGGCCGGGAGCGCAATAAGCAGCGCCAGGAACTGGTGCTGTGGAAGATGCTGGACCTGGGCATGATCTCCCAGGAGGAGTACGATGAAGCTGTGGCGGAGGAACTGGTGTTCACCCGCAGCGAAGATGAAAAGAAGCCCAGTACCATTTACAACTGGTACGACGAGCAGGTCATCACCGATGTGATCAACGACCTGATGGAGGAATATGGCTACTCCGAGCAGCTGGCGGAGAACATGGTGTACTCCGGCGGCCTGAAGATCTACGCCTGTGTGGATACCCGCATCCAGTCCATTGTGGAATCGGTCTATTACGATCAGAACAGTCTGGTGCTTACCTCCTCCAAGGGACAGGATATCCAGTCCTCCATTGTCATCATTGACCCCGAGGGCAATGTGGTGGGCCTGGCGGGCGCCCTAGGCGAAAAGACGGCCAACCGGGTGCTCAATATGGCCAGCGGCACTGTCCGTCAGCCCGGTTCCTCCATCAAGCCCCTGTCGGTCTATGCGCCGGCCATTGAGCTGGGTATGATTACCCCGGCTTCGGTCTATGCCGATGAACCGGTGCGTGTGCTCAACGGAAAGAACTGGCCCCTGAACAATCCCCAGACCTACCGCGGTGATATTACGGTCAATACCGCTGTGGAGGTGTCCTCCAACCCTGTGGCGGTGCGTATTCTGGAGGAGATGGGGGCGGAAACTTCCTTTGACTTTGTGGAGCAGAATTTCCACATTGATCTGGAGGAGTCCTATCTGAGCAACGGCGAGGTCAAGAACGACTACGGTTCCAGCCAGTTGGCTCTGGGCGGTCTGACCCACGGTGTCAGCGTGATGGATATGGCGGCTGCCTACTCGGTGTTCCCCCGGGACGGTGTGTATATCGAGCCCCGGACCTACACCAAGGTTACCCGTGAGGTGGACGGTGTGGAAGAGGTGCTGCTGGATAACACGGAAACGGAAGAAGAAGTCATTCTCTCCACTAAAACCACCTATTATATGAATGAGATGCTCAAGAACGTGGTGAGCAATGGTACCGGTACTGCCGCCCGTATCTCGGGCATGACGGTGGCCGGTAAGACCGGTTCCACCACCGCCAACAACGACCGCTGGTTTGTGGGCTATACGCCCTATTATACTGCGGCTGTGTGGGTGGGCTATAAGACCCCCGAGCGGATCTATGCCAGCAACAACCCCGCCGCGGTACTGTGGCAGAAAGTGATGAGCCAGGTCCATGAGGGCCTGGAGAACAAGGACTTTACGCAGGCCAGCGGACTGACGCCGGTACAGCTGTGTAAGGACAGCGGACTGCGGGCCACCGAGGCCTGTCTCAGCGATCCCAGAGGGGACCGGGTCTACCAGATGTACCTCTTCTCGGACGATGTGCCGGTAGAGAACTGTGACCAGCACACCATGGTGGATGTCTGTACCGACTCCCCCATTCTGGATGCCGACGGCAATCCCATCGAGGGCCTGTATCATCTGGCCGGCGACTATTGTCCCAGAGAGGCCAACGAGGCGCTGGGGATCACCGCGGGTACGGTAAAGCCTATCGGTGTACTCATCAGCGATGACAGCAGCAACCAGTATACCAAGGCGTATCTGGAGTCCCAGGGCAGCTGTACTGTCCACACCGCGGAGCCGGAGCCGCCGGAGCCGGACGCGTATGATCCCTCTACCTTCCGGCTGGAGGACCAATCCACCTGGCCTACCCAGGAGCAGTGGCCTGGCTTTGATCCCACCAACCCGGCCACCTATCCCACCGTTCCGCCGGAGCCTACAGACTCGGGCGGGTCCGGGGGAGAGACGGCGGAGCCCAGTGTAACGCCGTCTCCCGCGCCTACGCCGGAGACACCGCCGGAGGAACCATACGTTCCCGCCGGATGAGCCAATCAGTATGAAAGCGGAGGAGCTGCCTTTGGGCGGCTCCTCCGCTTTTGGTATTGCGGGCCATCATAAAATCGTAAGAAGTAGGTCGGAAAAGGGCAAAGTCGTTGGGGCCCAACGATATTGAAGCATACTTCCGTATCATTGTGGGAAAAAAGGAAAATGGAGCAAAAAGAATCTTCCTGTTTCTCTGGACGGAACCTGAAAAATCTGATACACTGAATCCAAATCACAGCAGGAGGGAATATTATGCTGATCCAACAGGTGGTCGCATTTTTATTGGCTGGGGCACTGATGACCGGCGGCTCTTCCGGGGTCGCCATTCAGGATGTTTCACAGGATCATTGGTCCTACCCCTATGTATCCTATATGGTGGAACATGATGTGATGTACACCACCAAGACTGGAAACTTCCTGGGGGAGGTCCAGATCAATCGGGGTGACTTTGTGCTCAGCCTGTGGCGGGCGGCGGGAAGCCCGTCCGGAGCCACGCCCAACTTTACGGACGTGCGCCCGGAGGACGCCTGCTATCAGGCGGTGGGCTGGGCGGTAGAGCATGGGATCTCTCAGGGTACCTCTGAGACGAAATTCTCCCCGGCGGCCTCATTGGACCGGGAGCAGGCCTTTACCTTCCTGTGGAGGGCCCTGCCGGTATTCGGTGTGGAGCAGAAAGAGGGCTTGTCAGGCGGACTGGCTGATTTCCAGGACGTGGACACCGTGAGCGGCTGGGCCCTGGCGGCCATTGGTGATCTGTACGCCCGGGGGATCGTCAGCGGCACCGGGGACGGACTTCTGGCGCCCCACCAGCCGGTGACTCGCAGCGAGACCGCCACGCTCCTCTATAAGACACTGGATCTGGCCGGCAAGATCGAAGGGGGCGACACCCCCACGGTTTCCACGGCAGTACCTGAAGATGAGTGGGCCTGGTTTGACGACGTGGTCTTTGTAGGCGACTCGGTATCCCTGAAGCTGACCGGATATGTGACCAAGATGCGCCAGAGCGATCCGGACTATCTGGGCAAGGCCCAGTTCCTTACCGCCGGCAGCCTGGGCAGCGGAAATGCGCTGTGGGAGGTCAGCGACGAGTCGGTGCATCCCCTCTACCAGGGCACCAAGATGCGTCTGGAGGACTCGGTCCACGCCTGCGGCGCCAAGAAGCTCTATATCCTGCTGGGTATGAATGATGTGGGCCTGTATGGCGTGGACGGCTCGGTGGCCAATATGGAGACGCTGCTCAAGCTTATCAAGGAAAAGACCCCCGATCTGCAGATCTTTGTCCAGTCGGCCACTCCCATCCACAAGGGCAATGAGAAAAAGGTGCTTAACAACGCCAACCTGCGGCTGTACAATGAGAAGCTGAAGGAGATGTGTGACCGCAACGGCTACTACTATGTGGACATCGCCTCGGTGCTTACCGACGCGGAAGGCTATCTGCCCGATTCCTATTGCAGCGATGCCTCCGGTATGGGGATGCACTTCACCGATGAGGCCTGCCGGATCTGGGTGGATTATTTGAAGCAGGATGCAGCCGCCCGTCAGAACGGCTGACCGGATGGAAAAACAGTGCGGTAGAAACCGCGGAAAGGTGATCGTATGAAAAAGAAAGTACGCAGCGTACTGCTGCTGGCATTGGCTGTCATGATGGCGGTTAGCGCCGCTGGCTGCAGCGGCGGGACAAAGACCGCCGATATGGATGTGGCGAAAGTGATGGACGCCATGCTGGAGAAAGCCCCGATTGAGGGTGGCATTGAGCTGAGTCAGGACGATATGCTCAACTTCTACGGCATCCAGAGTGAGGATATGGAGGCTTTTGCCGCCAACCTTGCAGCAGATGGCATTACCGCCAAGGAGATCGTGCTGGTGAAGGCCAAGGACGAGGACAGCGCCAAGACGGTGGAGAGCAAGCTGCAGAGTCGGCTGGACGCCCGCCGCAACGAGTTCAACAACTATCTGCCCGATCAGTACGCCATCGTGGAAAAGAGCGAGGTCAAGCGGGACGGCGTGTATGTGCGGCTCATCATCTCTCCCCAGCAGGACGAGCTGGTGGAGCTGTACAACAGCTACCTGAACGGCTGATTTAGTTAGTAGTTAGAAAAACAAAAGCTCCGCTGCCATAGCAGCGGAGCTTTTGCGTTCTTATTTTTGATTGTGAGAACTATCGCGGAGTCGTTCGTGATCTTCCAGCAGGGCCTGAGCGGCCAAATCAAAGGCGGCAGCGTCTTCATAGCGGTTGACCAGCTCGCTCTCCTGCAGGTCGCTGTAGTCCTTTTCTTTGCCGCGGTAGACAAGCTTAAGCAAAATGGGGGTGAGGATGGTGGTTGCGATAACCATCAGCACCACGGGACCAAAGAAGTCGTCGTTCATCAGCCCCGCCGCAATGCCGTTGTTGGCCACGATTAAGGCAACCTCGCCCCGGGAGATCATGCCCACGCCGATGCGGAGGGAATCCTGATTGGAGTAGCGGCACAGTTTGGCGCCCAGCCCGCAGCCCACCACCTTGGAGACTACAGCCAAGAGGATCAGCAGGACGGAGAAAAGAACGATGGAGCCGCTCATATCCGGCAGTACCACTTTCAGGCCCAGGCTGGCGAAGAAGATGGGGGAGAGCAGCGTGTAAGACAGGGTATCGAAGCGATCCTGCAAGTAGGCCACCCGGGGAGTCTTGGCGAAGATCAGACCGGCGATATAGGCGCCGGTGATGTCGGCCACGCCGAATACCTCCTCAGCGAAGTAGGCGTACAGCAGGCAAAACGCAAAGGAAATCACAACAAACCGGCGTTTATCCCGGTCATATCGCTTGAACCACCACTCCACGATCCGGTGAAGCACGATCCATACCACCACGCTGATGGCGAAAAAGGCTGCGATCTTCAGCAGGACCATCAGCACATTGGCGCCGGTGCCCGACATACTGGTGATAATGGTGAGCGCCACGATGCCCAGCACATCGTCAATGATGGCGGCGCCCAGAATGGCGTTGCCCGAACGGGTGGACAGCTTCCCAATCTCCTTCAGAGTCTCTACCGTGATGCTGACGGAGGTGGCGGTCAGGATCACGCCGACAAAGACGTTTTGCAGGAAGGTGTCAGTTCCGGTATTGAAGAAGCAGGCCAGCGCAAAGCCGCCTACCAGCGGGACCAGAACACCGATGAGGGCGATGATGAAAGCGGATGCGCCTGCCTTCTTCAGTTCGCCCAGGTCAGTCTCCAGACCGGCGTTAAACATGAGGACAATAACACCCAATTCCGCCAGCTGGTCCATCAGTGTGGTTTCCTGAAGCACGCCCAGCATAGCGGGGCCCAACAGCAGTCCGGCCAACAGCGCGCCGACAACCTGGGGCAATGCAAAACGTTTGGTTACAATTCCCAGGACCTTGGTGCTCAACAGGATGACCGCGATTTCAAATAAAAAATGATAACTCGTAGCCCACACCCCTCTCTCTTATAGTAAAAATACACTAGAGATGGTAGTTTATTTTGGGCAAAAAGTCAATTGGCAACCTGGATAGAATTTTAGGCCGCCGCCATAATGCAACTCAAAAAAGTGACAAGAAAATTCCCCGGTAAGAACTGCCTGAAACAATTCTTACCGGGGAAATACATAGATGGATAAATCAGGATGGTTGAGAGGGGGCGGAGAAACGCTGCGCAACCCGCCGGAATTCGTCCTCTAATAAAAAACTGATGCGGGCGGCCAGCTCCGATGGTTCCTCCTTCATGTCGTCGGCCAGCCAGCCCAGCATGGTGCCGGCCAGGGCGTACATATAGAAATCAATGAGAAATTCCCGGTCTCTCTCCGCCAGGACAAGACCTTCGGCGGCAGTATCCAGCAGCTTGGCAGTCAAGGCGTGGGACATGGTGAAGAACTGGCAGTCCAGGTGCTCACGGCCGCTGGAGCGGTAGATGTGATAGATGATGACGTGGTTCTCCTGTATGTAGTGGAAGGAGGTCATCAAAGCATCCTGCCAGGAGGTGCAGGGCTGCAGGACCTCGGCGGTCTCATGCTCCAGAAACCAGTGGAGCAGATCATAGATATCCTGGAAATGATAATAGAAGGTCTGCCGGTTGACTTCGCAGTCCTCTACGATCTCCTTGACGGTAATATCGTCCAAGAACTTCTTCTGCAGCAGTCGCCGCAAAGAATTGGCAAGCGCCAGTTTGGTGCTGGGAGCCAATGGGCACACCTCCTCTCATTCAGACTGGTGTAACAGGCGCAGCCTGCCCTTTATAGCACAAAGGGCGGGTGTATAAATGTACAGCCGCGCATCTGCGGCTTTTGCGCTTATTATACCACAGTGGTATAAAGAATTGCAATCCTGTCCAAAGTATGGTATGATTTGCCCCGTTAAACGGGAACATCAAAGGAGAGAGAAAAATGACCATTGATTATCGTCCCAGGGGCGTCTGCTCCAACCGCATGGTGGTGGATGTGGAGAACGGCGTGATCCGCTCCCTGCAGGTCCAGGGCGGGTGCAACGGCAACCTTCAGGGAATCTCCCGTCTGGTGGAGGGTATGAAGGTGGATGAGGCCATCCGGCGGCTGGAAGGCATCCGCTGCGGCTTCAAAGCCACCTCCTGCCCGGACCAGCTGGCCCAGGCGCTGAAACAGGCGGTACAGGCCTAAACAGAAAAAAGCTGGGGCGTGCATATGCACGCCCCAGCTTTTTTTGTATACGCAGGAGTGAGCCTCAGGCAGCAGGCTTTTCGGCGGTCAGGGCGCCGAAGTTGGACAGAACCTGAGCAAACTCCACCCGGGTCAGCTGACCGGCGGGCATCAGCTGGCCGGCCTCGTTGCCGGTCATGATGCCGGCGTAGTAGCAGAAGGTCATGCCGTCCAGAGACTCAGCGGGGATGGAGGCATAGTCGGGAGCCTTCTCCATGGAGCCGTCGGCGGCAGGGGCCTGGATGCCCTTGTACTCGGCATAGGCGGCGATCAGATCGGCGATCTCAGCGCGGGTGATGGTCTGATCCTCGCCGAAGGTGGTGCCTTCAAACAGACCCACGGAAGCGGCCCAGTTGATGCAGTCGGAGTACCACTTGCCCTCGGTGTCGGTGACAGTGGTCTTCTCCACGGCGGGAGCACCCTCCATGTTGTACAGCACCTGATACACGGTGGCGCGGCTCACCTGGCCGAAGGGAGTGAAGCTGAAGCCGTTGGTGGTGCTCATCATATCATTGTTCACCACATAGCGGACAGCCTCGCCGTACCAGGCGGAGAAGTCAGCGTCGGCGTACAGAACGGTGATGCGGCCGTCGCCTCTGGGATTGGCGTACTGCTCGCCTACCACGCCGCCCAGCTCGTCCTTGATGTAGTTGATGAGGACCTCGTTGTCCACCATGACCTCATCCTTCAGGATCTTCACGTTGTCAGCGCCGAACATGGCATAGCCGTCGCCGCCGTCCTTGAGCATATAGTTGTGGGAGGCCAGGGTGTAGGTGGCCTCGGGGTCAATGGCGGTGTACTCGCCGGTCTCGCTGTCCAGAACCTGAACATCCTTGACCCGGCGGTCGCCGGCCACCTTCACGAAGTTACCAGCGTCGTCCAGCTCCACGGAGGTGGGGATGGAGGTGTCCACGGTGTACTTGATGCCGGAGACCTGCAGGAAGCCGCCGCTCTCAGACACGCCGGCCTGCATGGAGCCCAGCTCCAGAGCATCCAGGATCTGCTGGCCGGAGACCTCAACCAGGCAGGCCAGGTTGCCGAAGGGATGGACGGCGATGATGTTGCCGTAGGTGATGTCGCCGGCAGCGATGTTGTCGCGGACGCCGCCGCCGTTGACAAAGCCGATGTCAGCGCCCAGCAGCACGCGGTAGGCGTCGGCGCACAGGTCGCCCAGGTTGGTCTCGGCGGAGCGGACAGCACGCTCACCGGTGTAGGGATCGTTGATGGTCAGGTCCACGGAGGAAGTAGCCACCACTTCTTCGGACATGGCCTTGTACTCAGCCTGGATACCCTCGATGAAGGTCTTGGCGGTGGTGTAGGCCTGAGAGGTGGTATCCACGTCAGCCAGGGCAACCAGCTCGGTGGTCATAGTGCCGTCGGGAGCGATGACCAGCTTGCCCACGGACTCGGCCTTGGTGCCGGTCTGGCTCAGGAGCACGTCCTCACCGTCGGCGTTCTTCACGGTCTTGGAGGGCTCGGTGGTGTGGGAGTGGCCGTCCAGCACCACGTCGATGCCGGTGGTATTGGCAATGACTTCGGTGGACATCCAGGGAGAGCTCTGGGCGTCCTCACCCAGGTGAGCCAGGGCCACCACATAGTCAGCGCCGGCCTTGCGGGCGGCATCCACAGTATCCTGGACCTGGTCGTACAGGGCCTTGCCGTCCTTATCCTGGCAGAAGCCGTAGATGTACTCGCCCTTGTCGTTCTGGAAGTAGGCGGGGGCGGACTTGGTCAGGGTCTCGGGAGTGGAGATACCCACATAGGCCACGTCCACGTCGCCGTAGGTGACCATGGTGTAGGGCTCCAGCACGGCCTTGCCGTCGGCGTCCACGAAGTTGCAGCTGACATAGGTGTACTCAGCCTGGTTCTTGGCGATGTCCAGGAAGGTATCCATGCCGAAATCGAACTCATGGTTGCCGGGGATGGCAATGTCGTAGCCCACATTGTTCATGATGTCCACGATCCAGCTGCCCTTGGACAGGGAGCCCAGGATGCCGCCCTGGATGGCGTCGCCGTTGTCCACCAGGGTAACGTTGTCGGCGCCGTAGCTGGCTTCCATCTCGGCCTTATAGGCGGCGATGGCGGCATAGGACATACCGTCGTCGCTGGTGCAGTGGACGTCGTTGGTGTACAGCACCACAATACCGTCATCCGTAGCAGCGGTGGTGTCCCCCTCGGCAGCCATGGCGGGGATGCAGAAGCTGCTGGCCATGGACAGGGAGAGGAACAGGGACAGGAACTTGCGTGTGTGTTTTCTCATGAAACATTCCACCTTTCCTTCCGGGCCCTACCGGAGGGGACCTTTTCGGCTGGCTGGATGGAGCCTGAACGCATCCGCAGCACATAAAGATTTCCTCTGGATGTGGGCAAATCGGATATCATAATGGTAACAAAACGGAAACAAAAATACAAGGGGGCCCGGTGTAGAAAGTAGGTAAATTTTATGTGGTTTTGGTAAAACAGGCAGAAAGGCAGAAAAGACAACAAGTCCCCGGAGAAACGCTCCGGGGACTTGCTTCAGCAGGGCAGAGTGACCCAGGTGGGAGTGCCGGACAGATCGGTAAAGAGAAGGCCGTTGGGAGGCAGAAAGGTGAACAGATGCAGACAGGCGCCGGCCACTGTGGCGGCAACAAAAGCGATCCACTCGGTCTTGCTCAGGCGCGGCATGGCGGACACATCCTTTCGTCTTATATGCCGTAACATATGCAAACAAAAGAAAAAAATACCACAGAGCCTCCAGATAAAAAGCAGGAAACAGGGGGAGAAAAGAACAGGGACAAAGCGCCAACGATTTGCCGGGCGGCAGTTGGAAAGAAGCACCAAGCCAAAGGAACATTTCATTGCCAGCGTGGTTCGTCCATTTGAAAACCATATTAGTAACAGGCGTACAAAACGCCAATGATTTTGGGAAGGAGCGTGGACAGCGAAATGGGAAAAGAAGAACCAAAGATCAGGCCCTGGGTGGGCGCGGTGCTGACAGCAGTGCTGCTGCTTGCCTGGGCGGCCTGGTTCCAGCCCGTCAGGGCGGCGGAAAGCAGAGAAGTGATCCCCATGGGCCGTACCGTAGGGATCAAACTGTTTTCCGACGGCGTGATGGTGGTTGGTTTTGGTGAGGTGACAGCGGCTGACGGCAGTCACACCCCGGCCCGGGACTGTGGGCTGAAGGAAGGGGATATCATCACCCACATCAACCGGGAAGAAGTGGACAGCATTGAAGAGGTCCAGGCCGTGCTGCAGCAGGTGGGGGACCAGACCATGAGCATCCGTGCGGTGCGGGACGACAAAGAGGTCCAGTTTACTGCCCAGGCGGTCCAGTGCAGTGCCGACGGGCAGTATAAACTGGGCGCCTGGATCAGAGACTCCATGGCAGGTATCGGCACCATGACCTTCTGCGATCCCGAGACTGGTACTTTCGGCGCTCTGGGCCACGGCATCAACGATGTGGATACGGCAAAGCTGATGCCCATGCAGTCCGGGTCCATCCTCTATTCCGAAGTCACCGACGTGCAGAAGGGCGTGAAGGGAACGCCGGGGGAACTCCACGGAGCCTTTCAGACCGACCGTGATCTGGGGGTGCTGTGGTCCAACACCTGCAGCGGCGTCTTTGGCCAGATCAGTGATGAGACCATGACTGACGGCATGGAGCCGGTGCCGGTGGCGGAACGCAGCCAGGTCCAGGTGGGCCCGGCGGTCATTTTGTCCAATGTGGCCGGCGATCAGGTGGAGGAGTATGAGGTGGAGATCACCCGTATTTTTCCCGAAAAAGAGGGAGATACCCGCAATCTGATGCTGAAAGTCACCGACGCCCGACTGCTGGATACCACCGGCGGCATTGTGCAGGGAATGAGCGGCTCGCCCATCCTCCAGAACGGCAGACTGGTGGGAGCCGTGACCCATGTACTGGTCAATGATCCCACCCAGGGCTACGGCATCCTGGCAGAGCATATGCTGGAGCAGGCGGAAACTGGTAAAACAGAAGCCTAATAACCCGAAAACGCCGGGAGCGGTCCGCCGCTCCCGGCGTCTTTTTTGCAAGAACATTGGAAGATATGAGAGGGAAAAGAGGGCCTGCGTCGGAATTTCTGCGGAAAAGTCGAACGAAGTCGAAGAGAAATAACCATAAATTACCAGTAAAACCCTTGCGCTTGCTGTCTGATTATGGTAAATTATAGCCAACCGGTAATCAGCCTTGGCCAGGCGGCAAATGTGGAGCAGGAGGAGCCTGCTGGAAAGGGTGTCAATATTGGAACGGAGAATCAAAGTCCTGGTAGCGGATGCAAGCGAAGAATTTCGCCGTATTCTGGTGGAACAGCTGGAAGGGGAAGCGGGCATCCAGGTGGTGGGAGCCACAGGAGATGGAGAAGAGGCGCTTCAGCTTTCAGAGCGTCTGGCGCCGGATGTGCTGGTGATGGATCTGGTGCTGACCCAGATGGATGGGGTGGAGGTCTTGCAGGCGCTGTCCAAGGCCGAAGCCAGGCCCCGGGTGCTGGTGCTCTCCGGATTTGCCCGGGGCAGCGTGGCTGAGCTGGCTGCATCCACCGGCGCGGATTACTATATGCTCAAGCCCTGCCGACTGACGGCGGTGGCCGAGCGGGTCCGCCAGCTGGCCGCCCTTCAGGAGACGGAGGAAGGGGATGACGGCGAAGAGCGGGCCAGACGTCTGGAAAATGTGGTGACGGGAATCATCCATGAGATCGGTGTGCCCGCCCACATCAAGGGCTACCAGTATCTGCGGGAGGCTATTATCATCGCCGTGGGGGATATGGATGTGATCAACGCGGTCACCAAAATCCTCTACCCCGAGGTGGCCAAACGCTTTGGCACCACTGCCTCCCGGGTGGAGCGGGCCATCCGCCACGCCATCGAGGTGGCCTGGGACCGGGGCGATCTGGAGACGCTGCAAAAATACTTCGGCTACACGGTCTCCAACGCCAAGGGAAAGCCTACGAATTCGGAGTTTATTGCCATGATCGCCGATCGGCTCCAGCTGCAGCAGAAGGAGCGGTGAAGGCTGTGATGTGCCCGGCAGACGGGGAACGCCCCGGAGCCGGGCGCGTTTTTCTCTACACAGCCGGACAAAAAAGGAGTATAACATAAGCAGACAGGATGCGCCCCGCTGCCGGGGCGTATCCTCTAGGAGGCGTGACCATCATGCTGGTGCAGCAATTACATTGGGCCAGAACCGAGGAGCGGGACCTGGAGGATCTGGCCATTGAACAGGAACAGCTTGTGGGACTGGATCTGTCCCACTTGGAGTATACCCGGATCCGGTTCTATAAATGCCGTTTTGAGCGGTGCGATTTTTCCAAGGCGGCTTTTTATCAGTCGGAATTTGACGGCTGTGATTTTTCCAACTGCAGCTTTCTGGATACGGTGTGGAACAAGTGCCGGGTGTCCGGGTGCAAGGGAGACGGCGTGAAGATGATCTCCAGCCGCTGGAAGGACTGCTCGGTGACCGACAGCAGCTTTCGCTATGGGAATTTTTCCAAATCCCTGTGGAACCGGACCAGTCTGACCGGCTGCGATCTGCGGGAGGCCTCCATGGCGGAGGCCCGGGTGAGCGGCCTGGAGCCCCATGGGTCCAACTTTCAGGGGGTGGATTTTTTCCGTACACCGCTGAAGGGTCTGGACCTGTCCGACTGCCAGATCCAGGGCATTACCGTGTCGGAGAGCCTGCAGGAGCTGCGGGGGCTGAAAATCAACCCGGCACAGGCGGTGGATCTGGCCCCTCTGCTGGGGGTGCAGCTGCTCTGAGCATTCCGGCTTCGGACAAGATACAGGCATGGAACCGCCCCTGTCCGCATACCTCTGGGACAAGGGGGTGGGGCTATGACCGGATTAGAGCGGCTGGCCGATCTGATCTGGAATCCGTGGCTGCTGGGCCTGTTTCTGATCGCGGGCCTTTATTTGTCGGTGCGCAGCGGATTTTTTCAGGTAATACACTGTGGGTTGTGGCTCAGGACCACGGCGGGGGCACTGGGCAAAAGAACCGGAAAAGGTACCGGGCGGGGGCTGACTCAGCTTCAAGCCATGTCCACCGCTTTGGCGGCCACCATTGGCACAGGCTCCATCGCCGGGGTGGCCACTGCCATCTTTTACGGCGGGCCGGGGGCGGTATTTTGGATGTGGGTATCCGCCTTCCTGGGTATGATGACCGGCTGTGTGGAAAAGATCCTGGCGGTGCGCTACCGGGAAAAGGATGAGAAGGGCTGCTGGCAGGGTGGCCCCATGTGCTATATGGAAAAGGGGCTTGGGAGCCCCGCCTTGGCTACCCTGTTTGCCCTGTGCTGTGTGGCCGCCTCCCTGGGGGGCGGCAATATGGTGCAGGCCAACTCCATCTCAGCTGCCCTTCATGCCGGTTTTGGGCTGGACCCGCTGGCAGTGGGCATCGTGGTGGCCCTGCTCACCGGGGCGGTGGTGGTAGGGGGCATTGGCCGCATCGGCAAGGTGAGCGAGACCCTGGTGCCCTGTATGGCCCTCCTCTTTGTGGGCGGCGGGATGGTGGTACTCTGCTGCCATGCCCAGGCCCTGCCCGGGGCGCTGAGACAGATCGTGGAGGGGGCCTTTACCCCAAAGGCAGCCCTGGGGGGCGGCGCGGGCTACGGTATGGCGGCGGCGCTGCGGTACGGTGTGGCCCGAGGGGTATTTACCAATGAGGCGGGCATGGGCTCCTCTTCCATTGCCCACGCCGCCGCCGACACCAGAGAACCGGCGGAGCAGGGGATGTGGGGCATTTTTGAGGTGTTTGTGGCCACCATCGTGGTGTGTTCCATTACCGCGCTGGTGATCCTTACTACCGGAGTTTATCAACCGGAGGAGGCTTTGGCCGCCATCCAAAAGGGGCAGGTGACGCCGGAGATGCTGGGAGCCCCCCTGTCGGCGGCGGGGTTTTCCACCGTATTCGGTCCCTTTGGGGAAATTTTTGTGTCGGTATGCCTGCTGCTGTTCGCCTTCACCTCCCTCTTGGGGTGCTGCTACTATGGTGAGCGGGGGCTGGCCTACCTGAGCGGCTCCAACCGCTGGCGGTGGATCTACCGGCTGGTATTTTTGTGGGCGCTGGTGTGGGGCAGTGTAGCCGACGTAACAGCGGTGTGGCAGCTGGCGGATATTTTCAACGGGCTCATGGCACTGCCCAACCTGTTCGCCCTGCTGCTGCTGTCCCCGGAGGCTTTGGCCCTGCTGCGGGAGTGGAAAAACAAACAGAGATGAAAAAGCGCACGCTGCTGATGCAGCGTGCGCTTTTTGTAGAAATCTTATTCCGCCGGAGCAGGGGAGGGAGAAGCTTCCCCGGTATCGGTCTCCTCCTGAGGAGCGGGAGTGACGATCGGCGAGGGAGCGGGCTGGGCCGCTCCGTCCAGAGTGATGGTGGAGCCATCCAGAATGGAGGAGGTCTCCCCGTCAATGGCGGGGGTGTGCTGGATAGTCACCTGGTCGCCCACATTGAGAATGACAGCCAGGGGATTCTGAGCGGCAGAGATGGCGTAGTAGGTGGGATCGCCCTCCAGCTGAATGAAGTAGTAGGAGTTGCCCTCCATGACTGCCGAGCGGATGTCGCTGATGACGCCGGAGACCTCAGTGCGTGGGGTGTCCTCCGGGGTGGTGATACCCTTGTTGTTGAGCAGCTTGATATACTCCTGCTCACAGGCCGACACGGTGGAGCCGGTGGCCACCACCTGATACTGGGCCACGTTGACCATGGCGTAGCTCTTCACCAGATTGGTGGCGTCCTTCAGGGGAATGAAATAGGTGGGCTCCCCGGCGATGTTAAGCAGCAGCGGGAAGGTGGCGGTATACTTCAGGTCCTGGACCACACCTTCCGCGGAGGACATGGCCGCCGCTTCGGTGGCGCCGGGGGCGGAGTAGAACTTGGTCTCCTTGGTACGCTGATTGGACAGCAGGAAGCCCAGGTTGGACTGGTCGGCATTGGCGGAGGTAACGCCGGTGTACATATACACGTCGTCGTTGAGGGCAATATAGTTGGAGCCGCTGGTGGTGATGGTCACGTCCCGCTGGCCGAAGATGGAGTTGATGAAGCCGTTGACCAGGGTGCCATGATAGTCATACTGCTGCATGATCAGCTCAGGGGTAAACACGTTGTCCACCCAGCTGGGGATATCGGCCAGCTCATAGTAGGTGCATTCACCGGTGATGGCGTCCACCAGCACCGCACCCTGGATATCGTCACCGCCGAACAGGCCGATGGTCTTGACAATGCGGGGGGCGATCCAGTAGGGGTGGCCCTCCTCGTCGATCTCAAACTGAGGCGTGCCAAAGATAAAGGTAGGGTAGTTGAAGCGCAGGTGGCGCTCGATGTTGCGGTTAAGGGGCTCAGAGAAGGAGTATTTCATGCCCTCCTCCAGCCGGACCACCGTGGCCTCCTGGGTAACCATGTCCACCATCACATAGGCGGGCAGACCGGTACCTCGATTGGTAAACCATTTGAACAAGTCGGCGTAGGCAATGGGGGCCACGCGGACAGGCCGGCCCTGGTAGTTGATCTGGGTGGAGTCAAAGGAATATTCAAACTGACTCACCATATCGCTGAGGGTACCCATCTGGCGGTCGCTGAGGTATTCGGCGGAGGACTCGTCCAGGGTGGGAATCTCGTTGAAGGAGATCTCGGCGATGTCGGTGGCAAAGTTGCCGTCCTCCACGGTGAGCAGATCCCGGTAGGCCCCGGCCCGGAAGATAGGCAGGGAAATGAGGGTGCCCACGATGCCGATGGCGATGAGAACCAGCAGCAGGATGCCGGCCGGCAGACAGCGGGATTTGATGAAGCGCAGGTAGTCCTTGGGCCCACTGCCGTCCCGGATCAGGTCCATGCCGGAGGTGAGGATGGAGGTGACCACAAATACGATACACAACACGGCGATAAAGACATAAAAATCGCCGGACTGGGGATTGATAGGGGGCAGAGCCACATAGAAATAGACCAAGCCGATCAAAATGGTGAGTACAATACAGAGCACCAGTTTTCCGGACTTGCTTTTGGGCCCATGGGCCTTTTTGGCCGGTTGCTGTTCCATGAACGTTTCTCCTTTAGGCAATTTCGACATTTTTTTCAGTATCAGAAGGGACTGATAAAGGTAGTATAGCCCATAGTGGTGGAAAAGGCAACTGAACAGGCATTAAATTTCCATAAAATGAGTGGAAAAACCTGCCGGAGCAGAGGGAGAAAGGGAGCAAAACTTCGTACAAAATCCCATTGACGACAAACTTTACATTCGATATACTTAGACATGACATTGTAAAGAAACTGAAAAAGAAATATAAAAAAAGAGGAGAAAAAACGTGGGAAACATAAGCATCCTTCTGGGGCTGCTGGGCGGCCTGGCCTTGTTCCTCTACGGTATGCAGATGATGAGTTCCGGCCTGGAGGCCGCAGCTGGCAACCGTATGAAGCGCATCCTTGAGCGACTGACTTCCAACCGTTTCCTTGGCGTCCTGGTGGGCGCGGTGATCACTGCGGTGATCCAATCTTCTTCCGCCACAACAGTCATGGTGGTGGGCTTCGTTAACTCCGGCATGATGACCCTGCGGCAGGCTGTGTGGATCATTATGGGCGCCAATATCGGTACCACCATTACCGGCCAGCTCATCGCCCTGGACGTGGGCGCCATGGCACCCCTGTTCGCCTTTGTGGGTGTGGCCATGGTGGTGTTCCTGAAGAAACCCCAGATCCACCACTACGGCAACATCCTGGCCGGTCTGGGCGTACTCTTCATCGGCATGGAGATGATGAGCTCCTCCATGGAGCCCCTGCAGGAGTGGCCCGCCTTCGTGGATGTGGTCAGCACCTTCTCCAACCCTCTGATCGGTATTCTGGTGGGCACCCTCTTCACCGCCCTCATCCAGTCCTCCTCTGCTTCGGTGGGTATTCTGCAGGCCCTGGCGGTCAGCGGTGTGATTGGTCTGGACAGCGCCGTGTTCGTTCTGTTTGGCCAGAACATCGGCACCTGTATCACCGCTGTGCTTGCTTCCATTGGCACCAGCCGCAACGCCAAGCGCACCACGGTGATCCACCTGATGTTCAACCTGTTCGGTACGGTGCTCTTTACCACCATGTGTATCCTGACGCCGCTGACCGACTTCATGGTGAGCCTGACCCCGAATTATCCGGCGGCCCAGATCGCCAATATGCACACCCTCTTTAACGTTGTCACCACCATTCTGCTGTTGCCCCTCGGCAACGGGCTGGTGAAGCTGGCCATGTTCATCCTGCCCGACCGGAGTGAGAGCGGCGAGGAGGGAATGCACCTGGCCTACCTGGTGCCCAACCCCACCCACACCAAGCAGGAGCACCCCATCGGCTTCTCCGCCATGTATATCACCCAGCTGCGGCAGGAACTGAACCGGATGCTGGGGATGGCCCGGGAAAACATCGCCACCTGCTTCCAGGCGGTGCTGGATGTGGACCCCAAGAAAATGGAAGGTGCCGAGGCCACCGAGGACTATCTGGACTACCTGAATAAGGAGATCTCCCAGTATATCTCCCAGGTTATCGTCCATGAGACCAACGAGCAGGATTCCACCGCCGTCAGCGCCTACTTCAAGATCACCGGCAACATTGAGCGCATCGGCGACCATGCCATGAACATCTGCGAGTATACCCAGATGATGCATGATAAGAACATCCAATTCTCTCCCGAGGCCCGGGAAGAGATTAAGCGGATGGAGCAGGTCAGCCTGGAGGCCCTGGATCTCCTGGGACAGGAGGTTACCGATCCCACTAAGTGGCTGACCAAGGTATCCGCCCTGGAGCAGCGGATGGACGACATGACCGAGGAATACCGCCGCAACCAGCTCAAGCGGATGCGGAAGGGTTCTTGCTCCGACGAGGCCTGCATCATCTTCTCCGAGCTGCTCACCGACTTTGAACGGATTGGCGACCACGCCCTGAACATTGCTCAGGAGCGGGCCTCCATTTCCTCCGACGCCACCGGCGTTTAAACCAAACCAAAACTCCCCCCGGTTCAACCTTTGAGCTGAACCGGGGGGAGTTTGTTTTATTAAGATAGTGGAGTACGAAGGACCCTGCGGCTGACACCCAGAGCCAGAAAGAGGGTAAGCAGCTCTGTGACCGGGAAAGCCAGCCAGATCCCGGTGACGCCCAGCAGCCATGCCAGCAAAAGTACCAGCGCGGCAATGCCTACGCCGCCCCGGAACAGGGACAGGAGAAAGGAGGCACGGGGCTGCTCCACAGCACCCAGAAAGGAGGCGGCAATAATGTTGGGTCCGGCAAAGAGAAAGCCCCAGAAATAGATCCGCAGCCCGCTTACTGCCAGCCGGGCCAGTTCCGGGTCGCCATCCCGGTTGAACAGGGCTGCCAGGGGCTCGGCCCCGAATTGAGCGATGAGGGCCAAGGCCAGACCCACCAGACAGGAGACCAGCAGGGCCAGACGGCAGAGCCGACGGACGGTGTGATGGTCTCCCCGACCGTAGGACTGACTGATGAGAGGCTGGGCCCCCTGGGACAGGCCGGTAAACAGAGCCAGAGCCATGAGCGCCAGATTGGCCACCACGCCGTAGGCTGCCACCCCAACCGTACCGGCAGCCCGGAGCATCAGGGCGTTATAGAGAGCCAGCACCATGCAGGAGGTAAACTCATTGAGAAAGGCGGCGCTGCCCAGGCCTGCCACGTCGGCCAGGGACCGGACCGGGTTGGCAGGCCGGCTCAGCCGGTACTGATTCCGACCAGTGAGGCTGTGGAGAGAGGATAGACACAGCCCGATTACCGGAGCGATGCCGGTGGCCAGAGCTGCCCCGAAAATGCCCATATTCAAAGGGTAGAGGAAGAGGTAGTCCAGGGCGATGTTGGCCAGACTGCCGGTGAGCATGGCGGTCATGGCCAGCTTGGGATTGCCGTCATTGCGGACAAAGCACACCATTATGTGATTGAGCAGGAAACAGGGGGAGAAGAGCAGCACCGTGCGCAGGTATGCGGTACACAGAGGGAGGGTGCCGGTGTCAGCCCCCAGCAGCAGAGCAATGGGCCGGGCACAGAAGGCTCCCAGCAGAGCCAGGATGATCCCCAGCCCCAGCCCGGTGAGCAGGGACAAGGTAAAGGTGCGGTTGGCCCGGTCCTCATCCCCCTGATACCGGCAGATGGAGTAGCGGGTGGCGCCCCCGATGCCCAGCAGGATGCCCAGTCCGTTGATGAGCCCGAAAATGGGAATAGCCAGATTGAGGGCCGCCAGCCCGTCGGAGCCCAGCCGGTTGGCCACAAAAAAGGTGTCCGCCATAATGTAGCCGGACAGGCCAAGGGCCCCCAGCATATTTAAGGAGATGTACTTGAAAAATGTCCGCCGCATGGTTTGTCCTCCCGGGTGCAAATGAAAAACGTGCCTGAGTATATTCCTTCAAAGACCTACGGAATATACTCAGGCACGTTGTCTCGCCCATCCGGTGACGGGCGTCATGCACATGGTTTACTTGTGGATAAGAGCATACCAGAAGAGCGGAATCCTGTCAAGGTGTGAGGCGCGTTACTGGGACAGCTTTTCCCGCAGCACCTGGTTGACCACCGCCGGGGCGGCCTGGCCTTTCAGCTGCCGCATGACCTGGCCCACCAGGAAGCCGAAAGCCTTTTCCTTGCCGGATTTGAAGTCCTCCATCGACTTCTGGTTGGCGGCCAGCACCTGTTCCACCACGGCGGCCACCAGCCCGGCGTCGGACACCTGGGCCAGACCGTGCTCCTTAATATAAGCATCCACGTCGCCGTTGTCGGCAAAGACGGCCTCAAAGACCTTGACGGCGGTGTTGCGGTTGAGCTTACCCTCCTGAACCAGAGCGATGAGTTTGGCCAGAGTGGCGGGCGTCAGCTTCATGTCCTTGGCCTCCAGGCCGTGGGCGGACAGCTGGCCCAGCACCTGGCCCATGATCCAGTTGGAGGCCTGCTTGGGATCGGCTCCCAGGGCAACCACTTCTTCAAAAAAGTCAGCCAGAGCCTTCTGGGAGGTGAGCATCTCAGCGTCGTAGGCGGGCAGCCCCCAGTCCCGCTGATATCGCTCCCGCTTGGCCTCGGCCAGCTCGGGCTGGGCGGCCCGGAGTCTTTCGATATATTCGTCGGACAGCTCCAGCGGCGGAATGTCCGGCTCGGGGAAGTAGCGGTAATCCTGGGCGTTCTCCTTGGAGCGCATGGCGTAGGTGGCGTCCTTGTTCTCGTCCCAGCGGCGGGTCTCCTGGACCACCTGCTTGCCTTCCTCAATGAGCTCGATCTGCCGCCGGGCCTCATAGGCGATGGCCCGGGAGATGGCCTTGAAGGAGTTCAGGTTCTTCATCTCGGTGCGGGTGCCGAACTCTGTGGACCCGGCGGGACGCACCGACAGGTTCACGTCGCACCGCAGGGAGCCCTCCTGCATCTTGCAGTCGGACACGCCCAGATATTGCAGGGTGGAGCGCAGCTTCTCCAGGTAGGCGATGACCTCCTCAGCCGAGCGGAAGTCGGGCTCGGTGACGATCTCGATGAGGGGCACGCCGCAGCGGTTGTAGTCCGCCCGGGTCTGGTCCAGCCAGGGGTCGTGGACCAGCTTGCCCGCGTCCTCCTCCATATGCAGCTCGTGGATGCGGATGGTTTTGCCTTCCCCAATGTCCACTTTGCCGTCGTGGCAGATGGGCAGGTAGAGCTGGGAGATCTGATAGGCCTTGGGCAGGTCAGGGTAGAAGTAGTTCTTCCGGTCAAAGCGGCTGAAACGGCTGATCTCGCAGTTCAGAGCCAGACCGGCCTTTACCGCAAACTCCAGTACCTTTTCGTTGAGTACCGGCAGGGTGCCCGGCATACCGGTACACACCGGACAGCAGTGGGTGTTGGGCGCGCCGCCGAATTGGGTGGTGCAGGAGCAGAAGATCTTGGTTTTGGTGGCCAGCTCCACATGGGTCTCCAGACCGATGACGGTTTCCCAGGTCATTGTGCGTCGCCTCCTTTGGGGGTTTTTCTGTGCCAGCCGGTGTCCAGCTGGAAGGCGTGGGCGGCGTTGAGCACCCCGCCGTCGCCCAGGGCGGGACCGATGAGCTGGGCGCCGATGGGCATACCCTTGCCGTCAAAGCCGCAGGGCATGGACAGGGCGGGCAGGCCCGCCAGGTTGACCGACACGGTGTAGATGTCGCTGAGGTACATCTTCAGGGGATCGGTGAGGCTCTCCCCCAGCTTGGGGGCGGTGGTGGGGGCCACCGGGGTAAGGAGCAGATCATACTTGGTAAAGGCCTCATCAAAGGCCTTCTTGATGAGGGCTTTGACCTGGAGGGCCTTTTTGTAGTAGGCGTCGTAGTAGCCGGAGGACAGCACGAAGGTGCCCAGCAGGATGCGCCGCTTCACCTCGGAGCCGAAGCCCTGGGTACGGGTCTTGCAGTAGAGGTCGGTGAGATCCCCGTAGTCCTCAGCCCGCCATCCGTACTTGACTCCGTCGAACCGGGACAGGTTGGAGCTGGCCTCGGCGCAGGCGATGATATAGTAGGTGGGTACCACGTATTCCATCACCGGCAGGGCAAATTCCTCCACCTCGGCCCCACGGGCCTTCAAAACCTCGGCGGCGGCCAGCACGGCGGCGCGCACTTCTGGGTCCAGGCCTTCGCCGAAGCAGTCTGCCGGCAGGCCAATCTTCTTGCCATTCAGGTCGCCGGTGAGGGAGGAGAGGAGCCCCCCGGCGGGGGCGTCCAGGCTGGTGCCGTCCCGGGGGTCCTTGCCCTGGATGAGATCCAGCACCGCCGCGCAGTCGGCAGCGGACCGGGCGATGGGGCCCATCTGGTCCAGGGAGGAGGCGTAGGCAATGAGGCCGTACCGGGACACGGTGCCGTAGGTGGGCTTCATGCCGGTGACGCCGCAGTAGGCGGCGGGCTGGCGGATGGACCCGCCGGTGTCCGAGCCGATGGCGTACCACACCTCACCAGCTGCCACGGCGGCGGCAGCGCCGCCGGAGGAGCCACCAGCTGCCCGGGTCAGATCCCAGGGGTTTTTCACTGGGCCGTAGTGGGAGGTCTCAGAGGTGGAGCCCATGGCGAACTCGTCCATGTTCAGCTTGCCCATGGAGATTGCCCCGGCGGCGGACAGACGCTCCACCACAGTGGCGTCATAGCAGGGGACAAAGCCCTCCAGGATCTTGGAAGCGCAGGTGGTGGCCACACCCTTGGTACAGATGTTATCCTTGTAGGCCATGGGCACCCCGGCCAGAGGGGAGGCAGACAGGTCGGCCGCCGGGAAGACGGGGCCGTCCACCGTGACAAAGGCGTTGTTGCCCGGCTGGGCGGCGTGAATACGGGAGAGGGCGGCCTCCACCGCCTCCTGCTGGGTTACCTCGCCGGTGCGGAGCTTTTGCTCCAGCTCCAGGGCAGTCAGTTCATACAGTTCCATGTGTGCCACCTCACTCTACCGCCTTGGGGACCAGAAAGGTCTCGCCGTCCCCGGCGGGAGACCCAGCCAGCAGGGTCTCCCGGTCGTAGGACGGGACCACCTCGTCGGCGCGCAACACGTTTTTCAGGGGGAAAATGTGGCTCAGGGGCTCCACATCGGTGGTATCCAGGGTGTTGAGTACATCCATATAGGCCACGATGCGTTCCAGTTCCGCAGTCATGGCGGTTTTCTCCTCCGCCGGCAGCTGGAGCCGGGAGAGCTGGGAGATATAGTCGACCATATCTTCGGTGATTTTCATGTTCAATCCTCCTTACGGTTCCAGTCGGGTGCGGTCTCTGGGGAACAGACAGGCCCGGCGGACGTTGTCCAGGCCGCACAGCTGCATGGTCAGCCGTTCCAGGCCGATGCCCAGTCCGCCGTGGGGGGGCATCCCGTGCTTGTGGATCATGAGATAGCTTTCAAACTCTGCCGGGTCCATGTCCCGGGCCTCCATCTTGGCCACCTGGGCGGCGTAGTCGTGGATGCGCTGACCGCCGGTGGTCACCTCAAGACCCCGGAAGAGCAGGTCGAAGGACAGGGTGAAGCGGGGATCATCAGGGTCGTCCATGGCGTAGAAGGGACGCTTCTTGCTGGGGTAGTGGGTGACGAACACAAAATCGCTGCCCCATTCCTCCTTGGCGTACTTGCCGATGGCGTGCTCCTCCTCCGGCTCCAGATCGAAGGGGTCCCGGATCTGGTAGCCGTACTTCTCCGCCGCCAGCCGCTTGATCTCGTCAAAGCGGACGGCTGGAATTTGGGAGGTGTCGGGCAGTTCCATCCCCAGCAGATCCAGTTCAGCAGAATACTCTTTCTTCAGCAGCTCCATCAGGTGCTGGAGGAAGCCCTGCTCCATCTCCATGATCTCGGTGAAGGACTGGATATAGCCCATCTCGAAGTCCAGAGAGGTGTACTCGTTCAGGTGCCGCTGGGTGGAATGCTTTTCCGCCCGGAACACGGGAGCCACCTCGTATACCCGCTCGAAGGCCCCCACCATGGTCTGCTTGTAGAACTGGGGGGACTGGGCCAGGAAAGCCTTTTTGCCGAAGTAATCCAGGCGGAAGATGTTGGACCCGCCTTCGGCTCCGGCGTGGACGATCTTGGGGGTGTGGATTTCAGTAAAGCCCTCGCCCTGGAGGTAGTCCCGGAAGGCCCGGCCGATAGCGGCCTGGATGCGGAACACCGCCCGTTCCTTGGGGGCTCTCAGCACCACCGGCCGCAGACCCAGCTCGGTGTCCAGATTCAGATCCAGCTTTTTCTTGGACAGCGGCACCGGAAGAGGAGCGGCGGGGCGGGACAGGACGGTGAGGCTGGCGTCGGTCAACTCTTTCCCGCCGGGAGCCCGGGGTTCGATGCGCCACATACCGGCGGCGGTGACGGCGCACTCCTCGGTGGCCCCGTCCAGGGCGTCCTTTTGGGTGCAGACACACTGGACCAGACCGGTGCGGGTGCGCAGGGTGACGAAGGTGATGCCGCCCATGTCCCGCAGGGCATAGACCGCGCCGTGGATGGTGACGGGCTGGTTATTCCGGCCCTCCACCGCTTTGTCGATTTGTTTTGCCAGGAATACCATACCGTTCACAACCTTTCTTGTTTGAAAAAAATAAAAAAAGTCCCGAAGTCGATCAAAACGACTTCGGGACGGAAAAACTCCGCGGTACCACCCGTAGTTGCCCCATCACCCTTGATGGAGCCACTTGGAACTCTTAACGCGAGTAATACGGACGAACCTACCTCCCAAACGGGGCTCGGCACGCCAGCTCAAAAGTGTTGCGCCATCCCATCCTGCCGGACCGGGCTCTCAGTCGGTGACCCGGATTCTCTGTCGGCTCTCACGGGCGGCGGTCTTTGTCGCAGCCTTTATGGGCGTAGTATATGCGCTTTTGCGTGGAAAAGCAACTGTGAATTTTGACAAAATCTGCCCTAGGCAAGGAGGGCGGCCCTATGTTACAATGGGGAAAATCCTCGAAGAAAGGGGGCGGAGGACACGAAAAACTGGGACGAGCTCTATGCCGAATGTATGGACTGCCGCAAGTGCTCCCTGGCCGATACCCGGCACAACGTGGTCTTTGGCGAGGGCGCCCGGGACGCGGAGGTCATGTTCATCGGCGAGGGGCCCGGTGAGCAGGAGGACCTGACCGGACGGCCCTTTGTGGGCCGGGCGGGCCAGCTGCTGGACGATATGCTGGAGATGATCGACCTGCGCCGGGAGAAGGTGTTCATCGGCAATATGGTCAAGTGCCGTCCGCCGGGAAACCGGGACCCGCTGAACATTGAGCAGGAGGCCTGCATCGGTTACCTGCGCAATCAGGTGGCCCTGATCCGGCCCAAAATCATCGTCTGCCTGGGGCGCATCGCCGCCATTCGGCTGATGAAAGACGACTTCAAGATCACCCGGGAGCACGGACAGTGGATGGAGAAGGCCGGGGTGTGGATGATGGCCATGTTCCACCCTTCCGCTCTGCTGCGGGACCCCTCCAAGCGGCCTGAAAGCTTTGTGGATCTAAAGACCCTCCAGGCCAAGATCCGGGAGATCTGCAACCATACCTACGACTGAAGAACGGGACCTGCCTAAGGCAGGTCCCAATTTTTTATTCGTTTTTTATCACAGAAGGCAAAGGGAGCGTTATGGTTCACTCCGTCTCCGGCACATATTCCAGAATATCCCCGGGCTGGCAGTCCAGGGCCTTGCAGATGGCCTCCAGGGTGGTAAAGCGGACCGCCCGGGCGTGGTTGTTTTTCAAAATGGACAGGTTGGCCAGGGTGACATCCACCTTGGCGGACAGCTCATTGAGGCTCATCTTCCGCTTGGCCATCATCACATCCAGATTCACAACGATGGGCATGGGAACACCTCCTCAGATGGTCAGGTCGTTTTCCGCCTTCATCTCCGCCGCCTGGCGGAAGAGGGCGGATATGACCAGACAGAGCAGCCCGGCCAGAAAGAAGAGCGGAACAAAGAGTGTATTATAGCTGAACAGAGGCGCGATGGATTGGGCATAGCAGATCCTCCAGATTACACGCACCAGGGCGGCCCCGGAAATCAGAAAGCAGAGGACCGCCGACCCCAAAAGGCTTTTGGCATTTTCCAGGCAGAAGGGAGTACCTTTGAGGACAGTGCCCAGCACCCGGCGGCCCTGCCACAGGATGGCCGCTGTACAGGCGCCGCAGAAGAGTAGAAAACCAGACAAAACATCCGCCTGGATGCCGTTGCGCCCCCACATGGACCAGCCGCCGATGAGCAGCATATGCAGGGTATCGTCGATGTCATAGTCCCACCACGCCGCGAGCACCTGCTGTGAGCCGATGTGTACCAGCCCGGGCACCATGATAAGTGCAATGAGATTGCATACAAAAGTGATGGTAACCAGTATTGTCAGCACATGGGCCAGTTTCTGCACGCCGGTTCTCTCCATAACCACGCCTCCTTTGGCATCACTGTACCACGGAACACATTGCTTGTAAATGCGTTTTTATCGTTTTTCAATATAACGACGGGGCTTGTAACGTTTTGCGGAGCAAAAACGTGTATTCTATAGAAACAGAGAAAGGAGAGTGGGCTATGGATCGGGAGGAAGCCGCCCGGCTGGTGGAGCAGTACAGCCCGGCGGTATACCGGCTGGCCTACGCCCGGACGGGCAGCCGGGAGGATGCGGAGGATATCACCCAGGAGACCTTTCTGCGGTTGGTGCGGGCGGCCCCTGTTTTTCGGGATGGGGAGCATTGCAAGGCCTGGCTGCTGCGGGTAGCCGCCAACTGTGCGGGAGATCTGCACCGCTCCCCCTGGCGCAGGCGTGCGGTGCCGTTGGAGGAGGCGGGGCAAATGGCCGCGCCGGAGCCACCGGAGGAGCAGGGCATGGAGACCGCCATTCTGACGCTGCCGGAGGACTACCGGGTGGTGGTCCATCTCTATTACTACGAGGAGCTGAGTACCGCGGAGATCGCCAAGGTGCTGGGCA
The DNA here is from genome assembly GCF_002161245.1 of Flavonifractor sp. An9. Taxonomy (NCBI): domain Bacteria; kingdom Bacillati; phylum Bacillota; class Clostridia; order Eubacteriales; family Oscillospiraceae; genus Flavonifractor; species Flavonifractor sp. An9. The sequence continues at coordinate 239,114 of NZ_NFHC01000001.1, forward strand.
AGCGGGAGGGGACCATCCGTACCCGTCTGAGCCGGGCCCGGGCTATGCTGCGGGAGGACTTACAGGAGGGGGAAACGCCATGCTGAAGCAGGATTATCAGACCTGGATGGACCAGGTGGAGCCGGATCAGGACTTTCAGGCCCGGCTGACGGAGGCCATGACATCAGAACCGGTAAAAACCCCTAGACATACGTTCCGGGTGCTTGTGGCGGCGGCAGTGATGTGCGGTGCGCTTGTGGTGTCGGCGTTGGCGCTATCCCCCGACCTGCGGCAGACCCTCAGCGGGATACTGGAGGGATACACCCCCCACAGCCAGACAGTGGAGGGGGTATCGGTTACTGACCAAGGGGTGAAGGTGGAAATAGTGGCCGCCCTCACCGACGCCGCCGGTGGCACCGCCTATCTGGAGGTCACCGACCTGGAGGGAGACCGGATCGGACCGGATACCACCCTGGCCGGCGGGGAAGAACCCCTGGCCTACGACAGCGAGAGCAGCACTGCCCTGTATGCCTGGGAACTGGACCGGGGGGGCCTTTGGGAGGACGGCACGGTGGAGGTGTCGCTGTCTGGGTTCTGGCCGGGCCAGGTGCGGCAGGGCGGCATTGAGCTGCCATGGGAGGAATTTGCCTCCTTTGAGACGCTGGCTTCCACCGCTGTGACTGGCGCAGACGGGACCGCCCTTACCGCTCTGGTACCAGAGCAGACCCATATGGCCCTGGAGGGCACCGACGATGTGTGGATCTCCTCAGTGGGCTATGATCGGGGCGGGCACTTCCACATCCAGTTCGGCCTGTCGGAGGCTGTGACCCACCTGGAGGAGGCGGAAATCCTGTCCGCCGACCTAACGGACATCCACTATGTGGTGCTGGAGGGTGGACGGTATATCGATTGGTACTGGAAGGAGAGCGGGGAGCTGGCCCTGGAGGAACTGCCGGAGATGATTTCCGCCTCCTACTGGACCGGGACGGCCATTCAGGGTGACTGGACCCTTCGCTTTGAGCCGGAGCTGCTGCCCCAGCGCACGGTGGCCCTGAGCCAAAGACAGGAGGGCCTGCGCCTGGAGCAGGTGGAGCTGACCGCCATGTCCCTCAGCCTGCGGGTGGGCTTTGAGCACCCGGAGCTGGGCGTGGACGGCGGGGCCTACCTGGGTACCCGTTCCACGCTGCTCCAGCTGAAGAACGGCGAACAGGTGGCCCTGGCCTTTGACCAGCGGTATCAGGTGTTCCAGAGCGAGGATGGCAGTCTGTACACCATTCTGGATCAGACCAGCCCCGGTGGGGAGCGGTATGGCGCCCTCTATGTCTGGATCTTACCGGAGGCCATCGAACCTGATCTGGTGGAGGGCTTGTGGCTGGGTAAGACGTATCTCCCGCTGCATGAAGCTTGATCGGGACGTAAAAACCATCAGGCCCCGCCGCATTTTGCGGCGGGGCCTGATGGTTTTTCTTGCATTGATGTTGTATTTCAAGTATAATGTCATAGATTATGGAGGCGGCAGAGGCCGCCAGGATATGATATGAGGAAGTGCAGTCAATGAAGTACGATTTTGCTGCCATCGAGCCCAAGTGGCAGAAAAAATGGGCAGAGGAAAAAACCTTCCACTGTGAAAACCACAGTGATAAACCCAAGTTTTACGGCCTGGTGGAGTTCCCCTATCCCTCCGGACAGGGTCTGCACGTGGGCCACACCCGCCCCTATACCGCCATGGACGTGGTGGCCCGCAAGCGCCGTATGGACGGCTACAATGTGCTGTTCCCCATGGGCTATGACGCCTTCGGCCTGCCCACCGAGAACTATGCCATCAAGAACCACATTCACCCCGCCAAGGTGACCCACGATAACATTGAGAACTTTACCAAACAGCTGCATATGCTGGGTTACTCCTTTGACTGGGACCGGGTCATCAACACCACCGATCCCAGCTATTACAAGTGGACCCAGTGGATCTTCCTGCAGCTCTGGAAGCACGGTCTGGCCTACAAGACCACCATGCCCGTGAACTGGTGTACCTCCTGCAAGTGCGTGCTGGCCAACGAGGAGGTTGTGGACGGCGTGTGTGAGCGCTGCGGCGCTCCCGTGGTCCGCAAGGAGAAGAGCCAGTGGATGCTCAAGATCACCGAGTATGCCCAGCGCCTCATCGATGACCTGGACGACCTGGACTTCATCGAGCGGGTCAAGACCCAGCAGAAGAACTGGATCGGCCGCTCCACCGGCGCCGAGGTCACCTTCAAGGCCACTACTGGCGAGGAGATCGTGGTGTTCACCACCCGGCCCGACACCCTGTTCGGCGCCACTTATATGGTTCTCTCTCCCGAGCACGCCCTGGTGAAGGGCTGGCTGGAGAGCGGCAAGCTGGCCAACGCCGACGATGTGCGTGCCTATCAGGCCGCCGCCGCCTCCAAGTCCGATCTGGAGCGCACCGAGCTGAACAAGGAAAAGACCGGCGTGTGCCTGGACGGCGTGAAGGGCATCAACCCGGTCAATGGCAAGGAGATCCCCATCTTTATCTCCGACTATGTGCTCTCCACCTACGGCACCGGTGCCATCATGGCCGTGCCCGCCCACGACGACCGTGACTGGGAGTTTGCCAAGAAGTTCGGCTGCGAGATCATCGAGGTGGTCTCCGGCGGCGAGGACGTGCAGAAGGCTGCCTTCACCGCCAAGGATGAGACCGGCATCCTGGTCAACTCCGAGTTTCTCAACGGCCTGACCGTGAAGGACGCCATCCCTGTCATCACCAAGTGGCTGGAGGAGAAGGGCATCGGCGAGGCCAAGGTCAACTACAAGCTCCGTGACTGGGTGTTCTCCCGTCAGCGTTACTGGGGCGAGCCCATCCCCATGGTGTACTGTGAGAAGTGCGGCTGGCAGCCCATTTCCGAGGACCAGCTGCCCTTGCTGCTCCCCGATGTGGACTCCTACGAGCCCACCGACGACGGTGAGTCCCCCATCTCCAAGATGACCGACTGGGTCAACACCACCTGCCCCCACTGCGGCGGCCCCGCCAAGCGGGAGACCGACACCATGCCCCAGTGGGCCGGTTCCTCCTGGTACTTCCTGCGCTATATGGACCCCCACAACGACAAGACCCTGGCTTCCAAGGAGGCTCTGGAGTACTGGAGCCCTGTGGACTGGTACAACGGTGGCATGGAGCACACCACCCTGCACCTGCTGTACAGCCGGTTCTGGCATAAGTTCCTCTACGACATCGGCGTGGTACCCACCAAGGAGCCCTACCAGAAGCGCACCTCTCACGGCATGATCCTGGGCGAGGGCGGCGAGAAGATGTCCAAAAGCCGCGGCAACGTGGTTAACCCCAACGACGTGGTGGCCCAGTACGGCGCCGATACCATGCGCACCTATATCATGTTCATCGGCGACTTTGAGAAGGCCGCCTCCTGGAGTGACAACGCCGTTAAGGGCTGTAAGCGCTTCCTGGACCGTGTGTGGAACCTGTCCGAGAACCTGACCGACTCCATGGAGTACTCTGCCGCCAACGAGAGCGCCATCCACAAGACCATCAAGAAAGTGGCCGACGACATCGAGGCCATGAAGTTCAACACCGCCATTGCCGCCCTGATGGCTCTGGTCAACGACTTCTATGCCAACGGTTGCTCCAAGGGCGAGTACAAGACTCTGCTGCTGCTGCTCTCCCCCTTCGCTCCCCACATGGTGGAGGAGCTGTGGGAGACCCTGGGCTTCAATGCCGACGGTATGGCCTGCCAGCAGGCCTGGCCCGCCTACGACGAGAGCAAGACCGTGGCCGCCGAGGTGCAGATGGCCGTCCAGGTGTGCGGCAAGCTGCGTGCCACCGTCACCGTCCCCATGGACAGCGACGAGGCCACTGTGGTGGCCGCCGCTCTGGCCGATCCCAAGGTACAGAAGTTTACCGAGGGCAAGAACCTGGTTAAGACCATCCTGGTACCCAACAAGCTGGTCAACCTGATTGCCAAATGAGCATCAAAGGGGTCCATCATGTCTCCCTGAAGGCCCAGGGAGCGGAAGAATTCCAGCGGGTTCTGGATTTCTATCAGCAGGTGCTGGACTGCTCCCTGATCCGCCATTGGGGGCAGGGGGACAGCCAGGGCGCCATGCTGGATCTGGGTAATACCATTCTGGAAGTTACCTCCAATGGTACGGAGCGCGGCAAGGGTTTCTTTGCCCACCTGGCTTTTGCCACAGACGATGTGGACGGTATGGTGGAGCGGCTTCAGGCCGCCGGATGCCCGGTGCTGGTCCAGCCGGTGGATAAAAATCTGGGCGGGAACTACCCCATCCGCATCGCTTTTTGTGCCGGTCCCATTGGGGAAGAGCTGGAATTTTTCCAGGAACTGACCCAGGAAAAAAGAAAGAAATAAATCTGCACTTGACATTTGCTTGCGGATAGCATACAATGATTCTGTTAAAGCCATATCTATGTGTGGCCCTTTGGCGGTGGAACCCCGCCGCTTCGGAGGGAGGGGAAGTCAATGTCGGAAGTCCATGTGAAGGACGGCGAGTCCTTGGAGAATGCGCTGAAGCGTTTCAAGCGCAGCTGTGCCAAGTCTGGCGTTCTGGCCGAGGTTCGCAAGCGTGAGCACTACGAGAGCCCGAGCGTTAAGCGGCGCAAGAAGTCTGAGGCCGCCCGCAAGAACCGCAAGAAGTATTACTAATCCTACAGATTACAGGACCCCGCGCCATAGGCGCGGGGTCCTGTTGTATCTTTGCCTATCCTGCCAGAATATCCTCCAGCACATCCTCAATTTGTGGATAGGACAGCACCGCCTGCCGGATGCCCAGTCCCCGGGCCACCTGCAATTTTTTGCGGATGGACCCGGCGTCGTCAAAGAGAACGAAATGAGCGCCGTTCTCCTGGGACATATAAGTAAAGTAGTGGGCGCACAGCTCGGTAGAGAAAAAGATGGAGGGACTGCGTTCGTCCATCAGCCGGCGCAGCTCCTCCTGGCTGAGAGGTTGCCCCTGACCGGAGGGGGAGGGGAGGTAGAAGTCCTCTGCCACCCGCTCTATGGCCAGGGCCACCCGGCCCTGGCCGTACCGCTGCGCCGCCTCCGCCAGCCGCTGGGCCAGAGAGCCGCCGGACAGGGCGGAGGAGATGAGCACTTTGGCGCTGTCGGCATAGCCGCCGTAGGTCTCGGTCACATAGAGAGGCCAGCCCCGCTTTTGGGTGAGACCGGCCAGGGTGCGGACGATTTCCGTCAGCAGGGGCATGGGACGGCCCTCAAAGTCGCATAAGATGCCGTCATACCCCCGGGCGGAGCACTCCCGCAGAACCTCTTGACAGAAGGGCCCGGCCTCACCCCGGCCGTCAAAGCCCACGCAGTCCAGGGCCATCAGGCCGCCCCGGACGGATATGGGCATATTGGCCCGGAAGAGATGGGGGCCGCCCCCCACTCGATAGGCCGCATGGGCCACGGGAAGGCCAAACCGCAGAGCCGCCCGGCTGTGGGCGGGGGGTGCGGTGAGAATCAATGTGGAATTCAGCTGCATATCAGCTACCCCCTTGTCCAAGTTGTAAGAAGCGTGTATAATCAGCTTGTCGAAAAGGCTTTCCGACAAGCTGAAGCACGTTTTGAAACTTGAGCCAAGTTTCAAAACGTGTTTGATCGAACGCGAAAGACAACCCTGACGGTTTTCTTTCACACTATCTTTCCCTCCGAATCCTTTGCTCTGGAGGTTCTTTTCGATAGCCTGTACCATCCTATGCGGACCAGACTGCAAATAGACGAGGTGAAACCATGCTGACGGCCCACTGGTCAGGAAAAACCATTTACGACATCGATCCCGCCGCGCTGGCCGGGCGGGGTATCCGCCTGCTGCTGGCCGATCTGGACAATACCCTGGTGCCCTATGGGGTGCCGGAACCCACCCAGAAAGTGCGGGAGTGGACGGCGGAACTTCAGAATCAGGGAATCACCCTGTTTGTGCTGTCCAATAACCGGCATCCCCAGCGGCCCGAGCGGTTCTGCAAGGCGCTGGGCGTTCCCTACATCGGCCACGCCGGGAAGCCCAAGCCGGGCTCCTTTATCAAGGCCATGGAGCAGATGGGCTGCACCCCGGAGCAGACCGCCATTGTGGGGGATCAGATTTTTACCGATATTCTGGGCGGCAGCCGGGCTGGTGTGACCACGCTGCTGGTGGAGCCTATCCGGCTGGCGGGCAATCCGGGGCGCTACCTGCGGTACGCCGCCGAGTGGCCCTTCCGCGCCCTGACAAAAAGGAGAGCAAAACCATTATGAGCGCTATCTTCGGACCGGCAGGCAATGCCGAGTCCTTTCCCTATAAATCCTCGGTGGACGCTCCCCGCTGGCTGGCGGGGCTGGGACTGGACTGCTACGAGTACCAGTGCGGCAAGGGCGTCAACGTAGGGGAAGCCACGGCCAGAAAGGTGGGGGAGGCGGCCAGGGAGGCGGGCATTGCCCTATCCCTCCACGCTCCCTATTTCATCAATCTGGCCAATCCCGATCCCGACAGCCTGCAAAAGACCATCGGCTATATCACAGCGGCCTGCCAGGCGGCGGACTGGATGGGGGCCACCCGGGTGGTGATCCATTCGGGCGCCCTGATGAAGCGCACCCGGCGGGAGGCCCAGGACATCGCCCTGCACTCCCTGAAAGAAGTGGTGGCCGCCTGCGACGCCGCCGGATTTGGACACATCACCCTCTGCCCCGAGACCATGGGCAAGATCAACCAGCTGGGGGATCTGGACGAGGTGCTGGAGCTGTGTACTCTGGATGAGCGGCTTACCCCCTGCGTGGATTTCGGCCACCTGTACGCCCGTACTCTGGGAGAGCTGGAGGGCCATGAGGCCTGCGTGAAAATGCTGGACCGCATCAAAGAGGTGCTGGGAGAGGAACGGGCCTCCCGTTTCCACAGCCACTTCTCCAAGATCCAGTTCACCCCCAACGGGGGAGAGAAGATGCACCTGACCTTCGATCAGGCGGACTTCGGGCCCGACCCGGAGCCTCTGATGACCGAGGTGGCCCGCCGGGGCTGGAGCCCTACTTTTATCTGCGAAAGTGCGGGTACCCAGGCGGAGGATGCGCTGACTATGAAGAAGCTGTACCAAGGCAGTCTGACCTGAACTTTGGCGCACTTTCGCAGGGGCCCCGCAGAGCGGGGCGGCGCGTTTGCGCCGAGCCAAGCGTTTTGGGCTTTCGGCCCAAAACCTTGATGCCGGGCGAATTCAGTTCGCCCGAGCAGATAAAAAAATATGGGGCCCCCGGCGGACCGTGGTCCGCTGGGGCAAAGTGCCGGGACACAGGCCGAGGACGCTCTAACCATGAAAAAGCTGTACCAAAGCGCCCTTTAGGGCTGCTGCGGCGCGAGATAGAAAGGAAGTCTTTATCATGAATCATCTCAATCAGATCGCGGCCAAGCTGGACGAATACAAGCTGGATGCCATGCTCATCACCAGCGATCCCGGCGAATACTACGCCATCGGGTTCCACGGCGAGGGCATGGTCATCGTGACCAAGAACGAGAGCCGCTACTTCACCGACTCCCGGTACATTGAGGCTGCCGGCAACCTGGTCACCGGCGCCGCCATCACCATGACCGACCGGAACAAGAACTTCATGGTGCTGGCCGAGCAGGCCGTCCGGGAGCTGGGCATTCAGCAGATGGGCTTTGAGGACGGCTATGTGACCGTGGCCTCCTACAACCAGTATTCCAAGCTGCCCTGTGAGCTGGTGCCCGCCCAGAGCCTGGTGAACAACCTGCGGGCCGCCAAGGACGAGGAAGAGATCGCCCTGATGAAGCGCGCCCAGGAGATCACCGATCAGGCTTTTGATGCCATCCTGAAGTTCATCCAGCCCGGCATGACCGAGCAGGAGATCGCCGCCCGCCTCCAGTATGAGATGCTGTGCCGGGGCGCTGAGAAGATGAGTTTTGACCCCATTGTGGTGTCCGGCCCCAACGGTTCCCTGCCCCACGGCATCCCCAGCGAGAAGAAGGTGCAGAAGGGCGAGTTCATCACCATGGATTTCGGCTGCAAGTTCGGCGGCTACTGCTCCGACATGACCCGTACCATCGCCCTGGGCGAGCCCACCGAGGAGATGCGCAAGGTGTACGATACCGTGCTGAAGGCCCAGATGGCCGGTATTGCCGCCGCCAAGGCGGGCGTACCCGGCAAGGAGATCCACAACGCCGCCGCCAAGGTGATTGAGGACGCCGGTTACGGGGCATACTTTGGTCATGGCTTTGGCCACAGCGTAGGCATCGAGATCCATGAGTCCCCCAATGCCAACGGCCGTGACGAGACCCCCATGCCTGTGGGTGCCGCTGTTTCTGCTGAGCCCGGTATCTACCTGCCCGGCAAGTTCGGTGTGCGTATTGAGGATGTGCTCATCTACACCGAGGAGGGCACAGTGAACCTCACCAAATCTCCCAAAGAGCTGATTATTCTGTAAAAAGCCTTGCAATGAGGGGAATAATAAGGTAAAATGACTTAGCTGATGATTTAAAAAACCTTTTGGAGGATGAATTTCAATGCCTACGATTTCTGCCAGTGATTTCCGCAACGGCGTGACCTTTGAGATGGACGGCCAGGTCATGCAGGTCGTCGAGTTCCAGCACGTCAAGCCCGGTAAGGGCGCCGCTTTCGTCCGCACCAAGATGAAGAACGTCATCACCGGCGGCGTGACCGAGACCTCTTTCAACCCCACCGCCAAGTTTGAGCAGGCCTATGTGGAGCGCAAGGACATGGAGTACAGCTACAACGACGGCGATCTGTACTACTTCATGGACCCCGAGACCTACGATCTGGTGCCCATCGGCTCCGAGCTGCTGGGTGACAACTTCCGCTTCGTGAAGGAGAACATGGTGTGCAAGATCAACTCCTACAAGGGCAAGATCTTCGCCGTGGAGCCCCCCACCTTCGTGGAGCTGGAGGTCAGCGAGACCGATCCCGGCTTCAAGGGCGACACCGCCACCAACGTGACCAAGCCCGCCACCCTGGAGACCGGCGCCGAGATCAAGGTGCCCCTGTTCATCAACCCCGGCGACAAGATCAAGATCGACACCCGTACCGGCGAGTACCTGGAGCGCTGCAAGGGTTAAAAAATGTCCAGGGGGTATCCTATACCCCCTAGATACAAATGGGCCGCGCCGTATGGCGGCACAGCCCATTTGATACCCCCGGTTTCGCGCCCGTGGCGCGGGTCGAGGTGTTTTGGGGTGAAGTGAATTCACCCCAAAACAGATCTATATTCTACTGGCCCTTCGTGGCTGACTGATGAAGAAAAGGAGACGCATTATGACGATTTCTGAGAAGGTCGCGTACCTGAAGGGCCTGGCTGAGGGCCTGAATATCGACACCGAGAAGTCCAAGGAGGGCAAGCTCCTCAACGTGATCATCGGCATCCTGGAGGAGATCGGGATGTCCATTGAGGATCTGGAGGAGAACACCGTGGCTCTGGGCGAGGAGATTGACGCCATCTCCGACGATCTGGCCGACGTGGAGAAGGCCGTCTATGAGGACGAGGACGACGAGGATGACGACGACGATTGCTGCTGCGATGACGACGACTTCTTCGAGACCGAGTGCCCCAACTGCGGCGAGACTCTGGTGATCGACGAGTCCGTTCTGGACGAGGGCGTAATCCAGTGCCCCAGCTGCAAGCAGAAGTTCGCTCTGGACCTGTCTGACGACTGCTGCTGCGGCGATGAGGACGAGGACGACTGCGGCTGTGGCTGCGGCTGTGAGGATCATGACCACGAGGACTAAGTTCCAAGGTATATCGGGAGCGCTGCGGAGATTCCGCGGCGTTCCTTTTTTGCCTTTGTTCGATGTTTTCTCTTATGGCCACAAAACCAGTGGGATTTTGGTGAAAATGGCGGGGGAAGTCTCTTGCGTCTGCCGCTGCCAGCGTAGTATAATGGGCACGGAATTAGATTAGATTAACTCTGAGAACTGCGGATGGGATAAGATGAAACTACAAGAGACACAGACACATAAGACTCTGGAGGAAGTCCAGCCCGGGGAAAAGGGCATCATTCTCCAGGTAGGCAATGACCGGGGGCCGGTGAAGCGCCGCCTGGTTGACATGGGCCTGACCCCCGGTACCCAGGTCATGGTGCGCAAGGTGGCCCCCTTCGGCGACCCGGTGGAGCTCAACCTGCGGGGCTACGAGCTGTCGCTGCGGAAGTCAGACGCAGCCCAAATCCTCATCGCCACCGGCGAGGAGGGAGAGCGGAAGGCCCAGGCCAGAAAAAAGCGCATGGGTATGGTGCAGCACTTGCCCGACGAGGAGACCATCCGGCGGATGGATGCCGACCACGCCCATGAGGCTGCGGCCCACGGCGGCGTGCCGGACTATGCCAGCCATGATACCCGGGAGATGAAACTGGCTCTGGTGGGCAACCCCAACTGCGGCAAGACCACCCTCTTTAATGCCCTTACCGGCTCCAACCAGTATGTGGGCAACTGGCCCGGCGTGACGGTGGAGAAGAAGGAGGGCAGGGCGGAGGTAGATGGGAAATCCGTCACCGTGGTGGATCTGCCCGGCATTTACTCCCTGTCCCCCTACTCCATGGAGGAGATCGTGGCCCGGGATTTTATCGTGGGAGAGCGGCCCGACGCCATCATCGACATCATTGACGCCACCAACATTGAGCGCAACCTGTATCTGACCGCCCAGCTGCTGGAGCTGGAGCGGCCTATGGTCATTGCCCTCAACTTTATGGACGAGGTGGAGAAGCACGGGGACAAGATCGATGTGGACCGGCTGTCCGAGGAACTGGGCGTACCGGTGATCCCCATCACCGCCCGGTCGGGCAAAAACATCCAGAAGCTGCTGGAGGTGGCCCACCACCAGATGCACGTTGGGGTCACCGTGGAGCCGGACGACCTGTACGACGACTTCACCCACCAGATCCACCATAAGATGGGCGAGCTCATCCACGATAAGGCCTATGCCGCCCACATTCCCGCCCACTGGGCTTCCATCAAGCTCATTGAGGGGGACGATCTGGTGGAGAAGGCCCTGGGCCTGAACGGGGTGGAGAAGGCCGCCCTGGAACGGGTCTGTCAGGAGTATGAGAGCGCCTATGAGCTGGGCGACCGGGAGACCCTCATCGCCGACGCCCGGTATCAGTTTATCCAGAAGGTGGTGGACAGCTGTGTGCACCGGGGCCGTCCCCTGGGTACGCCCACCCTGTCCGATCGGATCGACGCCATCGTCACCCATAAGGTGTTTGCCATTCCTGTGTTCCTGCTGATGATGCTGGCTATGTTTGCCCTCACCTTCGGCCCCGGCCAGATGCTGGCTGACGGGGTGGATACCCTCATCGGCGGCTACTTTGCCGACTGGGTGCGGGGTGTGCTGGCTGCTGCCGGCACCGCCCCCTGGGTGGAGGCCCTGCTGGTGGACGGCGTCATTGCCGGTGTAGGCGGCGTGTTGACGTTCCTGCCCCAGATCGCCATTCTGTTCCTCTTCCTGTCCTTCCTGGAGGACTCGGGCTATATGGCCCGGGCCGCCTTCATCATGGACCGGCTGCTGCGGCGCTTCGGCCTCAGCGGCAAAGCCTTTATCCCCATGCTGATGGGCTTTGGCTGTACGGTGCCCGCCGTCATGGGCGCCCGCACCATGGAGAATGAAAAAGACCGGCGCATGACCATCATGCTGGTGCCCTTCATGTCCTGCTCTGCCCGGCTGCCGGTGTACGGCCTGCTTACTGCCGCCTTCTTCCCCCGGTACGGTGGATTGGTGGTGTTTTCCCTCTACCTTCTGGGCCTGATCTTTGCCATCCTCTCCGGTATCCTGCTGAAGAAGCTGGTATTCAAGGGGGAGCCTGCCGCCTTTGTGCTGGAGCTGCCCCCCTACCGCCTGCCCACTCTGAAGAATATTGCCCTCCATGTGTGGGAAAAGGTGAAGGGCTTCCTTATCAAGGCGGGTACCCTGATCCTGGCCATGAGCGTGCTGCTGTGGTTCCTCCAGACCTTCGGCTTCGAGGGCGGAGCCTTCGGCATGGTATCCAACGAGGAATATTCCATTCTGGGCGCCATCGGGTCCTTCCTGGCCCCCCTCTTCGCGCCGCTGGGCTTCGGCACCTGGCAGGCGGCGGTGGCCCTCCTCTCCGGCCTCATCGCCAAGGAGATGGTGGTGTCCTCCATGAGTATGTTCTACGGCTTCTCCGTCACCGCCAGCGGCACCGCCATTGCCGCCGCCCTGGGCGGCACCTTCCAGAGCCCCCTGGCGGCCTATTCCTTCCTGGTGTTTGTACTGCTCTATGTGCCCTGCGTGGCGGCGGTGTCTACCATCCGCAAGGAGATGAACTCCGCCAAGTGGACTCTGGCCTCCATCTGCTGGCAGCTGGGTGCGGCCTGGCTGGGCTCCTTCCTGGTTTACCAGATCGGCTCCCTGTTTTTGAGGTAATGCTATGTTAAAATACCTGATCTACGCCGGGGTGGCCGTCCTCATTATTTGGGCGGCGGTCTACCTGATCTATCGCTTCCATCAGAATCTGAAGGGCAAGCGGGGGTGCGGCTGCGGCGGCTGCTCCAGCTGCCCCCACACCTACTGCCGCCATCGGAAAGCGCCGTAAGGAGGGGCTTGGTATGGATCAAAAACTGGAACAGCTCCAGAAATGGATCGACGAGAGTGAGAATATTGTCTTTTTCGGCGGGGCAGGTGTGTCCACCGAGAGCGGCATCCCTGATTTCCGCAGCGTGGACGGCCTGTACAACCAGCAGTACCAGTATCCCCCGGAGACCATTCTGAGCCACACCTTCTTCCAGAAGAATCCGGAGGAGTTCTACCGCTTCTACCACAACAAGATGCTCTTTCCGGACGCCAAACCCAATGCTGCCCATCTGAAGCTGGCGGAGCTGGAGCAGGCGGGCAAGCTCAAGGCCGTGGTGACCCAGAACATCGATGGGCTCCACCAGGCTGCGGGCAGCGACAACGTCTATGAGCTCCACGGCTCGGTCCACCGCAACTACTGTATGAAGTGCCGTCAGTTTTATGATCTGGACTTCATGATGGAACAGAAAGGCGTGCCCTACTGCCCGGTGTGCGGCGGGATGATCAAGCCCGACGTGGTGCTCTACGAGGAGTCCCTGGACCAGGAGACCATCGAAGGGGCAGTGCTGGCCATCTCCCGGGCGGATATGCTTATCATCGGCGGCACCTCTTTGGCGGTGTATCCGGCGGCGGGTCTCATCCGCTACTACCGGGGGAACAAGCTGACCCTCATCAACAAGAGCCCCACCCCCTACGACAAGGAGGCCGACCTGGTGATTGCCGGACCCATTGGGGAGATTTTGGGCGCTGTTACCGTATAACCCATAAAAGGGATCTGTCCACGGACAGGCCCCTTTTTTCCTTGTCAACGGCCATCCTTCCCGGTATAATGAAGGCACTACGAAAGGGGAGGCCGGCCCTATGTTCGACTTCACACAGATCAGCCGCTATCGGGAGAACAACCGCCTGGAGGCCAAGCTGGCCACTGGCGGCCTGCCCCACAGCATCTGGGAGACCTACTCCGCTTTTGCCAATAGCTACGGCGGGGTGATCCTGCTGGGGGTGGAGGAGCTGCCCGACCACAGCCTGCGGGTACAGGGCCTGCTGGACCCCCAGGGTATGGTGGAGGAGTTTATTGCCGGCCTGGACGACCCGGCAGTGGTCAGCGTCAACATCCTCCGGGAGGAGGATATCCAGATCCTCCATGTGGATGGCGGGGACATTGTGGCCATCACTGTGCCCATGGCGGAACAGGACCAGCAGCCGGTCTATATCGGGGGAAACCTCCGCCGGGGGTCCTACCGCCGCAGCGGAGACGGGGATTATCACTGTACCCAGGCGGAGCTGAACGCCATGCTGGGCGGCCGGTCCCACTGAGCATTTTTTGAGGGCAAAAAGCCCGATGCAACCGAAAGTTTACAGGAAAAAACCCAAACGCAACTGCAAATTGGTTTCAGTTGCGCTTGGGTTTTGATATGTTTTAGCCACCTTGAGAGGAGGCAGAGACCATGAGTTTTGGGGCGAATCTACAATTTCTCCGGGACCGGGCCGGGATGACCCAGGAGGGACTGGCCGAGGCCCTTCAGGTGTCCCGGCAGTCGGTGAGCAAGTGGGAGTCGGATACCAGTTTTCCAGAAATGGAAAAATTACTGGTGCTGTGTGAGCTGTTCCACACCGACCTGGACACCCTGCTGCGGGGGGATGTGCGGGAGCATTACCACACCGACGCTGCCGGGTACGACCGCTTTATGAACTGGTTTTCCAATGCGGTTGCCCTGGGTGTTGGCCTCATCATCCTGTCGGTGAGCGGAGGATTGGCGCTGTATGGCTTTGCGGGCTTTCCGGAAAACTGGGTGGCTGCAGTGCTCATCTCAGGGATTGCGGTGGCGGTGGCTATTTTGGTGATCGCCGGCATGCGCTATGACCGATTTGAAAAGGCGCACCCGGTACTACGGGATTTCTATGCCGACGAGCAGCGGGAGCGGTTTCTAAACCGGTATCCCTTCCTCGTTGCCCTGCCCATCGTGGGCTTTTTTCTGGGTGTGGTGTGGCTCATCCTGCTGGGAGACAGCGCCGAACGGATGGGGGAGCGGGCGGAAGCCAAGCTGGTAGCGGTCTTTCTGCTCATCGTGGCTCTGGGCGTGACTGTCCTGGTGTGGGCCGGACTGCGCAGAGGCAAGTATAACATTGAGGGCTGGAATAAAGAGCATGACTCCAGCCCGGAGGCGATGGCGCTCCGAAAAAAGGAGAACTGGATCTGCGGCGCTATCATGATAGCCGCTACTGTGATCTATATGATCGTAGGTTTTGGCTCCATGGCGGTGTCGGGAGAGTACGGGGACAGCTGGGGCTGGCGCTGGGGGTGGATCGTCTATCCCATCGCCGGCATGGTTTGCGCCCTGGCTTCCCACCTGCTGAAAAAAGGGGAGGAATGACAGAGAAGGCCTGCCGCATCAGCGGCAGGCCTTCTTTTACTTCCAGCTTACAGGTTGGCGTCCAGCACGGCGGTGTAGGCCTGAGGAGGCATCACGCCCACCTTGCGGTCAAACTCCTTGCCGTCCTTCAGGAAGATGACGGTGGGGATGCTCATGACGCCGAAGCGCATGGCCAGGTCGGGCTCGTCGTCCACGTTGACCTTGCCCACTAGGGCCTTGCCCTCGTACTTGCCCGCCAGATCCTCCATCACAGGGGCCAGCATTTTGCAGGGACCGCACCAGGAAGCCCAGAAATCCACCATGGAGATACCGTTGGAAACCGCCTTGTCAAAAGCCTCATTGGTCAGATGAATGATAGACATAGATAACATCCTTTCTCTGTATCAAATCAATTTGAATTGCTCATGTGGTCTACGTATTCCGCAGCCCGCAGGCCGGCCACCAGGCCTTCCCCCACGGCTTTGGATACCTGGAGCGGGAGACCGGTACAGTCGCCGGCGGCAAAGACGCCGGGGACATTGGTAGCCATGTTCCGGTCTACCTGGATATATCCGCCCTCCAGTGCCAGGCCGGGGAGCAGATCAGCGGGAGCCACCGAGGGGCGGAGGATGAACACACCCTCACAGGGAATGGTGGTGCTGCCGGCCCGAATGGATTCCACCTTGCTGCTGCCGGTAATCTCCACCTTGGGGGCCTTCACATAGGGAATGTCGGGCCGCAGGCCGTCGGGGGCCTTGTCGCTGACGTAGGTGACCTTGCATCCCAGCTCCTGAAGATAGTTGGCCTCCTGAGGCGCGTCGGCGGCTTTGCCCACCACAACGACTTCCTTGCCCCGGTAGAGCATTCCGTCACAGGTGGCGCAGTAGCTGACGCCCCGGCCCAGATACTCTGCCTCGCCGGGATACTTGTTGGCCCACACCACGCCGGTAGCCAGAATGATGGCCCGGGCCTGTTCCATCTCAGAACCGATGCTGAGATAGAATGTGTCGCCCATGGGCATGATATTCAGAACACGGCCCTCTTTTCGTTCGGCTCCCATTTCACGAGCGTGGGCGTGGAACCGATCCAGCAGTTCCTGTCCGCTGGCTTGGGGAAAGCCCAGGTAGTTTTCGATGCGTGGAGTTTTATAGAGGGGATTATCCCGGTCGTCACCGCCCACCACCAGCACCGATTTATTTCGAACCCGTGCCTGGACGGCGGACGACAGGCCGGCAGGGCCGCTGCCGATTACTGCGATGTCGTACAATGGTATTCCTCCTCACACTCTCCGAACAGAGCGGCAATCACAGCCGCTGTCTGAGGATCGGAGACCTCGTAATAGACCTCGTTGCCTGACCGGGCCGCCTTTACAATACCGGCGGCCTTCAGGCGCATCAGGTGCTGGGAGATGCAGGACTGGGACTGGCCGGTGTTGGCTTCCATGCAGCCCACGTTGCGGCAGCCGCAGTGGAGCAGGCCCCGGACGATCCGCAGTCGGACGGGATGGGACAGGGCCTTCAGCAGCTCCGCCTTCTCCAGATAGATGGAATCCGTACCTTCCATGGGATCACCTCCCTGTCTTGATCTGTATATTATTATATTCAAATATTCTAATATGTCAACCCCTTTTTTCCTGCTTTTTTTCCGGGACTTTTCGACAGGGGAGGTTGACACGACTAACTGATGATGCTATACTACACCCCAGGGGGGTGTCTGATATGATGGCAGACCAGAAAACAGTCCTCCGGCTGCTGCGTACCGCCCGGGGACAGATTGACGGAATTATAAAAATGGTGGAAGAGAATCGATATTGTATCGATATCTCCCAGCAGCTTATGGCTACGGAAGCTATTTTGAACCGTACCAATAAAGAGATCCTGGCAGCCCATCTCAAGCACTGCGTTCAGGAGGCGGAAACGCCGGAGGAACGCAGCCAGAAGGTGGATGAGTTTATCGGCACGCTGGGCAAGATTTTAAAGTAGAAAGACGATATGGTGAGACCATGAAGCAAAAGTTCGATGTACAAGGCATGACCTGCGCGGCGTGTTCGGCTCATGTGGAAAAGGCCGTGTGCAAAGTGGCCGGCGTGGACGGGGTCAATGTGAATCTGCTGGGCAACTCCATGGTGGTGGACTACGACGAGGGTGCCACCGACGCCGGGCAGATCATCCACGCGGTGGAGGAGGCGGGCTACGGAGCCTCCCTCCCGGCAGTCAAAGGAGTGACAGCCCAGCCTAAGCAGGTCAATAGGATGGAGGAAGAGGCCGCCGGTATGAAGCGACGGTTTTTGACCTCCCTCATTTTCCTGGTGCCTCTCTTCTATATCGCCATGGGCCACATGATGGGCTGGCCTCTGCCCGCCTTTTTCCACGATCCGGGCAACGTGTTTGTGGTGGCTCTGATTCAGTTCCTGCTTACCCTGCCCATTATGTATATCAACGACAAATACTATAAGGTGGGCTTTAAAACGTTGTGGCACCGCTCACCAAACATGGATTCCCTCATCGCCCTGGGATCGGCCGCTGCTGTGATCTACGGTGTGGCCGCCCTGTTCCAGATCGCTTGGGGCCTGGGCCACGGAGATCAGGCCCGGGTGGACAAGTGGTCCATGGATCTGTACTTTGAGTCAGCCGGTATGATCCTTACCCTCATTACCCTGGGCAAGTGGCTGGAGACCCGGTCCAAAGGCAAGACCAGTCAGGCCATTACCCGGCTGATGGATCTGGCCCCTAAAACTGCCGCGGTTCTGCGGAATGGGGCAGAGGTGGAGATCCCGGTGGAAGAGGTAACGATGGGCGACCTGGTGGTGGTGCGTCCCGGCGGCCGCATCCCGGTAGACGGGATCGTGGTGGAAGGGAACTC
Organism: Flavonifractor sp. An9; assembly: GCF_002161245.1. Classification (NCBI taxonomy): domain Bacteria; kingdom Bacillati; phylum Bacillota; class Clostridia; order Eubacteriales; family Oscillospiraceae; genus Flavonifractor; species Flavonifractor sp. An9. Next base: position 256,848 of record NZ_NFHC01000001.1, read on the forward strand.
CTCGGTGGACGAGTCCGCCCTCACCGGCGAGTCCCTGCCGGTGGAGAAAGGGGTCGGCGACCAGGTAGCCGCCGCTACCATCAATAAATCCGGTTACTTTGTCTTCCGGGCCACCCGGGTAGGGGAGGACACCACCCTGGCCCAGATGATCAAATTGGTGGAGGAGGCCTCTGCCTCCAAGGCACCCATTGCCAAACTGGCCGACAAGGTGGCCGGGGTCTTTGTGCCGGTGGTAATCGGCATTGCTCTGGTGACGGCGGTGGTGTGGTTTGTCCTCACCCAGTCCATCGAGTCTGCCCTCACCGCCGGAGTGGCGGTGCTGGTGATCTCCTGCCCCTGCGCCCTGGGCCTGGCTACTCCGGTGGCCATTATGGTGGGTACCGGCAAGGGCGCGGAAAACGGCATCCTCATTAAATCCGCCGAGGCGTTGGAAACCCTCCACACGGTCCGTACCGTGGTGGTGGATAAGACGGGCACCCTGACCCAGGGCAAACCCGCGGTCACCGACTGCATCCCGGCGGAGGGGGTGACGGCGGAGGAACTTTTGTGCGTGGCAGCCTCCCTGGAGAAACCCTCTGAGCACCCGCTGGCGGAAGCCATCCTGACCGAGGCGGAGGAGCGGAACATTCCTCTGGCTCCCATCCAGGACTTTCAGGCCCTGTCCGGACGGGGGGTCCGGGGCACGCTCCACGGTGTTCCCGTGCTGGCGGGCAACCGGGCCATGCTGGAGGAGGCGGGCATTTCTCTGGAAAGCTTTGGAGACAGGGGAGAGGCTCTGGCCCAAAACGGCAAGACCCCGCTGTACTTTGCCGAGCATGGTAAGATATTGGGTGTGGTGGCGGTGGCCGATCCCCCCAAGCCCACCAGCGCCGCAGCCGTCCGAGGCTTCCGGGAGCTGGGCATCGACGTGGTTATGCTTACCGGCGACAACCGGCGTACCGCTGAGGCGGTAGGCCGGGAGCTGGGGGTAACCCAGGTCATTGCCGAGGTTCTGCCCCAGGATAAGGAGAAGGTCGTGGCCGATCTCCAGGCCCAGGGGAAGCGGGTGGCCATGATCGGCGACGGTATCAACGACGCCCCCGCGCTGGCCCGGGCCGATGTGGGCATGGCCATCGGGGCGGGCACCGACGTGGCCATCGAGTCGGCCGACGTGGTGCTGATGAAAAGCGACCTGCTGGACGCGGTCACCGCCGTGCGCCTGTCCAAAAAGGTAATCCGCAATATCAAGGAGAACCTGTTCTGGGCCTTCATCTACAATATTATCGGTATCCCGCTGGCCGCCGGGGTATGGTTCCCCATCACCGGCTGGCAACTCTCTCCCATGTTCGGCGCCGCTGCTATGAGCCTCAGCTCGATGTGTGTGGTGTCCAACGCCCTGCGTCTGAAGTTTTTCCGGCCCCTCCATCAGGAGGTGCCGGCGGAGCAAATCGAAACACAGAAAGGAACGAGTACCATGACTAAGACTATGACCATCAACGGAATGATGTGCGCCCACTGCCAGGCCCATGTGGAGAAGGCGCTCAATGCCATCGACGGTGTGACCGCCACTGTGGATCTGGCCGCCAAGTCCGCCACCGTTACCCTGAGTAAGGATGTAGCGGACGAGATATTGAAGAATGCTGTTACAGAAGCGGGCTACGAAGTGGTCTCCATTCAGTGACAAATTGTGGCAAAGGAGCGGCGGAAGGCCGCTCCTTTGCCATTTTTGCTGGAAGGGGCAGGAAAACAGCGTTGAGAATTTGTAAAAATTGAATGGTTTGTGTAAATTGTAGGTTGCCCTTTTTTCGGGAACAGAGTATAATAAGACCAAGCTCAGGGAGGAGAAACAACGCCGTTGCAGACCGACCTGGGCGATTTGTGTGATATGAAAGGAAGGTAGATCACATTGAAGAAGTCTAAGAAGCTCCTTGCGCTGCTGCTCTCTCTTGCCATGATCGCTGGCCTGGCAGCCTGTGGCGGTGGTGGCGGTACCACCGAGACCCCCAGCGGCAACAGTGAGACTCCCGGCAACGTGGAGACCACTCCCGGCAACACCGAGACCCCCGGCGGCGAGGCTGCCACCGATCCCGACTCCATCCCCGACACCATGACCTCTGAGGACGGCAAGTATCAGGTGGCTTTCGTCACTGACGTGGGCCAGCTGAAGGACAAGTCCTTCAACCAGGGCACCTTCGACGGCGTGAAGCTGTATGCCGCCGCCAACGGCCTGTCCTACAAGTACTATCAGCCCGCCAACGCCAACGAGGCTACCGACGATGACCGCTACGACGCCATGAAGGCTGCCGTGGACGGCGGCGCCGAAGTGGTCGTGTGCGCCGGCTTCCTGCAGGAGGCCGCCCTGCGCAAGGCCGCCATTGACTTCCCCGAAGTTCCCTTCGTGTTCATCGACGGCTATCCTCTGACCGAGGATCCCGAGAATCCCGACAGCCCCATCCTGACCAACGTGGCCGCTATTGCCTTTAAGGAAGAGCAGGCTGGTTACCTGGCCGGCTACGCCGCTGTGAAGGACGGCTTCACCAAGCTGGGCTTCTCCGGCGGCGGCGGCGGCACCAACCCTGCCTGCTGCCGTTTCGGCTACGGCTATGTCCAGGGCGCCAATGACGCCGCCAAGGAACTGGGCACCACTGTTGAGATGAACTACTCCTGGCAGTACGGCGCTACCTTCTCCGGCTCCACCGAGCTGCAGACCATGATCAGCGGCTGGTATGCCAACGGTACTGAGATTGTCTTTGCCTGCGGCGGCTCCATGTTCCAGTCCATCGCCGCTGCCGCCTCCGCTAATGACAAGTACGTCATCGGCGTGGACGTGGATCAGTCCGGCGAGTCTGATTACGTTGTTACCTCCGCCATGAAGGGCCTGTCCGACGCTGTGCAGTGGGCCGTGGGCCACGTCTATGACGGCACCTTCAGCGAGATCGGCGGCGTTGCCACTTCTCTGGGCGTGGAGAACAACTCTGTGGCTCTGCCCACCGCTGACAGCTCCTGGCGGTTCGAGACCTTCACCGTTGAGGAGTACGAGGCTCTGTATCAGCAGATGCTGGACGGCTCTCTGGTTGTGGACGCCGACTATGAGAAGCTGGAGTCCACCGATTGGAGCAACCTGACTCTGAACGTCATCTGATTATCAGTCCATCCGGAGGGCGCCCTGCGGAATTCCGCAGGGCGCTCTTTCTTTTTCCGCAGAAGGAGACTCAGAAATTGGAGAATAGAACAAATTTCTTGAGTTTCTCCTACCGATATTGTATAATAAAAACAACCAACTCACGGAGGAGGGCGGGATAAGGATTATGGAGACTGAGAACATCATTGAGATGCTCCACATTACCAAGGAATTTCCTGGTATCATCGCCAACGACGACATCACCCTCCAGCTGCGCAGAGGAGAGATCCATGCGCTGCTGGGCGAAAACGGCGCGGGAAAATCGACTCTGATGAGCGTGCTTTTCGGCCTGTATCAGCCGGAGGCAGGCGAGATCCGCAAAAATGGCGAGAAAGTAAAGATCAATAACCCCAACGACGCTACGGCGTTGGGCATCGGCATGGTGCACCAGCACTTCAAGCTGATCGACGTATTTACGGTGCTGGACAATATCATTCTGGGCGCGGAGACCACCAAACTGGGCTTCCTGCAGAAGAAAGAGGCCCGGAAAAAGGTGGAGGAGATCTCCAAGAAATACGGCCTGAGCGTGGATCTGGACGCCAAGGTGGAGGATATCACGGTCGGTATGCAGCAGCGGGTAGAGATTCTGAAAATGCTCTACCGGGACAATGAGATCCTCATTTTTGACGAGCCTACCGCCGTGCTGACTCCCCAGGAGATCGACGAGCTGATGGCCACCATGCGTGAGTTTGCCAAGGAGGGGAAGAGCATCCTCTTCATCTCCCACAAGCTGAACGAGATCATGGCGGTGGCCGATCGGGTCACCGTACTGCGCAAGGGCAAATATGTGGGCACGGTGGATACCAAAGACACCGACAAGCAGTCCCTGTCCAATATGATGGTGGGCCGGCCGGTTCAGCTTCAGGTGGAAAAGACGCCTGCCACGCCCGGCGAGGTGGTGCTTTCTGTCGAAGGGATGACAGTGCCCTCTCATACCCATAAGCGCAATGCGGTCAATGACGTATCTTTCCAGGTCCGCAAGGGTGAAATCGTATGTATTGCGGGCATCGACGGCAACGGCCAGAGCGAACTGGTATACGGTCTTGCCGGTTTGGAGAAGTGCAGCGGCGGTTCCATCCAGCTGTGCGGAAAGGAAATCAGTCACTGCTCCATTCATCAGCGTGGGGAGAACATGAGCCACATTCCTGAGGACCGGCATAAGCACGGCCTGGTGCTGGACTTTACCCTGGAGCAGAACATGGTACTCCAGCGGTTCCGGGAGCCCAGATTCCAGCACCTGGGATTTATCAAGAGAGGCGAGGTACGCAAGTATGCCGAGGCCCTGATTGAGCAGTATGATGTGCGTTCTGGCCAGGGACCGGTGACCATTGCCCGGTCTATGTCGGGCGGTAACCAGCAGAAGGCCATCATTGCCCGGGAAGTGGATCGGGACAAGCCCCTGCTGATTGCGGTGCAGCCCACCCGCGGCCTGGACGTGGGCGCCATCGAGTATATCCACAAGCAGCTGGTGGCTGAGCGGGACAAGGGCCGTGCTGTGTTGTTGGTCTCCCTGGAGCTGGACGAGGTTATGAGTCTTTCCGACCGCATCCTGGTTATGTACGAGGGTGAGATCGTGGGTGAGCTTGACCCGAAGACCACCACCGTTCAGGAGCTGGGCCTCTATATGGCCGGCGCCAAGCGGACAGAGAAGGAGGGGAAAGGCGCGTGAAAGAGAGAGGTTCCACCTTACTACAAAAAGAGGGTACCAAATCGGTGCTGGCTTCGCTGATCGCCATCCTCATCGGCCTGGCAGTGGGCGCCATCATCATCCTGATCGTCGGTATCTTCAACCCCAGCTTGGGGATTAAGGGTGCGCTGGAGGGCGTTCAGCTGGTATTCGGCGGCCTGTTCAGCACCGGACGCAGCGCGGCTGGTGCCCTTACGTTCGGATTTAACTCCACCAACATGGGCAATATGCTCTTCCGGGCTACGCCTCTGATCCTCACCGGTCTCTCGGTGGCAGTGGCCTTCAAGACCGGCCTGTTCAACATCGGTGCACCCGGTCAGTATCTGATGGGTACGGCGGCCACTTTGATCCTGGCCCTGTCCATCCCCACCAGCGTGGTGCCTGCTCCCCTGGTGTGGGTGATCGCTTTTGTGGGCGGCTGCCTGGCTGGCGCCATCTGGGGTTGTATCCCCGGCCTGGTCAAGGCCTTCCTCAACATCAACGAGGTGCTGGCCTGTATCATGACCAACTGGATCGCCGCCAACCTGGTAACCTGGCTGTTTGACAACGGCAGTCTGTTTGCCAACCTCCAGAACCATGTGGAGAACACCAAGACGGCCTATATCTATAAGACTTCGTTTAACGGTGTGCAGACGGCCAAGCTGGGGCTGGACAAGATCTTCCCCGGCTCCCAGGTCAACGGCGGCATTGTGGTGGCGATCATCATTGCCATCCTGATCTTTATCCTTATGACCAAGACCACCCTGGGCTACCAGCTGAAGGCCTGCGGCGCCAACCGCCATGCCGCCCGGTATGCGGGTATTGCGGACAAGCGCAATATCGTGCTGTCTATGGCCATTGCCGGCGCCCTGTCCGGTGCTGCTGCCTCCCTGTACTACCTGTCCGGCAACACTGAGTTCTACTGGACCTCGGCTTACCAGACGCTGCCCGCCACCGGCTTTAACGGTATCCCCGTGGCCCTGCTGGCGGCCAGCCATCCCATCGGCGTCATTTTTGCCGGCTGCTTCATGTCCATGCTGGATATTGTGGGCCTGCAGCTGACCAACCTGACCGCCTACAACGAATATATTACCGACGTAATCATTGCCATCATCGTTTACCTCAGCGCTTTCTCTCTGGTGATCCGGATGCTCATCAGCGGCCATAAGAAGCGTAAGAATGCCAAGGTGCAGACGGTGGCCGCAACCACAGAGCCGCTTCCGGCGGATACACCGCCAGATACGCCGCCGGACACGCCCCCGGACAGCGCCGCTGTGGAGGAAGGAGGCGGTGAAGCATGACGTTCCTCATTCAGCAGACTTTGATCTATGCCGTGCCTCTGATGATCGTGGCACTGGCCGGCGTGTTCGCCGAGCGCAGCGGTATCATCAACCTGGCCCTTGAAGGTATTATGATCTTCGGTGCCTTTGCTGGCGTACTGTTTGTGCGGCTGATGCAGCAAGCTGGCTTCTATGTAGATGCCAAGGCTGCCGGTGACTGGGTAGCCCTCCAGGGCTTTATGATCCTGGCTATGGTAGTTGCCGCGGTGCTGGGCGCCATTTTCTCCCTGCTGCTCTCCTTCGCATCTGTGAATCTGAAGGCAGACCAGACCATCGGCGGTACCGCTCTGAACCTGCTGGCTCCCGCCCTGGTGCTCTTCTTCATCCGCATCGTGGCCAACCAGAACACCCTGCAGATGGCGGAGGGCGACGCGGCCAGCTACTTCATGATCAAAAAGAGCTTCTTTGGATACGGACGCAGCGAGGAGATGGGCTTCTTCGGCTCCACCTTCATTGATAAGACCTATCTGGCCACTTATATCTGCATCATCCTGTTTGTCATCCTGTCCATTCTGCTCTACAAGACCCGCTTTGGTCTGCGGCTGCGCTCCTGCGGTGAAAATCCCCAGGCTGCCGACTCTCTGGGCATCAATGTGTACAAGATGCGCTATGCCGGTACCACCATCTCCGGTGCCCTGGCCGGTATGGGCGGCTTTGTGTACGCCCTTACCACCGCCAACTGTGCCTCCACCGGCGAGGTGGCAGGCTTCGGCTTCCTGGCCCTGGCGGTTATGATCTTCGGTAACTGGAAGCCCCTGAATATCGCTGGTGCAGCCCTGCTGTTCGGCTTGTTCAAATGTATCGCCGCCTCTTACACCAGCATCGATATCAACGGTGACGGTGTGTTTATGCTGGCGGAGATCGGTGTCAGCCCCCATTTGTACCGGATGCTGCCCTACCTGATCACCCTGATCGTACTGGCCTTTACTTCCAAGAAGTCCAGAGCGCCCAAGGCAGAGGGTATTCCCTACGACAAGGGACAGCGGTAAATCACACACAGACGAAAGGGGCCATCCGGCCCCTTTCGTTTTGCATATTGGAAAAAGGAGAGATAAAACATGGTTACGATGGCACAACGGATTGAGGCCCTGCGGGACGAGGCGGGCCTGTCCCGCCCCGCCCTGGCGTCAGCCTTGGGTTTTCCCAAAAACGCCATTGAAAAGTTTGAGACTGGCCGTGCCACCCCCACCAAAGACCAGCAGGAGAAGATGGCGGCCTATTTTGACGTGTCGCTGTTCTACCTGCGGGGGGAGAGCGGGGACCGCACTCGCCAGGAGGACTGGATGAGCGGCGGCCTGACCGCCGCGGAGGAGGAGCCGGTATATCGCCCCGCGCCGGTCAAGCGGCCCAAGGCGGAGTCGGCATCCAGCGGCGGCGCTACCATGCTGGATGCCATCTTCTCCAGCAAACAGGCCAAGGATCAGTTCAAGGCCATGGTGCTGGAGGTTCTTCGGTCTCCGGAGGGACAGGAGGTCATTGCCCAGGCGGTGTGGAAGGAACTGGCCAAACGCCGCTGACAGGTTTTCACAGGCTGGAGAATGTGATATAATGTCAAAAAGCGCCGCCGCCGGCCGCGCATAGAACAGGGAGGTACTGCAATGAAGCAGGACATGATTCTGATCCTGGACCTTGGCAGCAAGGAGAACGCCAAAATTGCCCGTGAGGTTCGGGCGCTGGGTGTTTACAGTGAGATTCATCCCCATGACATTACCCTGGCAGAGGTTCAAGCTTTGCCCAATGTGAAGGGCATCATTCTCAACGGCGGTCCCAACCGGGTGGTGGACGGCGTGGAGATTGACGTTTCCAAGGAGATTTATAACTGTGAGCTGCCGGTATTGATGGTCGACCACAAGGGGGATGCCCCCTGGCCTGAGGATGACGAGGCCCGGAAACAGGCCCTGTCCAACTTCGTCTTCGGCGTGTGTGGTGCCGAGGCCAACTGGAATATGGATAACTTCATTGCCGACCAGATCGAGCTGATCCGTCGACAGGTGGGGGATAAAAAGGTTTTGCTGGCCTTGTCCGGCGGCGTGGACTCCTCGGTGGTGGCCGCCCTGCTTATCAAGGCCATCGGCAAGCAGCTCACCTGCGTTCACGTCAACCACGGCCTGCTCCGCAAGGGCGAGCCGGAGCAGGTGATCCAAGTATTCCGCCATGAGATGGATGCCAACCTGATCTATGTGGACGCAGTGGACCGGTTCCTGGACAAGCTGGCCGGTGTGGCTGATCCGGAGCAGAAGCGTAAGATCATCGGCGGTGAGTTTATCCGGGTGTTTGAGGAAGAGGCCCGGAAGCTGGAAGGCATCTCCTTCCTGGGCCAGGGCACCATCTATCCCGATATCATTGAGTCGGGTACCAAGACGGTGAAGGCGGTGAAGAGCCATCACAACGTGGGCGGCCTGCCGGAGGACCTGGACTTTGAACTGGTGGAGCCCCTGAAGATGCTCTTCAAGGACGAGGTGCGTGCCTGCGGCAAGGCCCTGGGCCTGCCTGACAACATGGTCTACCGCCAGCCCTTCCCCGGCCCCGGCCTTGGGGTGCGGTGCCTGGGCGCCATTACCCGTGACCGTCTGGAGGCGGTGCGGGAGTCGGACGCAATCCTGCGGGAGGAGTTTGCCAAAAACGGTCTGGAGGGCAAGGTTTGGCAGTATTTTACCGCTATTCCCGATATCAAGAGCGTGGGCGTCCGGGATGGCAAGCGGGCTGATGAGTGGCCGGTTATCATCCGTGCGGTGAATACGGTGGATGCTATGACCGCCACGGTGGAGGATGTGCCTTTTGCCCTGCTGCAGCACATCACCCACCGGATCACCCATGAGGTGCCGGGCGTCAACCGGGTGCTCTATGATCTGACGCCGAAGCCCACGGGAACCATTGAATGGGAGTGAGCCAACAAAGCCGGCAAAGCATTGCGTCGCAATGCTTTGCCGGCTTTTATAATGCGATATGGAGGTAAGGTGGAAATCTGGCAGAAGAATCCGACAAAGCAGATGAAACGCAGCCTGCAATGTGATATAATATGGTCCGTTAAGCAGGGGCAATATAGGGACCGCTGTTTCCCTGATTTTTGCCATGCTCTACTCTTTCTGTTAAAGGATGAAACCGTATGATTCAATATGATCCTCAACGCCGTACCATCACGCTGCACACCCGCAGCACCAGCTATCAGATGAAGATCGATGCCACCGGCGTGCTGCTTCACACCTATTATGGTGAGAAATTGCGAAAGGGAGATCTTTCCCGGCTGATTTGCCCCGAGGACCGGGGCTTCTCTCCCAACCCGGACGAGGTAGGGATGGATCGTACCTGGTCCCTGGATACTCAGCCCCAGGAGTATTCTTCCAGCGGTGTGGGTGACTTCCGGCAGCCTGCCCTGGAGGCCGACCTAGCGGATGGCAGCCACATTGTGGATCTGCGCTACGTCAGCCACACGGTTTCCGACGGCAAGTATGCGCTGGAGGGTTTGCCCGCCTTCTATGATGAGGGCGTGACTGCCCAGACGCTGACCGTAGAACTCCAGGACAAGTGCAGCGGCCTGACGGTGGAGCTGCTGTATGGCGTTCTGGAGGAGTACGATATGATCACCCGGGCCGTCCGGGTGCGCAATAACGGGGCCGCCCCCATCCGGCTGACCCGGGTAACCTCCGCCTGCCTGGATTTCCCCGTTGGCAATCACGATTTCATTACCCTGGGCGGTGCCTATGCCCGGGAGCGCGAGCCGGTACGGACTGCCCTGACCCAGGGTGTCCACACCGCGGGCAGCGTCCGTGGTTCCTCCAGCCACCAGCAGAACCCCTTCCTGGTACTGTGCGATCCGGATACCACCGAGGATACCGGCCGCTGCTGGGCCATGGCTCTGGTGTACTCCGGCAACTTCCTGGCCTCGGTGGAGCACACCCAGTTCCATGAGACCCGGATGACCATGGGGATCCATCCGTTCCACTTCTGCTGGCAGCTGGCGCCCGGCGAGACCTTCACCGCGCCGGAGGCCGCTATGGTGTTCACCCGGCAGGGTCTGGGCCATATGAGCCGCCTGTTCCACCGGGCCATCCGCCTCAATCTGTGCAGGGGCCCCTGGAAGGACGCCCGCCGTCCCATCCTCATCAACAACTGGGAGGCCACCCTCTTCGATTTTGACGCCGACAAGATCTATTCCATTGCCCAGGCTGCCAGCAAGGTAGGCGTGGAAATGATGGTCATGGACGATGGCTGGTTCGGCCAGCGCAACGACGATTTCGGCGGACTGGGGGACTGGAACGTCAACCAGGAGAAGCTGCCCGGCGGACTGGCCCCTCTGGCAGAGCGCATCAAGGGCCTGGGTATGAAGTTCGGCATCTGGGTGGAGCCGGAGATGGTCAATGAGAATTCCGACCTCTATCGGGCCCACCCTGACTGGGCCTTCCAGGCCCCCGGCCGTCCTGCCACCCGGGGCCGGTACCAGCTGGTGCTGGACCTCACCCGTGCCGAGGTGCGGCAGTATATTCTGGACAATCTGCGGACCATGCTCAAGAGCGCTGACATCTCCTATGTCAAGTGGGACATGAACCGCAGCCTCACCGATGTGTGGAGCGCTGGTCTGCCCGCTGAGCGCCAGGGCGAGGTGTACCACCGCTTTGTGCTGGGCGTATATGAGATCCTGGAAGCCCTCCATCAGGAGTTCCCCAATCTGCTCATTGAGGGTTGCTCCGGCGGTGGCGGCCGGTTCGACTGCGGGATGCTCTACTATACCCCCCAGATCTGGTGCTCCGACAACACCGACGCCATGGACCGGCTGCGTATCCAGTACGGTACCTCCTACTGCTACCCCTGCTGTACCATGGGTGCCCATGTGTCCGCTGTGCCCAACGGCCTGACCCACCGGTCCACTCCCCTCCATACCCGGGGGGTGGTGGCCGCTGCCGGTACCTTTGGCTATGAGCTGGACCTGAATGAGCTGTCTCAGGAGGAGCTGGAGGAGGTGGCGGCCCAGATTGCCGCATTCCGGTCCTACTGGGATGTGGTGATGCGGGGAGACTACTACCGCCTCACCGACCCCTTCCAGCATGAGTGCTTCTGTGCCTGGATGCACGTCTCCCCCGACCGGGAGCGGGCCGTGGTCAGTGTGGTCCAGACTCAGCGCCACGCCAATCCGGTGCGGCCCCTGCTGCGTATGAAGGGATTGGACCCGAACAAGGACTATCTGGTGGATGGCAAGGTGTACGGAGGCGACGAACTGATGTATGCCGGGCTGGCCCTCCCGTTCCTGGACGAGTGCCAGGCGGTACAGTATCAGATCAAACAGGTGTAAAAAAGAGGATCTGCTGCATAACGCAGCAGATCCTCTTTTTATATGTTACTCCAGAACCCAGGCGGCAGCCTGCCAGGGCCGGAACTCCAGCGCGCCGGGAACGGCGGCGGGGGCCTCCGCCCAGTTGGCGACGAGCAGACGGCTCTTCCGGTCCGCCAGCTCCTCCGGCAGGGCGAAGGCTGCCGGCTGGCCGGACAGGTTGCATACGGTGAGCAGGGTCTTGCCCTCCAGGGTGCGCAGGTAGGCAAACAGCTGGGGATGGTCCGGCAGGATCAGCTGGTAGCTGCCGTACACGATGAGCTCGCTGTCCGGGGAATTGCGGCGCAAGGCAATGAGCTTCTGGTAATAGTGGAACACAGAGTCCGCCCGATCCAGCTGTTCCTTGGCATTGATCTCTCGGTAGTTGGGATTGACCATGATCCAGGGCTCGCCGGTGGTAAATCCAGCGTTGGGGGAGTCGTCCCACTGGAAGGGGGTACGGGCGTTGTCCCGGCTCTTGTAGGCGATGGCCTCCAACAGATCCTCCGGCTGGAAGACGCCCCGGGCGGTGAGATCATGGTAGGCGTTGATGGACTCCAGGTCCCGGTAGTTCTCAATGGGCCCAAAGGGCACGTTGGTCATGCCCAGCTCCTCCCCCTGATAGACGTAGGGGGTGCCCTGCATCAGGTGGAGGCAGGTGGCGATGCACTTGGCGGATAGTTCCCGATACCGGGGGGAGTCGTCTCCCAGCCGGGAGACGATGCGGGGCTGATCGTGATTGCAGAAGTAGAGGCTGTTCCAGGCCACGTCCTCCAGCTCGTTCTGCCACCGGGACAGCAGCTTCTTGAGGGCTACCAGATCGATCTTTCGGGTACTCCATTTGCCGGTGACCGCGTCGCCGCCGTCCAGGTCCACGTGCTCGAACTGGAATACCATGTTCAGCTCGGTGCCCTGGGCGTTGGCGTACTGCTTGGCCTGGTCGATGGTCACACCAGCGCACTCGCCCACGGTGAGCAGGTCATACTTGGAGAGTACCTTCCGGCGCATCTCCTGCAAATACTCGTGGACGTGGGGGCCGTTGCAGCAGCCCAGATTGCAGGAGGCATAGAGGGCGCCGCCGGTGGGCATATCGGGCAGACCCTCCCGCTTGGAGATCATGGAGATCACGTCCATGCGGAAGCCGTCGATGCCCTTGTCGCACCACCAGGTCATCATGTCAAAGACGGCGTTACGCACCGCCGGATTATCCCAGTTCAGGTCGGGCTGCTTGGGGGAGAAGCAGTGGAGGTAGTACATATCGGTGGCGTCATCATAGGTCCAGGCGGAGCCGGAGAAGGCAGAGCCCCAGTTGTTGGGCTCTTTACCCTCCTTACCCTCCCGCCAGATGTAGAAATCCCGCTTGGCATTGTCGCGGGACTGGCGGCTCTCCGCAAACCAGGCGTGCTCGTCGGAGGTGTGGTTGACCACCAGATCCATTACGATCTTGATGCCCCGAGCGTGGGCCTCGGCCAGCAGGCGGTCAAAGTCGGCCATGGTGCCGAACTCCTCCATAATGGCCTGATAGTCGCTGATGTCGTAGCCATTGTCGTCGTTGGGAGAACGGTAGACGGGGGAGAGCCAGATCACATTGGCTCCCAGCTCCTTGATGTAGTCCAGCTTGCTGGTGATGCCGGGCAGGTCGCCGATGCCGTCGCCGTTGGAGTCACAGAAGCTGCGGGGATAGATTTGATAGATAACGCTCTCTTTCCACCATGCTTTGTTCATGACCAATCACTCCTCCGTGTGCAGGTACCAGGCAAAGCCGTAGGGGTAGAGCTTTACCTGCCTGAGATCATCAAAGGTCCCGCCGTAGATCAACTCCTCAAAGGGACCCTGGTCAGCGTTGGAGACGGTGACAAATTCCTGACTGAAGTTGAACAGGGCGATGAGTTTGCGGCCCTGGTACCACCGGCCGATGCCCAGCACCCGGCTGTCCCCGGTGTCAAAGGTCCACATCTCCGCCCGGGCGTCGAAGGCGGGCTCTGCTGCCCGCAGCTCCTCCAGCCGGCGCAGGCCGATGAACTGCTTGCCCTGGCGGGTGGTGGGATCGTGGCGCATCTTGGCCAGGTCCCACTGGAAGTCGCCCCGGTGGATGTAGCGGCTGTCGTCCCACTTCTCGCCGTCGTGGTGGTAGGAGTAGTCGTTGAGCTGCCCCACTTCGTCCCCGCTGTACAGCACGGGGATACCGCTCTGGGTGAGCATCCAGGCGTGGAGCATCAGGTCGCAGGAGATTGCCCGCTCCAGCTTGAAGGGGTCACGCTCATAGTCGGCGGCCTCCACTCCGCACAGGGAGGCGGTGGTGCCGCACAGCCGAGCGTCGCCCAGCCGGGGATCGTCGTTGTAGAGTTCGCCCCGGCTGTTGCTGCCGGGCAGCTTACCGGTAAAGAAATCATTGAGATACTTCTTGTGGGCAACCTCGTCGGTGCCGAAGTGCTCCTTCAGCCAGGGGTAGTCCAGGCCCCAGCCGATGTCGTCGTGGCAGCGCAGGTAGTTGAGGAAGAGAAAGTCCCGGGGCAGGGCGCACACCGCGTCCACCTGGTGGCGCAGCAGGGACACGTCGGCAGTGGCCAGGGTGTGCCAGGTGGTGGCCATGGTGGTCACGTTGTAGAGCATATGGCATTCCGGCTTGTCGGTGGAGCCGAAGTAGGGGGCCACCTTGGCCGGCTCCATGACCACCTCGCCCAGCAGCAGTACACTGGGGCAGACGATCTCGCACACCATACGCATCATCCGCACCAGGGTGTGGACCTGGGGCAGGTTGCGGCAATCGGTGCCCAGTTCCTTCCAGATGTAGGGCACCGCGTCCAGCCGGATCACGTCGATGCCACGGTTGGCCAGGTAGAGCAGGTTCTCGGTCATGTCGTTAAATACCATGGGGTTGGCGTAGTTCAGATCCCACTGGTAGGGGTAGAAGTTGGTCATGACCACCTGCTTGCAATCGTCCAGCCAGGTAAAGCTGCCGGGGGCGGTAGTGGGGAAGACCTGGGGCACTGTCTTTTCGAATTCCCGGGGGATATCCCAGCTGTCATAGAAGAAATAGCGCTCCCGGTAGCCGGGCTCGCCTGCCCGGGCCTTTTTGGCCCACTCGTGGTCCTCGCTGGTGTGATTCATGACGAAATCCAGACAGAGGCTGATGCCGTCTTTCCGGCAGGAATCCGCCAGGTGCTCCAGGTCGGCCATGGTGCCCAGCTCGGGCTGCACCTTCCGGAAGTTGGAGACGGCGTAGCCGCCGTCGCTGCGGCCCTTGGGGCTCTCCAGCAGGGGCATCAGATGGAGATAGTTGACCCCGCACTCCTTCAGATAGGGCAGCTTCTCAGCCACCCCATTGAGGGTGCCGGCAAAGGCGTTGGTGTAGAGCATCATGCCCAGCAGCTCCCGGCGGCGGTACCAGTTGGGGTCGGCTTCCCGTTGGGCGTCCTGCACCCGCAGGTCCGCCTTGCGGTCCTCCCAGCTCCGGCGGAGCATCTGGATAAAGTAGTCAAAGGCGCCCAAATCGCCGTGGTACAGCTCGCAGTAGAGCCACTTCAATTCATCGTAGTGCCGGGCCAGACGGTGCTCAAAGACGGAGAAATCCGCTCCGATCCCCACCTGGGCGGGGGTCAGGGGCGCTGCCGCCTTGGTTTTCTTTTTGGGTTTGGACGCCTTGGGGACGGTTGTCTCCGCCGCCTGCTGAATCAGCCGGCCGGTCTGTCCGGCGGTGGTGGGGGCGGCTTCCTTGGTCTGCTTACGCTTCATGGGCGTTGTCTCCTTCCTCCAGCTCCGCCATGGTGGGCATGGCGGGAATGGCTCCGCTGCGGGAGCAGGTCTTGGAGGCCGCCCGGTTGGCAAAGGCAAGGATGGCTTCCAGTTCCGGGGCAGTCAGGCCCTCCAGGGGCTTTTCGCCCCGGCTCACCAGACGGCTGAGCACTGCGCCCAGGAAGGTATCCCCGGCGCCGTTGGTATCGGCCACAGTGGTGGCTACGCCGGGCACCAGGCCGGTCTTGCCCTGCCAGCGGTAAAAAGCACCCTTGTCGCCCAGAGTCACAAGGATCAGGCGAATCCCTTCAGCCTCCAGCCGACGGGTTCCCTCTTCGGGATTGTCGGTGCCGGTGATGAGGGGCAGCTCCTCGTCGGACAGTTTAAGTACATCCACCAGGGGCAGAGGCTTCTTCATCCACTCCACCGCCTCTTCCTGGCTGTTCCACAGGGCGTCTCTGTAGTTGGGATCGTAGCTTACCAGCACACCGGCCTCCCGGGCGCTCTGTGCGGCAAAGAGGGTGGCCTCCCGGGCGGGACCGGCGGTCAGGCTGACCGAGCCGAAGTGGAGCACTTTGCTTCCGGTGATCAGCCCAGTGTCCACCTCTTCCGGCTTCAGGTTGCAGTCTGCCCCCCGCACAAAGCGGAAGGAGCGCTCGCCGGTGTCGGACACGGCCACCACAGCCATGGTGGTGGCAGCGTCGTCGGTCCGCAGGCCGGACACGTCTACCCGGTTCTCAGTCAGCACCCGGGTCAGGTAGGCGCCGAATCCGTCCTGGCCCACCTTTCCGATAAACGCGGTATTGGCCCCCAGCCGGGCGGCAGCAACTGCTACGTTGGCAGGTGCGCCACCGGGATTGGCGGCAAACAGCGGTACCTTTTGCTCATTGACCCCAGTCTGGGTCAGGTCGATCAATACTTCGCCAATGGCGGTAATATCCATCATGGACAATCCTTCCCTTTCTCCTTGAAATAGGTCCTCAGCCGTCCTCCCTGAGGGTAAGCAGCTGCTCCACCGGACCTTCCAGCCGGTCCTTCAGGCCGTATACCACATGGCTGACCACATAACGGCCGCCATCCACAAATATCTCGATCAGATGGTCGTCTACAAATACATCCAGCCGGCAGTACTCCTCGCCCAGCGCCGGAGTCTGGGCGGTGGTCCGATAGTTGGGCAGATGGGGGAATACCTGGCTGCGGTCGGTGACGATCCGGCCGTCCTCCAGCGCAATGCGGTAGCCGCACACGTCCAGCACATCCCCGGACCGGAGGGTGGTTTTCAGGCGGAAGGGACGATTCCGCACCGCCTGGTCCCAGCTGCCGTCCACAGGACGGAAAAGCCCTTCCACATTGGGATGGGGGACAAAGCAGACCTTGCCCTGCCGCAGCTCCAGCACCCGGGGCAGGCTCATCATGCCATTCCAGGGGCCCCGGCCGTCCCCAGGGTCCTCTGCCGCCTGGGGCATCCGCATCCAGGCGATGAGCACCCGACGGCCCTCCTGATCCACAGCGGTCTGGGGGGCATAGAGATCCAGACCATAATCCACAAACTGCATCGGCCCCTTGAGGGCGAGGGTGCAGGTCTGGTGGTCAAAGTCCGCCAGGCCCCACATGGCGTGGTGGGCATATTCAATCTCCGGTTGGGTGACGCCCATGGGGGAGCCCAGGAGCACAAATGCCTCCCCCAGCCGGACCAGATCGGGGCACTCCAGCATGGTACGGAACTCCGGGGAGGAGTACTGGTTCACATAGTCCCAGTGCAGAGCGTCCCGGCTGCGGTAAAAGAGAGCCTTGCCCTGTTCCTTGCGGAAGGTGCTGCCCAGAATCATGTAATAGAGCCCATCCTTTTCCCACACCTTGGGGTCTCTGGTGTCCTTGGGGTCACCGATGGATTCGTCGGCCAGCACCGGGATGATCTGGCGCTTGGCTCCCATGTTGTCAAAGGTCCGGCCGTCGTCGGAGATCACCATGGCCTGGCTGGTCACAAATGCGTCGTTGGGGGGAATGTGGATATCTTCCTCGTTCTGCTGGAGGTAGCGCACGGCGGAGTAGTACAGATACAGCTTTCCGTCCCGTTCCAGAGCGCTGCCCGAAAAAACGCCGTTCTGATCGTAGCTCTTGGTGGGATAGAGGGCTACCCCCAGGTGCTCCCAATGGACCAGGTCGCGGCTCACCGCATGGCCCCAGTGCATGGTACCCCAGCGGGGGGCGTAGGGGAAGTGTTGGTAAAAAAGGTGGTACTCACCTCGATAATAAATAAAGCCGTTGGGATCGTTGATCCAGTTTCCCGGCGCTTTCAAATGCAGGGTATCTTTCCGCATGGGTGTGCTTTTTCTCCTTTCCCTGTAGCCCCTGAGGGCAATGCTGAAAGCCAGTATAACCGAAATTCTACCACAAGGGCAAGAGACCCTTGTGGTAGAATTGAACGGGTTTTGTTATTTGACTGCGCCGGAAACAACGCCGCCGATGATCTGCTTCTGGAGGATCACATAGAGGATGAGAATGGGGATAACGCACAGCAGCAGGCCGGCCATGATGGTGCCGTAGTCGGCGGAATAAGTACCGTAGAAGCTGTAGGTGGACAGGGGCAGAGTGAGCAGCTCCTTGTCGGTCAGCACCAGGGAGGGCAGCAGGTAGTCGTTCCAGAAGGCAAGGGAATTGAGGATGACCATAGTGGCGATGATGGGCTTGAGCAGGGGGAAAACGATCTTGAAGAAGGTCTGCCGGTGGGTGCAGCCGTCGATGTAGGCCGCTTCCTCCAGGGCGATGGGGATATTGCCCTTGATAAAGCCGTGGAACATGAACACTGACATGGCCATGGAGAAGCCGGTGTGCATGAAGATCAGGGTGATGCGGTGGTTGAGCACGTTGAGGGTGCCGCCGTAGATGCTCACCAGGGGAATCATGATGGCCTGGAAGGGGATGATCATGGAGGCCACCATCAGAGCAAAGGCGATCTTGGAGATGATGTTGTTGCGGCGGACAATGTAGTAGGCCAGCATGGAGGACAGCAGGGTGACCAGCACGGTGGCCGACACCGTTACGATCAGGGAGTTTTTAAACGCGTTGAGGAAGTCCATCTGGGTAAAGGCCTTCACGAAGTTGTCGAAGGACAGACCCTTGATGGTAAACAGCCAGGAGAAGGGATCGGTGATGATATCCCGCTTTTCCTTCAGAGAGTTGATGACCACCATGATGAAGGGGAACATATAGGCGATGAAGATGATGATCATGCCGGTCATGGCCAGCGCATTGGCTACCTTGCGCTTGGTGCCGCCGATGGTCGAATTATTCATTATGCATCCACCTCACGTTTCTTGGTCAGGTACACCTGAATACCGCTGATAATAGCCACGATCACAAACAGGATCAGGGCCTCAGCCTGGCCCACGCCGAACTGACGGGAGGTAAAGGCCTTTTCGTAGACGTGCATGGCGGCCATCTCGGTGGTGCCGTAGGGAGCGCCGGCAGTCAGGGACAGGTTCACATCGTACACCATGAAGGCACGGGACAGGGTGAGGAACAGGCAGATGGTGATGGAGGACATCATCAGGGGCAGGATGATGTGACGCAGCTTGGTCCAGCCGGTAGCGCCGTCGATGCTGGCGGCCTCCATCACGTCCTTGTTCAGGCCCATAAAGCCGGCCACATAGATGAGGATCATGTAACCGGACAGCTGCCATACGGAGACGAACACCAGAGCCACAAAGGCCAGGGTGGGGTCAGACAGCCAGGAGGCACCGAAGAGCTCCCAGCCGGTGGCCTCGCCGATGCCCACGAACACGCGGGAGAATACGAACTGCCAGATATAGCCCAGCACCAGGCCGCCGATCAGGTTGGGAGTAAAGAAGCCGGCCCGGAAGAAGTTCTGACCCTTAAAGCCGCGGGTCAGCAGGTAGGCGATGGCAAAGGCCAGAATGTTGACCACCACTACCACGACCACCACATATTTGAAGGTCAGCAGCAGGGAGGACCAGAATTGGCTGTCCTTAAGTACACTGAGGAAGTTGGCTCCGCCGATGAAGTTCTTTGTATCGGAGACGCCGTTCCAGTCGGTCAGGGTCAGATAAATACCGTAGATAAAGGGGATGATTACCACTGCCGCGAAACAGAACAGGCCGGGCAGGGCAAATCCGCAGAAATCTTTTCCTCCGCTTTTTCTTTTCATCCTAGCTCCTCCTTATTGCTGCTCGTCCCAATAGGCCACGATGGAATCGATCAGCTCCGCCCGGTCGCTTCTGTCGGCCAGATACTTCTGCATGGCGGCGCCCAGAACAGACCAGTGGTCGTTGGGAACAATGGCGGACGCGTTGAAGGCGGTACCCTCATGCACCCGGCTGTAGATGTCCCGGCTCAGGGGATCAGAAGGCTCATAGGGGTTGTTCTGGAAGGGGGGGATGATCTTGCAGGTCTTGACCAGCATCTGCTGGCCGATCTCGCTGAACACGATCCAGTTCAAAAACTCCTTGGCCGCAGCCTGCTCCTGCTCCGTGGCCACGACCCCGTCCAGCATGACCTGCTTGGAGGGAGAGGCCTGGATCTGCTGGTTCACGAAATCGTCGGGGTCATTGTTCATGAAGTAGGGCAGGAAGCCGTACTCATCGTCCTCCTCGGCGTCGGCCTCGGCCAGGTTGGGCCAGGCCCAGTTGCCGTTGAACCAGAAAGCAGTCTTGCCGTCGGCCAGGTCGATGGCCATCTCGTCATAGTCGGCGCCCAGAGGGTCACGATAGGCCACATTGTACTTCTTCAGGATATCAAACATATCCAGGAACTGGGACATACGGTCATAGGTGGTCAGATCCAGCTGACCGTCCTTGATGAGGTTGATACACTCCGCGGCGCCGTCAGAGGTGCCGTCGTAGGTCTCATAGATGTACTGCAGGTGATGGGCGCCCAGGGACCAGTCCTCCATAGCCAGGGAGATGGGGTGCTCCATGCCGGCTTCCACCAGCCGGTCCAGCAGGGCCACAAAGTCGTCCTGGGTCCGGATGGTGGTGGGATCAAAGGGCTCGCCCAGGGTCTCCTCGATGACTTCCTTGTGGTAGATGATGCCGCGGCCCTCAATACAGAGCGGGAAGCTGTACACTTTGCCGTTGATTTCAGTGGTATAGCCCTCTGCCTCGGCGATCCAGGGCTGGTCGGACAGGTCAGCCGCCTTTTCCTCAGCCAGGGCGATGACGTCAGTGGTGTCCAAAATGGACAGCGTGGGGGGATTACCAGAGTTGTACAGGCTGACTACTTTGGTATAGGGGGAGTCGCCGTCAGTGACGGGCATGACTTCCACGTGTACACCGGACTTTTCCTCGAAGGCCGCCGCCATTTCCACCAGAGCGGTCTGGATCTCGGCCTTGGAGTTGAGCAGGGTGATGTTGGTGCCGCTCAGGGACGGGTCGTACTCAAAGGTGTCCACCGACATATCGATGGGCTCCACCGCTTCCACCGCGTTGGGGTCGTCCGGATCGCTGGCAAAGCCGAACCGGCATCCCGACAGCATTCCAGCCATCAGGGAAGCCGAAAGACCCAACGCAATGAATTTGGTCAATGCGTGTTTCTTCATTGTCTCTCCTCCTGTTTCCTCTTTTTTTCTTTGAATTGGTGACGAAAGCATATAAAAACCGGTTGTATAACCGGTAATGGAACCGGTTATTTTTAAATAATATTACTCCTTACGATAAGCTTCCGTCAATGCTTTTCCCCCGCTGGAAATATTTTTGTAAAATCCGCCTCATTTCCAGTGCTTAAAATTATGCACAATTACACCCAGCTTCCCCGAGACCAAGGGATTGCATCCATTTCTTCTCTTTGCTATAATAAAATTCAATCAATTCCGAGAAGAAATCGCGCATTTATCTTCAAGGTTTTACCAGCCGTGTGTTCTGTCTGCGCCAAAGCAGATTGGCACATGACCTCGGCAGATTGAAGGGCTTGATATGGAAGAGAAAAAAAGAGTGACCTTTGACGACATTGCCAGATATACCAATTTTTCCAAGACAACCATATCCAGATATTTTAACGACCCGGATTCTTTGACGGAGAAAAGCCAGCAGATCATTTCCGATGCACTGGAGAAGCTGGACTACCATGAGAACCGGGTAGCCCGCATTCTGGCCATGGGAAAGACGGAATTCATCGGCGTCATCGTCCCCGAGTTTTACCACCGCTTTTATTCAGAGGTGCTCAACCAGATTCTGGCCACTTACGAGACCTTTGGCTATAAATTCCTGGTGTTTATCGGCAACAATAATAAGGAGAGCGAGCGCCGGTACATCAAAGAGCTGCTCTCCTATCAGATTGAGGGCATGATTGTACTGAGCCATACCCTCTCCTCCCAGGAGCTGTCTCAGTTTCAGATCCCGGTGGTGGCCATCGAGCGGGAGGACCAGTTTGTATGCAGCGTGAATACCGACAATGAAGCCGGTGGACGGCAGGCGGCTGCCCTGCTGGAGGAGCAGCAGTGTGATATTCTCATCCATATCAACTCCCCTACAGATCCCCGCATCCCTGCTTATGGGCGCATCCGGGGGTTTGAGGATTATTGCCAGGCCAACGGTCTGGCTCACGAGGTGATTCTGCGGGAGCTGGACCGGTCCTATGAGGAGGACCAGGCCATCCTGCAGGACATTCTGAGGGAATGGGACAAGAAATACGCCCGCAAGAAAATCGGTGTGTTTATGGCCAACGATACTACGGCCAACACCCTGCTGAACCTGATTATCCGGCGGTATGGTTATCTGCCCAAGGAGTATTGCATCGTTGGGTTTGATAACTCGCCCACGTCCAGAGAGGCCATTATTCCGCTCAGTACGGTGGGGCAGCAGGTGGACCGGCTGGCCCATGAGGCGGTCCAGCTGTTGGTGGATCAGATCAAGGCCCGCAAACAGGGAAAGACGCTGGCGGAGTCGGTCCCCGTCCATAAAATTGTCCCTCCTGTCCTGTTCCGGCGGGCCACTGCCGGAGGCGTGGATGTGATCTGAGGGCTGAACGATAAAAACCGGCGGACTGCTGTTACAGCAGTCCGCCGGTTTTTTATCGCACGTTCTGGCCGGAACTTCCGGGGCGGCGAGAGACAGTCAAAATGTTCCGCTGAATGAAGGGAAAGGAATGGAAGCAGCAGATGAAAAAACTTTTGTCTGGCATTTACCGCAGCGGGGAGACAGCTCCGGGGCACAGCGTCAATATTCCATGACGATATTGCCTTCCAGATCGACGATCACACGTTGTTCATCCAGGGTTTCCGCCTTGGCATAGCCGTCGGAATAATAGGCGCTCACATCCTGGATACCCTTGTCGTAGGGGACATACAGGATCTCCATATCCTCGTTGACGGCCACGGTGGCATAGTCCTCAGTGCCGCCGATGCCGGTGATGTTGCCCTGGTCATCCTTGAGGACCGGCGCCGGACCCACATAGACTCCGTTTTTGATGGCAAGGGTACCGTCCGAATGGGAGTGCTCGTAGGCGTCGGTGGGGAAGAAGGTCTCGCCCTCGGCGTTGATGAAGTTGAAGTCGGTACCGCCCCGACTGGAGAGGTGAGAGGAGACCTCCACCCAGTCGGTGTTGTTGAAGTTGCTGGTGATGGTGGAATAGTGGCTGTCGGCTACATCAAAAACCACGTTGCCGCTCTTGTCGATGAGCTGGTTTTCCACCACCGCGATGCCGTTGTCGGCGAAGGGACCGCCCCGGGAGCTCAGGCCCCGAATGACGATATTGCCTTCCACATCCATGTAGCCGTACTCAGAGTACCCCTTCGGGGTGTTCTTGAAATCAAAACTCACCATGCCATTGGATACCTGGACCAGATAGTAGTCCTCCTGGGGTTCAATGACATACTCAAACTGATCGTTGATGACGGCCTTGTTGTCCACCACAGCGTAACCGTCGTCGGAAAAGGCGGTGAAGCTCTCTTCCTCCCGAGGCTCAAAGGCGATCTCCCCGTCCTCCAGGTAGAAGTAGCCGGTGCCCAGTTTGGTGCCGTCGGCCTCACATACCGTCCCCACGGCGATGCCGTTGGCGGAGAAGGCCAGCTCGTCAAAAAAGCGCATGAAGATATAGTCCGAGACAAAGTTGCCCTCCCGGTCAATGAGGCGGAACTCGTCGCTGTTGCTGCCGGTGCGGACAAAGGCGGTGCCGTTGACTTGGAAATCACGGGCAAAGGTATACTGAGGCTCGATTACCCATGTCCCCTGGGGATTTTTGTAGCCGTATTTTCCTGTCTCGCTGTCCTTGGCGGGGGTCATGCCGTACTGGAACAGGGCGTCGGGATCGTAGGTGTCGGTGTAGGAGGCGTTGCCGCCGGCCGGCTCCGATCCACCGGCGGAGCCGGAGGGGGACTGGCCGGGGGACTGTCCGCAGGCGGAGGCCAGCAGAAGCAGGCTGCTCAGCGCTGTCAGTGCAAAAATTTTTCCGGTTGTGCGCTTCATAGTGTCAGATCTCCTTTTCAGATAGGGTGGCTTATTCGAGAAATTGGGGCAGCTTTTTCAGGGCCCGCTGGGCCCGCTTTTTGACCCGCTCGTAGTCGATATTCAAGCGGATGGCAATTTCTCTGATGGTGTGTCCTTCAAAGTATTTCAGCTGCAAGATCTCTCGGTCCAGTTCGGGGAGCCGGGCCAGCGCCTGACGGAAGTGCTCCTGTTGTTCCCAGACTGCGATGGGATCATCAGGCGGGTCTGCCGACTGTGCTGCCAGCCATTGCTGCTGATTTTGCCTCCAGCGCCGAATGGCTTTGCGCTCGGAGATGGCCGTCAGATAGGCTCGCAGACTTCCTTTTCCCGGATCGAACTGCTTTCTTTGCAGATAAAAGTCAGAAAAGGTATCCTGCACGCAGATATGAATATCCTCGTCGCAATCCAGCTTTTGAGCGGCGGCAAAGCGAACCGGCTCCCCGTAGCGCTTCCACAGCAGGTCCATACCTGCAGTGGGATCAGCATCCAACAGTTCCAGCAGCTGTCGATCGTCCAAGTGTGTCCCTCCCTTCCACATACTAATTGCAGGCAAAAGGGAAAAAGGGGACAGCTGGACAAAAGATTGGGAAAAAATCCGCCTCCTTCCAATGGGGAAGGAGGCGGATTTGATAGAGGTACTATGGAATGGTGACGGGGATATCGAAGGGGTGGTTCCAGCGTAAGACAGGATCGGTAAAGGTAAGATCTGTGGCATAGAGGCCGGGTGCGTGGCGCAGCAGCAGGCTGGTCAGCCGGGGTTCACCCTCCTCAAAGACATATTGTCGCTCGCAGGCGCCGGAAAAGTAGGCCTCGTCGGTCAAAAAGAGCTGAAGACCCACATCTACCAGGGTATAGTCCTCCATGCCGGAGTGGAGGGAGAGGTCCAGCCGGGACACCAGAGGGGCCTCCTGGGGCTGGTTAATCCCGCCGGAGGGGTAAGTGATGACGGCGGCGGCAAACTGCTCCAGAATCGCCGGGTCGGTCCCTATCCCGGTGATGGATGACAGCTCGATCCGGCCTGAGAAGCAGGTATAGACCGGTCCCACAGGCAGAACCTGTCCCTGCTGCTGGGGCAGGGGAATGGCCATATGCCAGCTTTCCGGCGCCGTCAGGTAGAGGTAGGGGACATGGAGGGTGTAATCCCCGGCGGGGATGTCTCCAAAACTCCAGTCACTGGCGTTATTCTGCCGTCCGGGCTGATATTCTCCCTCATATACGGTGCCGTCGGCGGCCGTCAGGGTAATGGGCGCGTCCGTGGCGCCCAGAGCAGTCAATGGGCTGCGGGTCAGCGTGCTGGTGGGAATCATATATTTGTCGGAGGAGGCGGGGGACAAATTAAGAATCACTGCGCCGTCGGTCCGGCGTGGCGTGGCGGTAAGGCTGTAGTTTCCCGATGTGCCGGTATAGGAAGGCCGCTCCGGCTCGGGCTGTACCGTCATGGAAATGGTGAAGGGGTGGTTCCAGCGGTAACAGAGTTTTTCCGCAGGCAGAGAGAGGGTGGCCTGATCCAGCCCGTTCAGTGTGCCTACCACATAGCCTCGGAACTGGGTATATTGCCCGTCCGAATCATAGACCGGCTCTGTCCATAGACCGGCCTCCACATTGTGGTAGGTCGTATTGTTCAGTATCACAGTGCCGGCCCCGTCCTCCAATACCGGAATGGCTGCCGGGACACGCTCCGGGTCCTCTCCCTCCCAGGTGGCCTCCATAGCCCACCAGGTGTAGCCAGCCTCGTCATAGGAGTGGGAAATGGTGCTACAGTAGGCGGTGACGTCGTCAATGGGGAAGGGGCGATCCAGGGTCAGCGTGCCGCCGGGCAGGGAGAGGGAGACCGGTGCTCCGTCAGAAGCGGAGAGGGACAGCTGTACCGTGGGGGAGTCTGTACCGGCGGCTGGATATTGATAGACATAGGGGACGTTGAGCACATAATCCCCCGGCTCAGCAGGGCCGAAATACCAGTTCAGATAGGTATCGCCATTGAAGGGAGAATAGGAGGTGGGCTCGCCCTCCAGTACGGTGCCGTCCGGCGCGGTGACGGTGATGGGCAGTTGAGGTCCTCCGTAGTGGCTCCAGATCCCTTTGGTCAGGGAGGGAGAGGTGTTGAACGGGCCGGTGTTCAGCGGATGGATGGAGACCACCAGCTCCCCATTTTCAAGCCGGGGCACCGCCAGCAGGCCGCCGTCGGCCTCAGTCACCGAGTAGAATCCGGCCTGCTCCAGGGCAGTTTCCTCCGCGGCCACCAGGGTGATGGGTAGGTCGGTACCATCCAGGGTCAGAATCAGCTCCAGGGAGGAGGCGGAGGACTGCGGCAGATCTCCCTCATAGATCAGCCGCAGGGAGTAAGCTCCGAGAACGTCCAGCCCGTTCTGGCTGATGGAGATGGGCTGGAGGTTATCCAGGCCGCTGAGAGAGATATCCAGAGGCGTGAGGTAGGGACTGGTTTGGCCGTACAGGCTCAGATCGGCCAGGAAGGAGCCGTTCTGCCAATAGGCGTCCTCCAGATGGATCTCGTACAGCTCACCCTGAATGACAGCGCTTTGCTCCAGAATGTAGGTGCCGGCCTGAGGATCGGAGTCCACGCCGTAACCGGGTACAAAGCCGAAGTGGCGCAGGATCATGTAGGCGCAGGCAGCCAGCGCGGCCAGGATGAGGGCCACCAGCAGACCCAGGGACAGCGCCCGCAGCAGCTTTTTCAGACTGCGCTGCTGCCGCTTTTTCACCGTCTCATAGGGCAGGCCCAGGGAGGCGGCGATCTCACGGGCCGTCAGTCCGCCGTAATATTTCAGGCGGATGATCTGTTGGTCTACCGGGTCCAGCGCCGACAGGGCCCGCTCCAGTTCATCCTGCTGTTCCAAATGGGCGAAGGGGTCCGTTACTTCCTCCGGCTGTGGTGAGGAGGAACGTTCCCAACGGCAATTTTCCTGGTGCCGGCGTATGGCACACCGCCGGGCGATGACGGCCAGGTATCCTTTCAGGGTGCCCTTGCTGGGATCAAAGTGGTCCCTCTGTAAGTAGAATTCCGAGAAGGTCTCGTTGACACACTCCTTGATGTCTTCGGCACTTTGAAGATAAGTGCGGCACACCGACCAAAGCAGGCCGCTGTACCCTTCGATCAAGTCCGCCATGCCCTGTTCCGGATCCCGGTCCAGAAGGGCCAGCAGCTTCCGGTCCTGCTCCATGAACACATCGCCCCTTTTCATGAGAAGCTTTATTTATGTATTATCTCATAAGCTGGAAAATGGGACAAGTGCTGGAAATCAGAGTGCAAAAAATAAAAAGACCTGCCATCCGCAAAATGCGGACGGCAGGTCTTTTTAGAAAGCTTACAGATAGCTCTTCAGCTTCTCCACCATGTCGGTGTGCTCCCAGGGCAGATCGATGTCGGTACGGCCGAAGTGACCGTAAGCGGCAGTCTGCTCGTAGATGGGACGGCGCAGGTCCAGCTTCTCGATGATCTTGGCCGGACGCATATCAAAGCACTCGTTGACGATAGCGGACAGCTTCTCCTCGGAGAGGACGCCGGTGCCGTAGGTGTCTACCAGCACGCTGACGGGGTGAGCCACGCCGATGGCGTAGGCCAGCTCGATCTGGCACTTGCGGCACAGGCCGGCAGCCACCAGGTTCTTGGCGATGTAGCGGGCCATGTAGGCAGCGGAGCGGTCCACCTTGGTGGGGTCCTTGCCGGAGAAGCAGCCGCCGCCGTGGGCAGCGGAACCGCCGTAGGTGTCCACGATGATCTTACGGCCGGTGAGGCCGGTGTCGCCCACAGGGCCGCCCACCACGAAGCGGCCGGTGGGGTTGACGTAGAACTTGGTGTCCTTGGTGATGTACTGAGCGGGGATGATGGGCTTGATGATTTCCTCCACCACGGCCTCACGCAGGTCCTTCAGAGCGATATCGGGGTCGTGCTGGGTGGAGACCACGATGGCGGGGCAGGAGAGCACCTTGCCGTTGTCGTCGTACTCCACGGTGACCTGGCTCTTGCCGTCGGGGCGGAGCCACTTCAGCTTGCCGGCCTTGCGCACATCGGTGAGCTGGCGGGACAGCTTGTGGGCCATGGAGATGGGGGCGGGCATCAGCTCGGGGGTCTCGTCGCAGGCGTAGCCAAACATCATGCCCTGGTCACCGGCGCCGATAAGGTCGGCCTCGTCGGTGCCGCCCTCCTGGTGCTCAAAGGACTGGTTGACGCCCATGGCGATATCGGGGGACTGCTCGTCAATGGCAGTCATGACCGCGCAGGAGCGATAGTCAAAGCCGTAGGCGGGATCGGTGTAACCGATGCGCTGCACGGTGCGGCGGACGATGGAGGGAATGTCGGTGTAGTGGCTGGTGGTGATCTCGCCCATTACGGTGACGATGCCGGTGGTGGTGAAGGTCTCACAGGCCACATGGGCGGTGGGGTCGGCGGCCAGGATGTCGTCCAGGACAGCGTCGGAGATCTGGTCGCACACTTTGTCGGGGTGACCCTCGGTAACGGACTCCGAGGTAAACAGACGGTTTGCCATTGGTAATTACCTTCCTTTCTAAGCTGGAGCAAAAACGCGCTCCGCCGGACGGCGGAGCGCATTGGGCTCTTCCATCCTCATCTTTCGATTTCCTCGCCGGATTTGGCACCTTGCAGCAAAGCAGGTTGCCGGGCTTCATCGGGCCGTTCCCTCCACCACTCTCGATAAGGCTATTCAATTGACTGTGGGTATTTTATCGACTTTTTCCCACTTTTTCAATAGACAAAAACCGGGCTTTGTATAGAGTTAGAAGAACTTGCTTCCTCAGGCCTTCCAGCCGTTGAGGTAGTCCACCTGCTCCGGAGTGAGCTTGTCGATGGCAAAACCCATGGCGGCCAGCTTGACCCGGCCGATCTCGTCATCGATCTCGGCGGGCACCTGATAGAGCTTCTTCTCCAGGCTATCCTGATGCTTGAGCAGCCACTCCAGAGCCAGAGCCTGGACGGAGAAGGACATATCCATGATCTCGGCGGGGTGGCCGTTGCCGGCAGCCAGATTGACCAGGCGGCCCTCGCCGATGACGTTGAGCACCCGGCCGTCGGGCAGGGTGAAGCCCTCAATGTTATCCCGGCGGAGTTCACGCTTGACAGCCATTTCGGCCAGGCTCTTCACGTCTACCTCGCAGTCGAAGTGACCGGCGTTGGTGAGGATGGCGTTGTGCTTCATAACGGCAAAGTGGCGGGGAGTGATGACGTCCTTGCAGCCGGTGACGGTGACAAAGATATCGCCGTACTTGGCGGCCTCGTCCATGGGCATGACACGGAAACCGTTCATGGTGGCGTCCAGTGCCTTGAAGGGGTCCACCTCGGTGACGATCACGTTGGCGCCCATGCCGCTGGCACGCATGGCCACGCCCTTGCCGCACCAGCCGTAGCCGGCCACCACCACGGTCTTGCCGGCCACCACCAGGTTGGAGGTGTGCATAATGGCGTCCCACACGGACTGACCGGTGCCGTACTTGTTGTCATAGTAGTGCTTGGCCTTGGCGTCGTTGACCGCCATCATGGGGCAGGGCAGGATGCCCTCCCGCTCCCGGGCCTTGAGACGCAGAATGCCGGTGGTGGTCTCTTCGCAGCCGCCGATGAGGTTTTCGCCCAGATCGGCGCACTTGCCGCCCAGCAGATCCACCAGATCGCCGCCGTCATCGATGATGAGATGAGGCTTGAACTTCAGGGTCTCAATGAGCAGATGCTCATAGTCCTCGCCCATAGCGCCGTGGATGCCGAAGGTCTCTACGCCCATATCGGCCAGACCGGCGGCTACGTCGTCCTGAGTGGACAGGGGGTTGGAGCCGGTCAGATGTACCTGAGCGCCGCCCTTGGCCAGCACATAGCCCAGATTGGCAGTTTTGGCCTCCAGATGGACGGATACGGCCACCCGCAGACCGGCAAAGGGCTTCTCCTTTTCAAAACGGGCTTCGATGCCGCCCAGAGCGGGCATGAAGTCCCGCACCCAGTTGATTTTGCGGCGTCCAGAGGGGGCCAGGGAAGGATCTTTTACAATACTCATGTCATTAACCTCCTTGGGGGGCCGCTGAGGGGCTGGGCCCGTCCCAGAAATCAAGGGTAAGCAGGGGCTTGGTTTTCCGGAAAGCCTGGACCCGCTGGTGCAGGTCCAGCAGCTGCGCCTGGGTGGGTGAGGTGGGCCCGCCGTAAGCGGGACAGGTAAAGAACCAGCAGAACTTGGCTCCGCTGCCAATGATCCGGTCATAGTACTCCTCAGTGGCTACCCGGTCCGCATTTTCCGCCGTACAGCGGCAGGCTACGCCAAAGGGGAGCCTGTGCGTCCGCAGCAGTACGGAGGCACGCTCGGCGTCCAGCGGGTCCACATCCACCTGAATGGCAGGGAAGAGGTTGCGTACCCGCAGCAGATCCTCGCACAGGGAGGGGGTAATGGAGGCGGGCGGTGTAAACACGGCGAATACACAGTCGGTGTGCTTGTTGCACAGAGCAATGATTTCCTCCTGGCGGGCCAGGGGATTGCCGCCGCTGAAAATAAACAGGTGGCAGCCTCTGGCCTTGCGGGCCTCCAACTCCTCATCCAGACTGTCGAACTCCATGGAGGGGCGCACGCCG
Organism: Flavonifractor sp. An9; assembly: GCF_002161245.1. Taxonomy (NCBI): domain Bacteria; kingdom Bacillati; phylum Bacillota; class Clostridia; order Eubacteriales; family Oscillospiraceae; genus Flavonifractor; species Flavonifractor sp. An9. Next base: position 287,075 of record NZ_NFHC01000001.1, read on the forward strand.
AAAATGGAGGCGCCGCAGCCGGTGCAGTCCATGGTGCAGGGGAAGGAGGGGTCAATGATCACCGACCAGGGTGCCTCGGACTGCCCAAGCTGACCGGACTCTTTTTTTGCCGGCCAATCCAGCAGGTGGCCGTGAATGATAAAGTTTTCAAAGATCTTTTTCAGGATACTATTATCAATATCGGTATACATACTGCGGATCAACTGGTGCCAGTTGTTGTCGGGGTCGGTCATAACCTGGTGGAACAACGCCTGATAGGGAGGAGAGAGCCGTTCCCCAGCGTATTTGTCCAGCCACTCCATCAGCCTGGGGAGGTTGGCATCCGGGTCGCGATCCAGATAATCCAGGGCCTTGGAGATGCCAAATGCCTTGAGCCGGGCCGGAATGCTCATTGATGTATACCCTCCTTTCGCCCTGTAGTAAGAAGAAGGCCCGTCCCCCCAAAAGGGCAGGGGACAGCCTGTCCATAATAATCTATAGCATATCATACCGGTTTGACGTCCGCAATGCCATAGACAAAATGGGAATCCTGTCAATATTTCCGACAGAAGGAGCGGAATGTCTATGAAAGCAGCGGATTTCCATTCTGACGATATACAACAGCCCATTCCTGTGGTATACTAAATAGAATCATTACGGATAGCCTGCAAACGAGGAGTGAGCCTATGCGCACCGGTCTCATCACATTCCATTTTGCTCATCACTACGGCGCTCAGCTCCAGGCCCTGGCCACCATGAAGGCCATTCAGCGCCTGGGGCATGAGTGCCAGATCATTGATTACCGCCTGCCCCATACCACCCGCACCAATCAGCTGTTCAAGAAGAGCACCTCTGTGCGGGATATGGCGTCAGACGCCCATACCGCCCTCCATTACGCCGCCTTCCAGCGCCGGTTCCAGCGCTTTGAGGCCTTTGTGGCGGAGGAGATGGAGCTGTCTCCCCAGCGGTATACCGATTTCAGACAACTTCAGGACGCGCCCCCGGCCTACGATGTCTATGTGTCGGGCAGCGATCAGATCTGGAATCCTTACATTTTCCAGACCAAGCAGTTTGATCCCGCCTTCCTGCTGGATTTTGTGCAGGAGGGCCGCCGCATTGCCTATGCCCCCAGCCTGGGCGTGCCCCAGCTGCCGGAGGACAAGGCTGCGGAGCTGAAGCGCTTTCTGGCACCCTTCTCCGCCCTGTCGGTCCGTGAGAAGCGGGGCCAGGTGCTGGTGCGTCAGGCAGCCGGCCGGGAGGCCCGGGTGGTGCTGGACCCCACCCTGCTGCTCAGCGGCGAGGACTGGGGCAAGCTGGCCGCGGCCCCCAGACACCAGGGGCCTTACATCCTGTGTTACTTTGTCTCCGATCCCGGAGAGGCGGCCCCCTATGCCCAGGCGCTGTCCAGACAGACGGGGTGGCCCATCGTCCAGCTGGCGGGAGCCCGCCGGAAGATCGATGGGGCCAAGGAGATCGTCTTTGACGCCGGCCCCCGGGAGTTCCTGGGCCTGTTCCAGCACGCCGCCGCAGTGGTGACCAACTCCTTCCACGGGGCGGCCTTCTCCCTCCAGTTCAAGAAGGATTTCTTCACCTCCATGTCCCCCAAGGAGCGGCGGGAGCCCACCTTCTCCCGGATCTACAGCCTGCTCTCCCGGCTGGGGTGCGCCGACCGCATCATCGGTCTGGATACCACTGTGCCCATCGACGCCAAGATGGACTATGACCAGGTTTATGAAAAGCTGGAGGCTGCCCGGGCGGACTCCCTGGCCTATCTGAAAGCGGCGGTGGAGGGCACCGCCCTGCCGGAGGAAATGGGCACGGCCCAGGAGCAGGCTAAGCCCAACCTGTGCAAGGCGGAGGACTGCACCGGCTGCACCGCCTGTGCCGCTGTCTGCCCGGTTGGGGCCATTGAGATGAAACCCGACCATGAGGGCTTCCTGCGGCCTGTGGTGGGGGAGAAGTGCATCCTCTGCCGCAAGTGTGAAAACGCCTGTCCCGCCCTGACTGAGCCGGTAAAGGGCCCCGATCCCAACTGCGCCCACGGGGTGTGGAACAAAAATGACGAGGTGCGCTCGGGCAGCTCCTCCGGCGGTGTATTCTCTCTGCTGGCCGGCCATGTGCTGGACCAGGGAGGCATGGTGTACGGCGCTGCCTTTGACGGCTACATGGCGGTGCGCCATACCTGTGCCGCCTCCATGGAGGAAGTGGCCGCCATGCGGGGCTCCAAGTATGTTCAGAGCGATCTTGGGGAAACCTTCCATCAGGTGAAAGAGCAGCTGGAGGCGGGTAAGCCGGTGCTTTTTACCGGCCTTGCCTGTCAGGTGGACGGCCTGAAGCACTACCTGGGCCGGGACTACGACAACCTGCTCACCTGCGATCTGGTGTGTAACGGCGTACCCTCTCCGGCGGTGTTCCAGGCCTATCTGAAAAAGCTGGGGATGGAGCACGGCGCGCCGGTCACCGGGCTGCGGTTCCGGGACAAGGCCCACGGCTGGTCCCACTCCCATATGACGGTCCGCTTTGCCGACGGAGGCAGCACCACGACCCCCCTCCACCGTACCACCTTCGGCCGGGGCTTCGGGATGCAGCTCTTCCTGCGTCCGGTGTGTGCCAAGTGCCGGTATACCAGCGTCAGCCGTCCGGCGGACCTGACTCTGGGTGACTTCTGGGGCCTTGACCCCAAGCTGAAGCTGCCCACCGACCGGGAGAAGGGTGTTTCTCTGGTTCTGGTCAACAGCGCCAAAGGACAGAAGGTCTTTGACGCTCTGGCGGACAAGCTGGGCCAGGTGGAGCGGCCTCTGGCCGAGGCTGTGGCGGGCAATCCCCGGCTGGCCTATCCTCTGACCCACAACGCCAAGCGTGGGGCCTTCTTCGCTGCCTTTGCCGCCATGCCCTTTGAGCAGGTGGAGCAGAAATACCTGACCCCGCCTCCGCTGCCTTACCGGGCGGCAGCTAAGGTGCTCACCCCCAAGATGAAAGAGAAGATCCGCAAGATCCTGAAATAACGGATGGAAAGTTTACAAATTGTTTGGGAATTTTCTCCCATGCCCTGATACACTGGGCACACATGGAAGCGGGGCGGTGGAGCCGCCCCTCGGGAGGTAATGATTTTTGAGTGTGATACAACGCTGGCTGGACCGGTTCTGCTATAAGCATCCCCGGTTCGGTATCCCCAACCTGATGCTGGTGGTGGTCATCGGCAATGTTCTGGTGTGGCTGCTGGATCAGTTCAGTCAGGGCTTTTCCCTGTCGTCCGCCCTGTGCTTTGCGCCCTACTATATCATCCACAAAGGCGAGATCTGGCGGTTGCTCACCTTTATCTTTGTGCCTACGACCAGTAATCTCTTTTTCCTGGCCATCTCCCTGTATTTCTACTACTGGATCGGCTCCATCCTGGAGCGGCAGTGGGGCGTGACCAAGTTTACGGTGTTCTACCTGCTTGGGGTGGTGCTTAACATTATTGCGGGCTTCCTGGTCTATCTGTTCATCCCTCTGCCCGTGGAGACCGCCACCATGCACTATGTCAACCTGTCTATGTTCTTCTCCTTTGCCACCCTGTACGGGGAAATGCAGGTACTGCTTTTCTTCGTGATTCCGGTAAAGGTCAAATGGCTGGCCTGGCTGGACGCCGCTCTCTTTGCCTACGACATCATTTACAACCTGGTGCAGCTCCCCACGGTCGGGATGTTTGCACTGGCGGGCATCGTGGCTCCCATCGTGGCTATCCTCAACTACCTGATCTTCTTCTGGGATGACCTGATGGCCAGCCTGGGCCGGGTAAAGCGGCAGACGGCCCACCGCCACTCCCGCCAGACCGTCAACTTCAAGCAGGCTACCAAGCACGCCCAGCAAACCAAGGGTTATATTCACAAGTGCGCCGTCTGCGGCAAGACCGACACCGACTACCCCGACGAGGAGTTCCGGTACTGCTCCAAGTGCAACGGCTACTACTGCTACTGTTCGGAGCACATTCACAACCACGTTCACATCGAATAAAAGATACCAAAAGCGCCCCCATCGGAACCTTCCGATGGGGGCGCTTTCTTGTGTGGTGTTACCGTTTGCTCAGCCGGAGTACCAGGGCGGTGCGGTCGTCCGCCGCGCCGGCCTGCTGTTCGCTCTCGTCTATGAGTTCTTGGGCCAGATCCCGGGGGCTCTGGCCGTCAAAGGCGGACAGCTTGTCCCGTACCCACTGGTCTGGCTGTCCGCCGGTGACTCCGTCGCTGATAAGCAGTACGCAGTCTCCCGCCTCCAGCTTTAGGTGGGTCACGTCGGGGGCGCCTCCCTCGCCCCCCGCCAGCCCGGCGGGGAGGGCGCAGCCGGTAACCCGGCTGACGGCGGTCCCTTTTTTTACATAGCTGGGGGCCGCGCCGTATTTGTAGATGTCGCCTTCGCCGGTGAAAAGATCCACCCGCAAAAGGTCGATGGTGGTGAAGCCGATTTCATCCTCACCCCGGAGGGCCAGGGCGGAGCTGAGAGTCCGCAGGGCATTTTCCGGCCGCACGCCCGCCCGGAGGAACTGCTCCAGCAGCCGCACCGCCAGGGTGCTCTCCCGCTGGGCCAGCCGTCCCGAGCCCATGCCGTCGCACAGCAGCACATAGAGGGCGCCGTCGTCGTGTTTAAACCAGGCCCCCGTATCACCCGACACGGTCTGCCCGTCCTTCTTTCGGGCGGCCACCCCGGCCACCGCCATCAGCGGCTCGCTTTGCACCAGCACCAGCCTGTCCCGGCGGCCCTCCTCCACCAGCCGGAGGGGGAAGTTCATCAGCTTGGCCAGCTTGTCCACCTGGCTGCTCTGCCGCAGGGGAGAGAGACCGGCCCCCTCCAGCTCTACCCGTAAGTGGCCCGCTTCGTCGTAATACACGGCCAGCTCGCACTCCACCCCCTGGGCGGTGAGATACTGCCGCAGCCGCTTTTCCCGCACCGGGTCGGGGATCAGCTCGGCGCTCAGCTCCGCCGCCGCCGTGCCCAGCACCTCAGCCAGCTCGCCGTACTGCCGGCAGACCGCCGCCCGATTCTCCCGCAGACGGCTCTGGTACTGCCGCCGGTAGAGCAGTCCTGCCAGCTCCTCGTTGACGGAAGTGAGGAAGTCGGCAAACTTCATGCAGCGGTTGGAGAAATAAGCGGGGAAGTCGCCCCCCTCGCCCCGGCCCCGCTCCAGCATGGCGGGCAGGGCGTCGTTGAGGGCGTTGTAGGTGGACACATAATCCCGCTGCCAGCAGGAGGTCTGGAGCGGGCAGCGCTTGCACACCCGGTCCGCCGCCCGGTCAAAGATAGCGGCAGTGTCGTTATCGTTGGGGCGTCCGGTGTGGAGGGTACCCCGCATGGATTCGTACAGACTCTTGAAGGCGGCGGCGGTGTCCTCCATCCGGCCCTTTACATAGGCCATGGCTCGCTCCTGAGTGCCGTGCTTGGGCTCCCGGGCCACCAGGGCGCCCACCTGCCGCAGCAGCTTGTCCGGCAGCAGGAGAAAGACCACCGAGGCGGCAAACACCTCGTAGAGCAGAGGAATGTGTAGCCCGTCCTTCCAGGTCCACAGTACCGCCAGAGCGTTGGACAGCACATAGGCCAGGGTGGCGGCCAGTTTGCCCTGGCGGTGGAACACACCGGTCATCACCCCGGACAGGGCGTAGGCCATGGCGTAAAAGGGCATCCCGCCGGTGGACAGGTCCATACCCAGACCAACCGCCACGCCGACGGTGGCTCCGATGCTGACGCCTCCCTTGTAGGCCACCGCCATCACCGCCACCGCGGCAGCAAAGCGGCCTACCGACAGATCCCCCAGCAGGGTCAGCTTGGACAGGGTGAGCAGCAGGGTTCCCAACAGCAGCAGCAGGCTGATGGTCTGCCGGGCGGTCAGTCCCTCTTCCTCACGCTTTTCGGTCCAGGGGGTGAAGGCAATGCGGTAGAAGTATACCGACGCCCCACACAACAGCAGTTCAGTGCCGAAGAAGATCAAACTTTCCGGCGTCCAGCCCTGGTCGGACAGGTAGATGAAGCCGGTAACCCCGTCGATGGCGGCGGCGGCCAGCGGCATAAACCAGCTTTTCCGGTAGGCCCCTACGTCAAAGAAGGCGAAGGCCACCGAAAAGACCAGCACACAGGCCGCTGCGTACCGCAGGCCCTCCACAAAGCCCTCCATGGTCAGGTAGCCGAAGCAGGCCCCCAGCAGGGCGCAGAAGCCGTCCAGCCCCGAGCCGGAGGCTCCCACCAGTCCCAGTCCGAAGGGGGCATAGCCCCCGAAGATCTCCGCCCCCGCCAGCAGGGCCCCCAGCAAAAAGCGGATGACGCACTCGGCAAAGCGCACCAGCGCCGGAGCACGGAATACCACCTTTCCCGTCTCCCGGGCCTCCTCCCGCAGCCGCGCCGCCTTGGTTTTCAGCTTCTCTTTTGTTGCCATGGTCCCTGTCTCCTTTGCTTTGGGGCGTATTTGCCCTTCCGGTATCAGAGACAGTGTAACCCATAAATTGGAAAAATATGGTCGCAATAAGGCGGTGTGTGATGCGTGGGTTATATGAAGGCTTTTTCTTCTATGTTTACTTAATCCTGTGGGACTCCCTGGGATTGCTTTATTAGGGAAATTGTGCTATATTGTAGTCACTCTAGGCCGGACGGCACCAGTGTCCATGCAAAAAAAGAAAGGATGTCAGCTATGAAAACCCGCTGCAAGCGATTGCTTTCCGTCTGCCTTGCGATTCTCCTCAGCAGCACACTTTTCCTGACGAGTGCCTCCGCAGCTCAGGGCCTGTCCAATTTTACCGCTGTATCTACCTATCAGAGCGGCCTTTTCACTGACGTCAGGGATTCCGACTGGTTTTCCTCCAGTGTTGAGACGGCATATGAGCTGGGTCTGATGAAAGGCGTGGGTGCCTCCTCCTTTTTGCCGGGCGGCACCATGACACTGGGAGAAGCGGTGGCTCTGGCCGCTCGGCTTCACAGCATCTACTACACCGGCACGGAGGCCTTCCGTCAGAGTTCGCCCTGGTATCAGGTCTATGTGGACTATGCTCTGGAGCAGGATATCCTGCCCCGGGATTACTCCGACTATACTGCACAGGCCACCCGGGAGACCTGCGCGGTGCTGTTTTCCCGCGCCCTGCCTGCCTCTGCCTTCCCTGCCATTAATACCATTGCTGACGGCAGCCTCAGCGACGTAGTCTCCTCCAAGGATGAGATCTATCTCCTCTATCGGGCCGGGATCCTGACCGGGAACGACGCCTACGGCACCTTCGCCCCCAACTCCACCATTACCAGAAGCGAGGTAGCGGCTTTGGTTTCCCGTATCGCCGTTCCCTCCCAACGCAAGCATATTCAGCTGCAGACCCGTCCTTCCGCAGGCTCCGGTAACGGTAAGGAACTGATCTCCAGCCCTCTGAGTCAGAATGCCTCTGCCCCGGAAGGGGCCTGGATCCAGGATTTTGCCAACTACTGCAACGGCGCCTTCTCGTACGAAGAGCCTTCGGAGAACAATGGCTTTGTGGTCCGCTCCTTCAAAGGCGAACCGGAAGACATGGACGTGGTGCAGGCCTATATAGAGCTGCTCTGCCAGCAAGGCTTCCAGGTAGTGGACAGCTATGACCGCAGTTACTCCAGGGAGCGATTCTTCTCTTGGGGGCTGGACTATACCGGGTCAAATGCCGATGCGCTCTCCACGATGAACATCCAGTATCTGGATGACGATTCTTCTTGCAACCTGTGCGTGTGGGGTACCGTCACCTCCTCCCGGATCAAGGTGAAGATTTATGTGCCCCGGCAGATCTCCATTGCTGACGCCGGCTTGCGCTATGGAAGCCAGAACGTGTCGGTGCAGCCTTCCGGTCCCTCCGCCTCCGCCGGGCTCTACCGCCTGGCTGACGGCAGCTATGAGACCACCGACGGCCGTCTCCGCACTACCTCGGGCCGCGCCATGATACTTCGGGATGGCGCTCGGCTGACCGGCAACGTATCTTTCGTCTCCTCGGAGACACGGGACGAGCTGTGGGTAGAGGACTACTACCGCAATGAAAAGGTCTATTTTACCGCTCCGGCGGGTCAGATGATCTCCGGCGACCAGTATACCCAGCGGGAGCTGGAACGGGAGGGAAAAGGTATTCTGCTTCCCGGTACGCTGGATGAGGGATTTCTTACCGGTATCGACTGGGGCACCATCCTGGGCGTCCTTCACAGCGGGGCGTGGACCACCCCGCTCTACGATAACGCCTCCACCCTGCGGGAAGCAACTGTTCGGGTCCTCTATTTGGACCGGAGCGGCGATGCGGTCTTCTATGTGTACGCCCGCTTTGACACCGCACCCTATGAGCTGGAACTTTTGGCCGCTGCTCCGGTAAGCCGGGAGAACCCGTCGGAGGGGGAACGTGTCCAGATGCGTCGTGGAGAGAGCCAGGCGCTCTCTTTCAATAATCGGGAGTTCCTACCCGCCTATGAAACCTATTCCTGGGAGATCCTCTCTGGAGATACCCTTATCTCCCTGACCAACACCAGCAGCCAAACCTGTACCGTGCGTGCCCTGGCCAGTGGGGTGGCACGGGTTCAGGTCACATATACCTATGGAGCCCGTGAGCCTGACGTGCTTACCGGGATCGATCGTACTGTTTCCAGGACCAAAACCTCCGTATATGTGATAGAGATTTCCTGAGATGACCAAAGAGTGGGGCCGAAAGGACAAAAGAGGCAGGCCCTGTAACAACAGACTGAGACAAAAGACCCCCTGATGTAGGAAACAGACTACATCAGGGGGTCTTGTCATGGGAAAGCCAAGTGACACACATTTGAGTACTGCCGCTTAAGAGCAGGTCTATAGCGGCATAGGAGAGATGCCGCACCAAGAGGCATCGCGGTAGAGCGTTGATCCGGAACCTTTTTTATTTACTTCACCACAATATCCACATAGGCGGAGGTGGTGGCGTCCAGCACCGCCATATAGCCGCACCGGAACTCCAGCCAGTCGCCCACCTGCACCTGCCCGCCGCAGTCCTCCACGTCCACGATCAGGTGATCGGAACTGGCTCCGATCATCTCCGCCCCCGGCAGGGTAGGGGTGAGGGCGGCCCAGGCCACGTCCTGCTTGCCGGCGGCGCAGATGGCCCGCAGGCGCACACCACGGTCAGGATACTCCGGGGTGTCCCCCTTGCCGTCCCGGCCCAGCTCGCCGATGGGCACCGAGGGCTTGCGGCGCAGCTCCACCACCTGGGCCTTGAACAAAAAGGCGTCGTGGTGATAGCCCTCCAAAAATCGATTGCCGGTGGTGTCCTCGCCGAAAAGTATCGCTTCGCCCACCCGCAGCTGGTTGATCCCGGCGGGCATAACGCCATCCTCCAGCAGCTTGAGGGCGCAGGTGCCGCCCACCGACAGCACCGAGATGGAGCAGCCGTAGGTCCTGTTGAGGTAGTCCCGAAGCTCCACCAGAATAGCTGTATTGTCCACCGAGGGTAACACGCTGCCGTAGCATCCCACGTTGGTGCCCAGGCCAACCAGCTTCACGCCGGGGCAGGCCAGGATCTGGGGTACGATCTCGTCCAGCTGCTCCCGGCCGAACACCCCCTCCCGCAGGTCCCCTACGTCGATCATCAGGATGATGGGGTGGATCTTGCCCTGCCGCAGAGCGGCCTCCGACACCGCCCGGATCACCTCGATCTGGCTCTGGAGGCTCCAGTCTGCCCAGCGGACCACCTCCTCGGCCTCCAGGATAGCGGGGATACGGATGAGAAGGTACTTGAGACCGGGGATGGCCTGTTTGGCGGCCATGATGTTCTTCATCCGGCTGTCGGCAAAGGAGGTGATGCCCCCTGCCATGGCCGCCCGGATCACCTCCGGCCGGGCCGAGAAGCCTTTGGTGGCAAAGACCAGCTCCACCCCCTTGGATGCACAGAAATCATGGAGCTTTTTGGCGTTTTCGGTCACTTTGTTGGTGTTGATCTCCAGGATAGGCGCATACATGACACGTTCCTCCTTTATGGATCCTTTGCCACCATCATACCGGGTCTGTAGCCAGATGGCAAGAAAATGTTTCCTGCCCCTTGACAACTGTGTATCTATATGTTATTACTGTATATGTCAAGTATATACAGCATGACAACGAGGTGCACCATGGATATCATCATCAGCAACTCCGGCGGCGTGCCCATTTACGACCAGATCACCCGGCAGATGAAGGGCCTCATCCTCCGGGGAGAGCTGGCCGAGGGGGAGGCCCTTCCCTCCATGCGGCTGCTGGCCAAGGAACTGCGTATTTCTGTCATCACCACCAAACGAGCCTATGAAGAGCTGGAGCGGGACGGCTTTATCACCACCGTGCCGGGGAAGGGGTGCTTTGTAGCCCCACGAAACCTGGAGCTGGTCCATGAGGAGACCCTCCGCCGGGCGGAGGAGCATCTCTCCCAAGCGGTGGACATCGCCAAGACCGGCGGCGTCACCCTGGCGGAGCTGACCGAGACCCTCAGCCTTCTGTATGGAGAGGAAATCGTATGAATAACGTATTGGAAGTATGCCATCTCACTAAGGATTACGGCTCCTTTAAGCTGGACGACGTATCCTTCACTGTGCCCGGCGGCACCATTATGGGTCTGATCGGGGAGAACGGGGCAGGGAAGTCCACCACCATCAAATGTATTCTGAATCTGATCCACCGGGATGGTGGGGAGATCTCCGTCTTTGGGCTGGACGCTGTCCGTGACGAGCGGGCAGTAAAGAGTCAGGTGGGGGTGGTACTGGACGAGTCCCTCTTCCACGATACCCTCAACCCGGTCCAGGTTGGCAAGACCCTGTCCAAACTCTATCCCAACTGGGATGGAACGTGCTACGGGAGCTATCTGCGGAAATTTGAGCTGCCGGAGAAAAAGACCGTCAAGACCTTTTCCCGGGGCATGAAAATGAAGCTGGCTATTGCGGCTGCCTTTGCAGCCAAACCCAGGCTGCTGATCCTGGACGAGGCCACCTCCGGCCTGGACCCGGTGGTGCGGGATGAGATTCTGGATGAGTTTCTCAACTTTATTCAGGACGAGGAGCATTCTATCCTCATTTCCAGCCATATCACCAGCGACTTGGAGAAGGCCGCGGACTATGTAACCTATCTCCACAAGGGGCGGGTAGTTTTGTCCGGCGCCAAGGACGAACTGCTGGACTCCTACGGCAAGCTGGTGTGCAGCCGCACCGATCTGGAGCGGGTGGACCGGTCCCTGCTGGCGGGCAGCCGGGTGGGACAGTTCGGGTGTGAGGCCCTGGTAAAGGACCGGCACGCCTTTGCCCGCCACTATCCGGGCCTGACGGTGGACCCCGCCACCCTGGAGGATATCATGGTCTTTACCGGAAAGGGGGATGCCCAATGACCGGGCTGATCTATAAGGATATTGTGGCTTTGCGCAAGCAGCTCTCTACGCTGCTGCTCTTTCTCGTCGTGTACGGAGGCTTCTGCGTGACCGGGGTGTTTGATTTCTCCATCTTGGGGGCTCTGGTAGCCGTATTCGGTCTCACCATTCCCGTGTCCTCGGTGGCACTGGACGATGCCGCCCATTGGGACCGGTACGCGGTGGCCACCCCCGCCGGACGGCGGGGGGTGGTGGCCGGGAAATATGTGTTCACCCTGTTGGTAATCGTGGTAAGTGTGGCGGTGGCGGCGGGCCTGATGGTGTGCCTTTCCTTGGCCGGACTGACCGAGACAACGCTGGATGACCTGGTACTCATTGCCCTGTCCTGCGGCGTGCTTACGCTGGTGTTGGACGCCATCATTCTGCCCTTCCTGCTCAAGTATGGGGCGGAGAAGGCCAGAGTGATCAGCATGATCACCTTTGTAGTGATTTTTGGCGGCGCTGTGCTGCTTGGGGGACTGGCCAAGAACCAGATCACTCTGCCCACGCCTCCGGCGTGGCTGCTGACCGCCCTGCCCGTCCTCTTGGGATTGCTGGCTATTGGCGGCTACCTGATCTCCTACTTCATCGCACAGGAGATCTACGCCAAAAAGGAATTTTGAATATCAGAACAGAAAAATGGGCCCGCTGCGCTATGCAGCGGGCCCATTTTGATTCTGTGCAGATTACATCCGTACAAACTGGTTCCGGTCCGGATCGTACTGGCAATCCAGGATGGACAGCTTCTGGGAGATCTCGTCCTTATCCGCCTGGAGATCGTCGCACAGGGCGTCCAGGGAGGGATAGAAGTCCCGCAGTTTAGTGTTGACATAACTGAGCAGAATCATGGGATCTTGGGGAAACATGAAAAATGTGCCTACTTTCTGTGTCTAAAATACTTCAAAGTGGGGGTGATTTACAGCCCCAGCTTCTCGGCCACAAAGTTGTCCACCTTGGCCAGGGCGTCGTTCCCCGCACGACCATGTCGTGTGGGGGCCCCATTTATTACATCTGCTCGGGCGGAATGAATCCGCCCGGCATCAAGGTTTTGCCTTTGGCAAAACGCTTGGGACGCCGCACTTGCGGCGGGGCTGGACGACGCCCGCTATGACAACTGGGATGGTGATTTACAGACCCAGTTTCTCGGCCACAAAGTTATCCACTTTGGCGAGAGCGTCGTCCAGCTTGAGGACGTCGGAGCCGCCGTCCATGGCGCTGTCGGGCTTGCCGCCGAGCCCCATAAAATGAGATCATTTCATGGGGACCCCGTTTATTTGATCTGCGCGGGGCAAGTGAATTGCCCCGGCATCAAGGTTTTGGTCCGGCGATGCCGGATCAAAACGCTTGGAAGGGCGTCGTCTGCACCCTAAGCGCTGGGCGGCTTACAGCCCCAGCTTCTCGGCCACAAAGTCGTCCACCTTAGCCAAAGCGTCGTCCAGCTTGAGGACATCGGAGCCGCCGCCCATGGCGCTGTCGGGCTTGCCGCCGCCCTTGCCGCCGCAGCAGCAGCACACCTGCTTCACCAGGTCACCGGCCTTGATGCCCTTGGCCACGGCGTCCTTGCCGCACACGGACAGGAAGGTGATCTTGCCGTCCTTCACGCTGGACAGAACGGCTACTACGCTGGAGTCCTTATCCCGCAGGAAATCGCCCATCTTGCGCAGACGGTCGGCATCGGCATCGTTGAGGGTGGCGGTAAGCACCTTCAGGCCGCCTACGTCCTTGGCGCCCATCAGGAAGTTGCCAGCCTGATTGATGGCTTCTTTGGCCTTGAAGCCCTCCACCATGTGGCGCAGCTCACGCAGTTCGCTGATGGTCTGCTCGGCCTTCTCCCGCAGATCGCTGGGCTTGGCCTTGAGCACGGCAGCGGCCTCAAACAGCTTCTGCTGGTTCTGGTTCATAATCTTCAGGGACTGAGCGCCGGTGGTGGCCTCAATACGGCGGACGCCGGAGGCCACGGAGAACTCGCTCTCGATGTGGAACACGCCCACCTTGGCGGTGTTGTCCAGGTGGGTGCCGCCGCAGAACTCCACGGAGTAGCCCTCGCCCATGTCCACCACGCGGACGGTGTCGCCGTACTTCTCACCGAACAGGGCGATGGCGCCCCGCTTCTTGGCCTCTTCAATGGGCATCACATCGGTGTGGATGTCATAGCCCTCCAGCACCGCCTCGTTGACTACGGCGCTGACCTGGCCCAGCTCCTCGGCGGTCATGGCGGAAAAGTGGGTGAAGTCAAAACGCAGCCGGTCGGGCTCCACCAGGGAGCCCGCCTGATGCACGTGGTCTCCCAGCACGGTGCGCAGGGCCTTGTCCAGCAGGTGGGTGGCAGAGTGGGCGCGCATGATGGCCTTCCGCCGGGGCACGTCGATCTGGGCGGAGACAGTGTCCCCCAGCTTCAGGACCCCCTCGGTCACTTTGCCGTAGTGCATATACTTGCCGCCCTTGTTCTTCTGCACATCGGTGACCTGGAACAGACAGCCGTCCTCCCCGCTCTTGGCAATGACGCCGTGGTCAGCCACCTGGCCGCCCATCTCAGCGTAGAAGGGGGTCTTGTCCAGCACCACGATGCCCTCCACGCCGGGCATGAGCTCCTCGGCCTGCTCGTTCTCCACCACTAAAGCCACCACCTTTGCACCGGTGATGGAGGTGTTTTCGTAGCCCATGAATTCGGTCTCTGGCACGTCCTTACCAAATTCCACTCCGGCCCAGCCCAGATCGCCCAGAGCCTCGCGGGCCTTACGGGCGCGCTCCTTCTGCTCCTGCATCAGCTTCTGGAAGGCGGCCTGATCCACGGTCATGCCCTGCTCCTCAACCATCTCGATGGTCAGGTCGATGGGGAAGCCGTAGGTGTCGTACAGCTTGAAGGCGTCAGCGCCGGAGAACACGGTCTCGCCGCCGGCCTTGTGGCCCTCCAGCATCTCGTTGAAGATCTTCAGGCCGCCGTCGATGGTGCGGGCGAAGTTCTCCTCCTCGGTGCGGATGACCTTGGTGATATAGTCCTGCCGCTCCCGCAGCTCGGGGTAGTGGCCCTCGTTCTCGTGAATAACGGTGTCGCACACCTCATACAGGAAGGGATCGTTGACGCCCAGCAGCTTGCCGTGGCGGGCGGCCCGGCGGAGCAGGCGGCGGAGGACGTAGCCCCGGCCCTCGTTGGAGGGGAGCACGCCGTCGCAGATCATAAAGGTGGCGGAGCGGATGTGGTCGGTGATAACGCGAAGAGACACGTCCTTGGCGGCGGTCTCGCCGTAGTGGGCATGGGTGATCTCGCTCACCTTGTTGGTGATGTTCATGACGGTGTCTACGTCAAACAGGGAGGCCACATCCTGGCACACGCAGGCCAGACGCTCCAGGCCCATGCCGGTGTCGATGTTCTTCTGCTTGAGCTCGGTGTAGTGGTTCTCGCCGTCGTTGTCGAACTGGGAGAACACTACGTTCCACACCTCAATATAGCGGTCGCAGTCGCAGCCTACGGTGCAGCCGGGCTTGCCGCAGCCCCACTGCTCGCCGCGGTCGTAGTAGATCTCGGAGCAGGGGCCGCAGGGACCGGAGCCGTGCTCCCAGAAGTTATCCTCCTTGCCGAACTTGAAGATGCGGTCGGCGGGGATGCCGATCTCCTCGTTCCAGATGCGGAAAGCCTCGTCGTCGGCGGGGGTGGTCTCATTGCCGGCGAACACAGAGGGGTAGAGGCGGTTGGGGTCCAGGCCCACCCACTCGGGGGAGGTCAGGAACTCCCAGGCCCAGTGAATGGCCTCCTTCTTGAAGTAATCACCGAAGGAGAAGTTGCCCAGCATCTCGAAGTAGGTGCCGTGACGGGCGGTGTGACCGATGTTCTCAATGTCGCCGGTGCGGATGCACTTCTGGCAGGTGGTCACACGGTGGCGGGGGGGCTCCTGCTCGCCGGTGAAGAAGGGCTTCATGGGCGCCATGCCGCTGTTGATGAGCAGCAGGGAGGCGTCGTTCTGGGGAATCAGGGAAAAGCTGGGCAGGCGCAGGTGTCCCTTGGTCTCAAAGAAGGACAGGAACATCTCGCGCAGTTCGTTCAGACCGAACTTCTTGGGCATATGATTCAATCTCCTCTGCAAAAAAATAAGCCCCGCCCCCATGTCAGGGGCGGAGCAATGTTCACTCCACGGTACCACCCTGATCTGCGCCCAAAGAGCGCATCTCATTGCATCCGGTAACGGGGATGAATCGTCCCGGTCCTCCCGGGCCGCTCAGAAGTGGCGCGCAGGCTCGTGTCGCGGAGGGCTCTCACCGTCCCCTCTCGCTGGTCGCGGCGTGGTCTGCTTGGCTTCGTCATTGCGCTTCAACTGCCTTATTCTATCACATTTTTCGCCGTTGTCAACCGCTTTTTCGGCAGAAGCGACCCCAGAAAGAAGAGCAGCGGCGGTAGCAGACCGGCCAGAAATATGGAGAGATACCAGGTGAAGCCGAAGGTGCTCCAGGCGGTAAGATCTGCATTCTGCCCCAGGGCGGCCAGCATGAACACAAAGGAGGGGCACGCCAAAAAGTAGGTGCTTGTCAGCATCCAGAAGCCTATGCCGGAGAGAAGGGAAGGACAGATAAGCAGAAGCCACCCTCCAAAGGCCCAGCCCCAGGCAAGCAGGGCGGGCCAAAGAACAGCCTTTACGCCCTCTTTCGGTGTAGGCCGGTTCCAGCGGCGGACGGCAGCCATGATCCACCCGGCGGGAAGATAGAGGACCATCATCCACAGTGCCTGAAGCGGTGAGGAAACGGATGCAAACAATTGGGGCCCTAAGAACAACAGGGGAGCGCAGAGGGCAGTGATCACAAAATGTCCCGCTGCAAATCCC
The DNA here is from genome assembly GCF_002161245.1 of Flavonifractor sp. An9. Lineage (NCBI taxonomy): Bacteria > Bacillati > Bacillota > Clostridia > Eubacteriales > Oscillospiraceae > Flavonifractor > Flavonifractor sp. An9. The sequence continues at coordinate 303,210 of NZ_NFHC01000001.1, forward strand.
CCCAACCGGGAGGTAGGTGACGGAGTCATAAGGATCGCTCCTTTCGAGGCCATCCTACCATGTGGAAAACTGAAAGTCAATATAAATTTATTGAAAAACAATAAAATAAAGAGGCGACAAAGCCGGGCGTGCCTTGAGGCACGCCCGGCGGAGATTCTTATTCGCCTTCGTAGGCCCGGCGGTAGATCTCGATGATCTGGGCCTTGGTGGCCTTGCGGGGATTGGTGAGGCAGCAGACGTCCTTCATGGCGTTTTCCGCCATAATCTCAAAGTCCTCCGGCTTGACCCCCAACTGCTTCAGGTCAGAGGGGATACCCACCTGGCGGCTGATGGTGCGGATGGCCTGGATGGCCTTGGCCGCGGCATCCCCGGTGGACAGGCCGTCGATCTGTTCCCCCATGGCCTGGGCCAGATCCCGGAAGCGATTCAGGTTGCCGATGAGGTTGAATTCCTCCACATAGGGCAGCAGGATGGCGTTGCATACGCCGTGAGGCAGGTTGTAGTAGCCGCCCAGCTGGTGGGCCATGGCGTGGACGTAGCCCAGAGAGGCGTTATTGAAAGCAATGCCCGCCAGATACTGGGCGTAGGCCATCTTGTCCCGGGCCTTCATGTAGTCGCCGTTGGCCACCGCCTTGGGCAGGTACTGGTAGATCATCTTCACCGCCATCAGGGCGGCGGAGTCGGTGAGTACGTTGGCGGCGGTGGAGACATAGGCCTCAATGGCGTGGGTCATGGCGTCCATACCGGTGGCGGCGGTGAGGGAAGCGGGCATCCCCTTCATGAGGACCGGGTCGTTGACGGCGATCTTGGGGGTGACTCGCCAGTCCACAATGGCCATTTTCACCTTGCGGGTGGTGTCGGTGATGATGCAGAAGCGGGTGATCTCAGAGGCGGTGCCGGCGGTGGTATTGATGGCCATCAGGGGGACCACGTCCTTGGAGGCCTTGTCCACGCCCTCGTAGTCGTGGATGGTACCGCCGTTGCTGGCCACCAGGCCAATGCCCTTGGCACAGTCGTGGGAGGAGCCGCCGCCCAGGGAGATAATGGAGTCGCAGCCGTTCTGCTGGAAGAAGGCCACGCCTGCCTCCACGTTCTTGTCGGTGGGGTTGGGTTCGGCCCCGTCAAAGACCACCGACCGGATACCGGAGCCGGACAGGATCTCCTGGATGGAGGCGGCCATGCCGGACTGGGCCAGGAACTTGTCGGTGACGATCATAGCGTGGCTGACGTTCAGGCTGCTCATCAGCGCACCGATCTCATTGACGGCTCCTTCACCGAACACATTGCGGGTGGGCAGGAAGTAGTAAGTGGACATAGCAGATTTCCTCCTTGTGCCGGGCGCCTGCGCCCAAATGATTGACGCAAGTATAATCTGCCAAATTAAAGTTGTCAATAAGTTTTAAAAAGTTTAATTTTTAACAAAATATTGTTATATTTGCGACATATAAGTTAAAAACATGACAATAACATTTTAAAATAAAACTAATTGGTTTAGAAACGGGAATGTGAGAAATTGGGAACCATTTCCTCCTTGTTGTGACAATAACAACAATCTGCTTCCAACGCGAAACAGTACAAGAAAAAGGCGGCCCGCGCAGATACGCGGGCCGCCTGCCGGTCAGAAACGGTAGAGGTAGAGATAGGTTTCGTTGTAGTCCTCCTTGCCGTGGGCGGTGATGGCTACCCGGTCCTCATCGAACCAGCTCAGGGAGCCCTCGTGCAGGGCGTCGTAATTTTCCCGATCCAGCAGGGTGAACACGCCGCGCTCCAGGTCCATGACTCCAAGGCTGGATATCCCAAGCCCGTCGGCCTGGTCGTCGTAGCTGGCAAACAGAACCTTGGTGCCGGAAGTATTGGCGATCAAGGTGGCGTTCTCCTGTTGGGACAATAAGAAATCCTCCACAATGGTGGTCCCACCGGTAACCAGGTCCAGCACCGATACCGTGCCGTCCTCCGCCACATAGATGCCCCGTCTGCCGCCAAAGAAGAACTGGAAGCCGTGGGGGTTCTCCTCCCGGGACTGGTAGACCGGCAGCTGGGAGAAGGTGCGCTTCAGCTGGCCGTTCTCCGGCTGCCAGGTCCAGACATCGTAGCAGTCCCCTTCCGACCCGGAGAGGGTCAGCAGGATCAGGGCGCCGTCCTGATCAAACCAGGCGCTGAATACCTCCAGGCCGGTGAGCTGGTCCAGGGCGGTGGTGGTTTGGGCCGTGCGGTCACAGTAGAACCAGCCCGTGCGGTTGCTGGACAGAATGGCGGCGGACAAATCGTCTGACCACCGTATGTCAGTCAGAGGCGCGGCCTTTTCCCAGCCGGTGCCATCCAGCAGGTCGGTGACTGCTCCGGTTTCCAGGTCCAGCAGCACCGGGTACTGCCGGTAGTCCGTTTGGCTGCCCTGGCTGAGACGGAGGATGACGCTGTCGGTGGAGCCGGGGATGGCGATAGCATTACAGTCGTAGTCCAGGGCATAGCCGGCGGTGCCGTCACAATGGCAGGAGATTGCCCCCTCATACTCGCACCAGTAGACGGTGTCGGTATAGGTCACGCCCTCCCAGGTAGTGGAAAACCGGGTGGTGTGGGTCTCCAGGGGGACCAGCTGATCCCCCTCCGCCGCCCAGTAGTGGCGGGCTAGGAGGGTGCCGTCGTCAGCCCGCTCTGCCTGAAACAGGGTGCCGACACCGTAGTCATAGCCCGCCCCGGCGTTAGGGAGACGGATATACTGGGCCTCCACCAGACCGTCAATGGTGGTCTGGGTCATTTCCGGTTCCTCCGGCGCCTCGCCCACAGGGCCGGGCACCTGCTCGGTTTCCTCCAGGTGGAAGAAGGTGAGCACCGCCGCCCGCAGCTGGGGGCTCACTGCCATAGCCACCATAAAGGTGCAGGCGATGGCGGCAGCCGCAACAAGAGCCTTGCCCGCCAGCCTGCGGGGGTGCGCCTGCCGCCTGGGGGGCAGATTCAGCTGCTCTTTGATTCGCCCCTCCAGATCGGGGGCGGGGTTCAGCTGGTCCATTGCGTTGCGATAATCCCGGGTGTTCATACGCTTCCCTCCCATCCGGTGTCCAGTTCCAGTTTCAGCAGCTCCCGGCCCCGTTTCAGCCGCATTTTTACCGCTGACTGGCTCAGCTTCAGGATCTCTGCCACCTCCGCCACCGAGTAGCCCTCGTAGTAGTGAAGGTGGATGGGGCCCTTGTAGGTCTCGGGCAGGGCCAGAATGGTCTCCAGCACCGCCCGGTCCGGGCCTTCCGGCACAGGGCAGCTTTCGTCCAGGGTTATCGTCTGCCGCCGCCAGAAGTTTTTCAGTTGGTCCCGACACAGATTGGCGGTCACCCGCAGCAGCCAGCGCTTCTCGTGCTCCCTGTCGGCAAAAGCGGGGGCCTTGTACAGCAGCTTGAGAAAGACCTCCTGAGTGATATCCTCGGCGTCCGCCGGGCGGCCCAGATAGACCATGGCCAGCCGGTAGACCGATGTGCCATAGGCAGCATAGGCTGATTCAAACCGCCTGGTCAACGCGTCTTGTTCCTTCATCGTACCGCCTCCTTTCACCCATATAACGACTGGGCAGACTTCCAGGTCACAAAAAAGTCCAGGCGAATTTCGCCTGGACTTTTGCATATCAGGAATTTTCCCGGCAGGCCCGGAGGATGGACAGAGGGGGCACCGGACGGGGCAGCTTCATGCGGAATACCATCTGGGGAGTACGGGGCTCAGTGAGGGGCCAGCCGTTTTCATCCTCCATGGCGCCGGCGGTAAAGGGGGTGGCAGCCACGTCGGGGCCCACCAACTCCAGCTCATCTCCCACGGCAAACTTATTGCGCAGGGACAGGGTGGCGTTGCCCTCAGAATCGCAAGCGGTGACAATGGCCACCACCTGCCACTCCCGGACGTACCGGGCGTCGCCGGTGTACTGGCCGGGCTGGCCGAAGTAGAAACCGGTGGAGTATGGGCGGTGGCTCACCTTGTCCACCTCTTCCCGCCACACCGGGTCCATGGGCTGACCGGCGGCCGCTGCGTCGATGGCGTGGCGGTAGGCGGCGGTGACAGCGGCGGCGTAGTAGGCGCTCTTGGCACGGCCCTCGATTTTGAGAGAGTTGAGGCCCGCCTCCATCAGCTCCGGAATGTGGTCGATCATGCACATATCCCGGGAGTTCATAATGAAGGCGCCGCCCTCATCTTCGCCGATGGGGAAGTATTCCCCGGGGCGCTTTTCCTCCATCAAAGCGTACTTGTAGCGGCAGGGCTGGGCGCAGGCGCCCCGGTTGGCGTCCCGGCCAGTCATATAGTTGCTCAGCAGGCAACGGCCGGAGTAGCTGACGCACATGGCGCCGTGGACAAAAGCCTCGATCTCCAGCTCCTTGGGGGCCTTGGCCCGGATCTCCCGGATCTCATCCAGGGACAGCTCCCGGGCCAGAATCACCCGGCTGGCACCCAGATCGTACCAGGCACGGGCAGCCTGATAGTTGGAGATGCTGGCCTGGGTGGAGATGTGTGCCTTGACCTTGGGAGCGTGCTTTTTCAGCAAAGAGAGCACACCTACGTCGGCCACGATGGCGGCGTCCACCCCCAGAGACTGGAGGTACTCCAGCCACTGGGGCAGCCGGGCCACCTCGTCGTTGCGGGGCATGGTGTTGCAGGTCACATGGATGGACACGCCCTTGCTGTGGCACAGTTCCACTGCCTGACGCATTTCCTCCTCGGTGAAGTTGCCGGCAAAGGCACGCATACCAAAATCATTGCCCGCCAGATAGACCGCGTCTGCCCCGTATGCCAGGGACATTTTCAGTCGTTCCATGTCCCCGGCGGGGGAGAGCAGTTCGATTTGTTTAGTCATTCTTGTACAGCTCCTGGCTATTGAGGAAAGATTGGTGCTCACTGCTGGAGCGGAAGAAGTGGTGTACCCCGTCGTCGCCCAGCGCATAGTAGTAGTAATTGGTAGAGTCGGGGTTCACCGCCGCCTTCAGGGCGTCCACACCGGGACAGGAGATGGCGGTGGGGGGGAGTCCCTTGTGGGTATAAGTGTTATAGGGGGTGTCCGCCTGCGTGTTTACTTTGGTGCCGCCGGTGACATACAGGATGGTGGCGTCGATGTTCAGATAGCCCGCCGTCTCGCTGGTGGGGTTGTTGAGACGGTTGTAGATCACCGAGGAGATCTTGCCCTGGTCGGTGCCGTCAGTTTCCTTCTCGATCATGGAGGCAATGATGACGGCGTCGTTGACGCTCATGCCCTTGTCCGTCATGGTCTGGCGCATCTCGTCGGTGAAGATCTGGTCAAAACGAAGGATCATCTTGTTGAGCACGCTCACCGGGTCCTCGCCCATATAGAACTCATAGGTGTCGGGGAAGAGGTAGCCCTCCAGACGCTTGGCGTCGCCCAGGGGCAGCACGCCCTGGAGGAAGGAGAACTTGAAGTCGTAATTGGCGGCGGTCTCCTCCAGATCTTCCACCGTGGCCACGCCGGCCTTCTCCAGCATCTCAAAGATCTGGGCCTCGGTGGTGCCCTCCGGGATGGTCACCGTGGTGGTGAGCCGGTTGGCGGAACTGGAACCCATGCTGCTGATGAGGGCCCGATAGTCCATGTCGGTATTCAGCTCGTAGCTGCCCGGGGTGATCTTGGCGCCGTCCTCTCCGGCCTGACCCGAGACATGGGTGAAGCTGCAGAAGAGCTTGAATACAAATTTATATTCGATCAGGCCGGCATCCTTCAGCTTGTCGGCAACCTGATTCACTGTATCGCCCTCCTTAATCTCCACCACAGCGGTGAGGGGGGCTTTGTTTAGAGCGAGGATGTCGTTGGCCCACATCCAGCTGACACCTGCCAGCAGAACGGAGGCGCCCAGTACGCATACCACATAGATCAAAATACCCCATGAGCCCAGACGCTTGCGCTTCTTGCGGGGCCGGGACCGTTGCTGCCCCTCCGGGGCGGAGGGGGCACGGCCGGACGAGCGGCTGGAAGGCGCCAGACGTTTTCCGCCATGGTTGGCATGGGAAGAGGTCTCCTGACGGCCCTCGTTGTGATAATCTTCCTGAGACATAGGTTCAACTCCTAACCGAATGAAAAACAGTGGCCTGCCGGAACCACGATTGCTCCCTCCGCATAGAATAGGTCAGTTAAAGCAAGTGAGGTGAGACGACAATGTGTTTCGGCAATAACGGTTTTGGCGGCAACAGCTGCCTGTGGATCATCCTGATCATCATCCTGCTGTGCTGCTGCTGCGGCGGCGGGAACAGCTGCGGCAACAGCTGCGGCTGCAATAACAACTGCGGTTGCAACGACGGCTGCTGCTGAGCCGTACGTACCGCGGGGAAGCGGGGCCTCAGGCCCCGCTTTTCTCCTATCCCGGTGCGGACGGGCCGTACAGGCCGGTCTCGGTGACCACCAGATTCACCCCCAGGTCGTGGGGGAGGCGGGGAATGGCCTCCATCAGCAGTCCATCCCGGCACAGCGCGGCGGTGATGCCGGAAAATCCGGCCAGCCAGCGGTCGTAATACCCGCCGCCCCGCCCAAGCCGGCCGCCGGAGCGGTCAAAGGCCAGCCCGGGCACCAGAACCAGATCGATCTGGTCCGGCGGGATGAGGGGACAGTCCGGGCCCGGTTCCAGCATTCCGTAGGGATGGCGGACGAGGGTACTGTCCCTTTGGACGAGCCTGGCCTCCATTTGGTTCCCCGGCAGGCACCTGGGCAGACACACCTGCTTTCCTATATCCCACAGGGGTGGCAGCAGCCGGACGGTGTCCGGCTCGGTGTCCATGCCGTGGTAGAGCAGGACGGTCCGGACGGACTCTATCTGAGGCAGGGCCAGAAAGCGGCGGAACAGGGATTCATCTCCGGCGATCCGCTCCGGAGGAGACAGCGCGGCCAGCCAGTCCAGCGCCTGACGGCGCAGGCGGGCCTTCTCAGCCGTGATAGTGGACGGCATTCTTTACCTGGGCAGCAGCGGCAGGCCCCTTCAGGATCTCTACCAGCTTCAGGCCGAAGGAGAAAGCGGAACCGGCGGCTTCGCCGGTGACAATGTGGCCATCCACCACGACGGAGGAACCCTTCTGTACCACAGCGGAGCCCATCAGATCCTCCATGCCGGGATAGCATACCGCGTTGCGGCGGTCCAGCATCCCCAGGTTGGCCAGAATGGTGGGAGCAGCACAGATGGCGGCCAGCCAGCAGCCGTGATCATAGCAGCGCTGGATGAGGGCCTGGGCCCGCATATCGCCGCTGATGGCCTCCACGCCGCCCAGTCCGCCGGGGAGCATAAGCATCCGCAACTGGTCGGGCTCCAGTTGGTCCAGTGTGGTGTCCGCCGTGACAGTGATCCCGTGGCTGCCGGTGACCTGAAGTCCGTCCAGGCCCACCAGGGTTACCTTGACGCCGGCCCGGCGCAGCAGGTCGGCGGGGACCAGAGCTTCGCTCTCTTCAAACCCGTTACCCAGTAAAATCGCTACCATTCAACAGCACCTCATTTTATGATTTGGGCTACCATGGCCCAGATGTCTTGGTGGATTTCTTCCGTGGAGCGCAGACGTCCTGTCTGGTCCACGCAGGGGACCTTGTGCCAGCCCAGGCAGTCAGCCGCCCGCAGAGCGGTGCGGCGGCACAGGGCCAGATAATCGGTATCTACTTCGTGAATATCGCCTTTGGTATGGGTGGCCGCCTCCCGGCTGCGCAGCAGCTCCACGGCCCGTTCTGTGGGCATATCCAGATAGATCACCTGGTCGGGGAAGGGCAGGCCCAGCTTGGAGCATTCAAAGTCGAAGAGCCAATGAAAGAACTCCTCCCACTGGTCCTCAGGTAGCTTGCTGGCCTGGTGGACGGCGTTGGAGGTGGTGTACCGGTCGGAGAGTACCAGCCCGCCGTTCCGGTAGTAGTCTCCCCACACTTTCTTCCAGGATGCGTACCGATCCACCGCGTAGAAGGTGGAGGCGGCATAGGGATTTACGTCAGAGGGATGGGAGCCGAACTCACCGCCCAGATACATCCGCAGCAGGGCGGAAGAGGGCTCCTGGTACTGGGGAAAGACCAGGCGGCGGAAGGAGATATCCTCCTGCTCCAGCCGCTGACACAGCAGCTTGAACTGGGTGGACTTGCCGGAGCCGTCGGTTCCCTCAAATACGATCAGCTTTCCTGCCATATCAGCGCCTCCTGACCCGGGCGCCTACGGCATACCACAGCACCAAGGGGAGCTTGGCCATGCGTCCGATGCGCTTAGGTTCCTTGATGAGCCGGTGGAGCCATTCCAGCCCCAGCTTTTGAAAGGCCTTGGGAGCCCGTTCCACCACGCCGGCAAAGACGTCCAGGGAGCCGCCCAGGCCGATCATCAGGTGCGCGCCGGTGGCGGGACCGTTCTGTACCATCCAGAACTCCTGCTTGGGCGCGCCCAGACAGACAAAGACCACATCTGCGGCGGCGGCGCGGATTTCCTCCACCACCGGACCGTCCTCCTTGAAGTAGCCGTCGTGGGTACCGCAAACAATAAGTCCGGGATAGGTACTCTTCAGGTTGGCAGCGGCCAGCTCGGCCACGCCGGGTTTGGCGCCCAGCAGAAAGAGCCGCTTTCCGTGTTCCGCCATCCATGCCACCAGCCGCTGGGCAAAATCGATGCCCGGCACTTTGCTTTTCAGGGGGCGGCCCAGAATCTTGGCGGAGTAGATCACACCGATGCCGTCGGCCAGCACCAGGTCAGCCCCCAGCAGGGCCTGCTTGAATTCGGGGTTTTTCCGGGCGGCCAGGATAAATTCCGGGTTGGGGGTCACAGCATAGTGAAAGCCGTCCGCTTCCACCAGCCCGGAGCCAGTCTGTACCGCCTCATCCAACGTCAGGTCGTCGAAGCCGACGCCCAAAACATCTGTCCTCAAAATGAATTGCCTCCGATTGGATCAAGTCCATAATTTCACACCATTCTACCATAGCGGAAGAGAAAAGTCCATGCGGAAACAGGGAGAAAGGAGGGCAGAAATGATAAAGTTTCTGTGAAGAAAGCCGGAAAAGCGCCCTTCGCACAGCGAAGGGCGCTTTTGCTCAGATCAGAGAGGGAAGCAGATTCAGCTTGCACAGCAGAGTGCAGGTCAGGGCGGCAGCCTCCTCCCGGGTGGTGACTCCGGCGGGATCGATCTCACTGGGGGCGGCCCAAAGCAGGCCGTCCTCATCCTGTGCCAGCAGCCATACCGACTCCCAGGACCAGGAGGAATAGTTCTGATACTCGGCGAACGCCGCCTCCGGACGATTCTGCCAGGTCTGGATCAGATCCAGATCAAGTTTCCTGCCCAGGCGGGACAGGATGGTGATAAACTGCTCGTGGCTCACCGGATCGTTGGGGGCGAAGCGACCGCCGCCTACGCCGTTTACCAGTCCCATGGAGGCCAGGGCATTGACGGAGGGACCGTACCAGTCGTCCATGGACACGTCGGTAAAGGCGCTCTCCACGGTAGGAACCTTGCAGTTCAGGGCCTGGGCCAGCAGGGCACACAGTTGGCCCCGGGTCAGAGCTTCCGCGGGACGATAGGTGCCGTCTCCCGCGCCCAGTACCACGCCGTAGGTGGCCAGCAGGCCGATTTCATCGGCATAGGGGGACTGAGTGGTGTCGGAGAACCCCCGGTGATGATAGCCGCTGAGGCCGCAGGCGGCGGCCAGATCGGCGGCGGTGGTGGCCTCCCAGCCATCACCGGTGCCTGTCCGCAGCAGGACTCCGTCGGGCAGGGCCTCCAGCAGCGCGGTAAAGGCAGCCTGGTAGGAGGTGGAGCAGGCTTGTTCCAAATCGATGTACCAGGCACCGTTCAGATCAATGCGCGCCGTACCGGAGGTGTCTCCCTGGGGCTCGGGACTGGAGAGAAGCACGGCGGCCTCGTCCGCCAGGGACGGGTTCAGCAGCAGATGCGGCATGACGCCGATGGTGTCGTTGCTGGTACCGGCAGGCCCGAAAAAGCGATAGGCGGTCATTTTCAGAGCATCGCCCTCGGAGAAAAAGGCAGGAAAGAGGGTGCTGTCCAACAGGATCTGAGCGACTCCTTTTCCGTAGGTGCGGTCTCCCACCAGCAGGCCGGAGCCGGTGTCCCGAATGGCGGAGGCAAACAGCTCGGAGGCGCTGGCCGAATAGAAGTTGGTCAGGACGATGAGCGGTTCATCGGTGATCTGGGCGCTCTGACTGCCCTGGGCGTTGATGGAGCCGTCGCTGGCCCGCATATAAACCAGCTGATCGTTGGGACCAGCAAAATAGCTGATGGTGTTGAGAGCGGCGGTCACTTCTCCGCCGCCGTTGTTGCGCAGGTCCATGATCCAGTGGTCGGCCTGACTGCCATAGGTTTCCAAACCTTCCTGCACATGACCGGCGGTTTCAGGACCAAAGGCGTCGCAGGCCACATAGCCGATGTGGTCCTCCCAAAGTTCAGTATAGGCGGTGGGCACCACAAAGGCGCAGCGGGTCAGGGTGACGGTGTGGGCCTGGCCGTCCCGCAGATAAGTCAGCTGGAAGGAGGTCCCCACCTCGCCGCCCAGCAGAGCGGAGGCCTGCTCCAGGCTGATTTTCATACAAGACTGGCCATCGATGGCGGTAATTACGTCTCCTGCCAGCAGACCACCCGCCTCTGCGGCGGAGCCGGGGATCACGCGGGTTACCAGCAGACCATCGTCAGCCAGCTGAATGGAAACGCCGGCGCCTACCAGCTCAGAGTCGGAGAGAGAGGCGTGAAAGGCAGCATACTCTTCGGCGGTAAAATATTCGGTGTAGGGGTCTCCGAGGGCCTGGATAATCCCGTTCATATCCGTTTGCTCAAATACCTGGTCGGGAAGAGGGTCCAGGTAGTACCAGTTCAGCAGCGTCAGAGCCTGCGAGGGATTGAGCGCCTGGGCAGCGGTTGTCAGCAAAAGGCTTGCGGCCAGCCCCACGGCCGGCAGGCGAAAGCGAAGTTTCATAGTACGCCTCCCGTAATATTATGTAACCCCATTTTATAGCAAAGCGGGGGCGGGCGCAAGGCCCGTCCCCACTTTGTAGCAATTTGTCATTTTTCCTCCAGACTGCGGAACAATGCGGGCCCCTGGCGCACAAGTGCAAGGAAGGAGAGGACGGCCGCAGCGGCCAGAATAACGGCGTATACCAGCAGCAGACCCACGCTGCCCAGAGGCTCCAGAAGAAAGAACCACAGCAGGAAAAGAAGCAGGACTAGAACCATGGGCAGGAAGGTGGACAGCATGGCGGAGGCCGACTGCTTGACCACCACGGCGTCGTTGACCGCGTCCAGCTTGGGAAAGTGGAGGTTGATCCAGAGCCCGAAGGGGGCGCACATCAGGGCGAAGAGTAATCCGTCAACCAGCAGGAGTATCCACTCTGCCGGAGTTAGGGCAAAGGCCAGACAGAGCATGAGCCACCCCACGGCCAGACAGGGTAGGATGACCAGCAGCTGGAAGGCCACCTTCATGCCCAGAATGGTGGTCACCGGAACGGGGGCGCACTGGAGCAGCCAGAGCTGCTTGCCCTCCAGGCTGATGGAGGAGCCGGTGATGGCAACGGTGGACAGGCAGAACGTAATGCCTGCCAGCAGCAGCGGAGCCAGAGCCAGGCCGCCAGCCATCTCTAAAAATTGTGCGATGGATTCCCGGTAGATGAGAGCGGCTACCCCGGCGCCGGGCAGCAGGAGCAGACCGATTCCGGTGTTGAATACATAGCTGGGGGTGCCGAACCACCGGCGGGCCTCCTTCCGCAGCAGGGCGCCCCGCTGGCTGGAGGAGGACAGCCTGCCCAGCTTGTAATCCGAGCGGGTCCGGTGGGTGGACAGCCGGGTGATGATGGCCTTATACTGCCAGGCCAACAGCCACACTACCACCAGGAAGGGGACCAGGCACAGGGCCCACAGAGCCGCCAGCTGAAGCAGATTTCCGCCGCTCACCCCCTCTGCCAGCAGCAGGAAGGGACGGCCCCAGCCCTGGAAGAAGGACAGGATGGCGGGGGCGGCATTTTCCATATTGTTGGAAGCGGCGCTCAGCCAGAAGGAGCCCACCAGAATCAGAGCCAGCAGGAGCAGCTGGAGCAGGGTGGAGGCCAGGGCCTTCCGGGAAAACCGGCCGGACAGCCAGGCCAGCACAAAGCCTATGATGAGGGTGAGCAGGGTGGGCAGCAGGTTGAGAAAGAGGGCGGAAACCAGCAGTAGCGGGAGCACCGCCCAACCTCCCGGCCCGCCGTACCACAGATAGATCACCCCGGCGGGGAGGAGCACGAACACGGTGGATACCAGGTTTTCCAGATAGAGCGCCAGGGTACGGGAGAGCATAAGGGTAAACGGGGAAATGGGTAGGGAGAGCATCAGGTCGTTGTCCTTAGCCCCATATACCACGCCCTGGGCTGCAAAGAGGGAGAAAAAGAAACCCAGCAGGACAGCCACCAGGGACATGAGCACCAGCAGCAGGGGCAGGGCCCCCACCGCCGCCAGCTGTCCGGCCAGCAGGGAACTGTACACCCCGGAGATATAGAGCGACAACCCGGCCAGCAGGGCCAGGGCGCCTATGCCGGAGAAGGAGCGCTTCTTCCGGCCCACCCGCATGGCGGAGAGCAGGGAGCGGAAATTCAGCTTCAGCAGGGCGAGAAATTTAGCCATGCCCGTCTCCCTCCAGTTCCAGGAATACGTCCTCCAGGGTGGAGTCTCCCACCAGTTCAGCGGTATTGCCCATGCGGATCAGCTTGCCCTGTTTGATGATAGCCACCCGATGACACAGCTTTTCGGCCACCTCCAGCACATGGGTGGAGAAAAATACCGCGCTGCCGGCGGCGCACAGCTCCGCCCAGAACTGTTTGAGCAGGTGGGCCGCCGACGGGTCCAGACCCACGAAGGGCTCGTCCAAAATGAGCAGCTTGGGCTGGCGGATCAGGGCGGAGATGAGGGCCAGCTTCTGCTTCATGCCGTGGGAGTAGCTGCCGATGGGGCTGCCCAGATGGCCGGTGAGCTGAAAAGCGTCGCCGTACCTGGCGATGAGATTCTGACGGGTATCCCCGGAGATCTCGTATAGATCGGCGATGAAATTGAGAAACTGGATGCCGGTGAGAAATTCATAGAGGTCGGGGTTGTCGGGCAGGAAGGCGGTGACCTTCTTGGCGGCCAGGGCGTCGGTGCGGACGTTGTGCCCGTCAATGGTGATGGTGCCCTCTGTAAAGTCCATGACACCCGCCACTGCCCGGAGGGTGGTAGTCTTGCCCGCACCGTTGTGGCCGATGAACCCGAAGATCTCACCGGGGGCCACATGGAGGCTCAGGTCGTCCACCGCCCGCTTGCCGCCGGGGTAGGTCTTGGAAAAGTGTTCGATGTGCAGCATGGGTTATCCCTCCACGATTTTGACGGCGGTGCCGTAGGCGGTGATCTCAGCCGCGCCCTGCATGATGGAGGCGGAGGTATAGCGTACGCCCACCACGGCGTCGGCCCCCATGGCCTCGGCATCATCCACCATGCGCTTGGTGGCGATCTGACGGGCCTCGGTGAGCATTTTGGTATAGCTCTCGATCTCGCCGCCCACCAGGGTCTTCATACCGGCCATAAAGTCCTTGCCGAAGTGCTTGGACTGGACCACGCTGCCCTTGGCGATACCCAGGGCCTGGATCTCTTTGCCGGGGATGTACTCAATATTTAGAAGCAGCATTTTCTTCTCCTCCTTGGATCTGTTTGATGCGCTGGATGAGGGCCAGCAGGACCCCGACGATGAACACAGCCGGGATGAGGGTGAGTACCACCACTACCGGCAGCGGGGGCGCGTCGGTGGGGAAGGCCACAGCGGCCCACACCACCAGGGCCATGACGCCCCCCATCAGGACCACGAACAGTAGGGCGCATACCACCGGCGGGATGTAGTGGGACACAGTATCTTTCTTATGGATGTTCACAAAGCGGGTCCCCTCACCTTCCATACGGTCCATTTCCGACAGCCACCGGTCCGCGTCCAGGTCGGCCAGCTGCTGGCCGGCGTCGGCCAATGTCTGGCACAGGGTCCGGATGGTGGCCAGATTGGCCTGCTCCCGTTCCAACTGAATAATGTGCCGCCGCAGGCCGTCGTCCAGGGTCAGGATGCCCTGCTGCATTTTTCGGATCTCTTCCATAGGTACGTCCAGCTTCCGCAGCAGCTTGATTTTACGCAGTGCTTCCACGTCGGCGTCGGTATAATCCCGGTAGCCGTTGTCCGCATTGCGTCCGGGGTTCAGCAGCCCCTCTTTTTCATAAAAGCGGATGTTGCGCTTGGTGACGCCCACCAGCTGCTCCACCTCGTTGATCTTCATGCCGCTCACCTCCGACGCAAAAAGGTATACCCTCCACCGGGTGGAAAGTCAAGAAAAAAATATACCCTTGCACATATTCCCGCGGCTGGCGGACATAATGGAGGAAAAGGAGGCGCGTACCATGGACATGACCAACGAGGAGTACAGCCGCTATGTGGCTGGGATGGCCAAGCCCTCTCCCCTGTGGAAGGATCTGATCTGGGCCTTTCTGGTGGGCGGTTTGATCTGCACCCTGGGACAGGGGCTGAGCGACCTGTACCAGAGCTGGGGATTGGATAAGACCGACGCAGGGACAGCGGTGTCCGTCACGCTGATTTTCCTTTCCGCCTTTTTCACCGCCCTGGGGTGGTTTGATAAGCTGGCCCAGCACGCCGGAGCGGGTACTCTGGTACCCATCACCGGCTTTGCCAATGCGGTGGCCTCTCCCGCTCTGGAGTTCAAAAGCGAGGGACTGGTGCTGGGGGTAGGCGCCAGGATGTTTATCATCGCTGGGCCGGTCATTGTCTATGGGCTGGTGGCCAGTGTGATCTATGGTGTGATCCTGGTACTGATGGGTGCCTGATTGCGCTAAACAGAAAACGCGGAGCACGGTTTTGCCGTGCTCCGCGTTTTCTCATCGGGTCAAGCCTGAAGCAGCTGGGTCAGCTCACCCATGGCGGCCGTCTCCTCAGCCACCTGCTGGGCCAGAAGCTGCTGCTGCTGGGTTAGAGCGTCGTTGTAGAGGGCAATCTCCTCATCAAAGGAGGGGGCCTCCTCCATGCTCTTGGCCAGCAGAGACATCGTGGCGGGATAGGTTTCCGCCAGGATGGAGCCCTTGCCGGTACCCCAGAACAGGTTGCCCGGGTTGGAGTCCTCCAGCAGAGCCTCCTTGGACCGGGCGTTGGTCTCCAGGCTGAAATTATAGTAGCCGTACTCGGTGCCGCCGTTGATCATCCAGGCCAGATCCAGCGCGCCGGTGCCTTCCTCATTGCCCAGTACTCCCTGCTCCAGGGCGTCGACCACGCCGGAGATCAGAGCGATATTCTCCTGATAGGCCTGATGCTTGATGAGAATGGTGGAGGTGGAAGCGATGCCGATGAAGTGGTCCTGGACAAAGCGGAAGGCCTCCAGGGTCTTGGCGTTCAGCGCCCGGCCCTCGGCCCGGATGGCGTCCAGGTCCTCCTGGCTGGCTCCTTCGGACAGAGCCTGCTGATAGCGGTTGTTGACAGCGGCGATTTCCTGATTCCACTCGTCGGCAACTGTCCGCAGCGTCTCCAGGGCGGTGGTGTAGGCTTCGCCGTCGCCGCCGGCGGCGGCCACCAGATCGGCGTCCAGAGCCTCCGCCAGATCGTCGCAGGTGGCGGTCAGGTCCAGCTCCAGAGCGGGCGTCTGATCCAGGTAGATGGCCAGCGTACCGAAGGTGTTCAGATTGGTGTGCATCACGTCGGCGCTGTAGGTATCCCGGTCGTCGGCGGCGGTGTGGTAGCGCTGCTGAATCCAACCCTCCTCGCCGTCCTGGGTGCCGGGGATGTTGATGAAGTAAGGTACGCCGGAGGCCCGGTAGGAGACGCCGTCCTCCATGGTGTTGGTGTCCACCGACTGGCCGCTGATGCCGCCGGGGTACACGTTGTTAACAGGCTGGGTCAAAAGACCGGATTCTTCCACAAAGGACTGGGTCAATGTGGAAAACTCGGGGACGCAGCTGATCTGTCCCTCCTCCATGCCGTCGTAGAAGGCGGGCAGCTCAAAGTTCAGCAGAGCGATGGTCTTGCCGGCCCACTCGGGATGGGCGGTGTTGATCATTTCCCAGGCGCCGGTGGTCCAGTCAAACTGGGTGCCCGAGGCGCCCCACTCCTCGGAGCCGTGGGCGATGAAGCGGATGTCGTTTTCCGGCTGGTAACCGGAATCCACCATGGCCTTGGCCATGGCCAGCACCAGGCCGATGGCGCAGCTGTCGTCCTGGAAGCCGTTGAAGTAGACGTCATAGTGGCCTGCCACCAGGATCTGCTGCTCAGAGCTGCGGCCCTTCAGGGTGCCCACCACATTGTAGCTGGTTCCCTGATCCGGCTCCATGACGTTGTCCACCATCAGGGTAGCGGTGTCGTGTCCCGCGGCCAGAGCCTCCGCCAGCTGGAGATACTGGTTCTTGCTGATGCTGACGCAGGGGATCACATCCTTGGAGCAAACGTCCTGCATATTGATCATGTCGTCGGAATAGGTGGCGTAGCCGCCCACATCGTAGGTGACGATGGCGCTGGCACCGTGGAGAGCAGCCTCATTCATATACTGGTCGATCCAGGCCACATTCCACTGGTCCACGCCCACCAGAGCGATCTTGCCGTCCACGTCCACCCCCTCGTACTCGGCGGCGGTACCGGTGCCCACATCCACCAGCTGGGCGGTAATGCCGTCAGCGTCCGTGCCGTTGGTGGCGTAGGAGGCGGGCATGATCTGGATGTCGGTGTCGGCGATGGTGAGAGAGGCGTCGTTGAACTGCCACTTATCCACGGTGACAGGCACCTTTTCCACCGTCAGGCCGATGGACTCCATCTCGGCGGCGATGTAGTCGGCGGCAGCGTGCTCGGCATCGGAACCGGCGGTGCGCCAGCCCAGTTCGTTGGACAGGTAGGCGGGATCGTAGGCCAGGGTCTCGGCGATCTGGTAGGCGTATTCCTGGTCTACCTGTTCCAGATAGGCGGATACCAGGGCCTGAGTATCCTGTCCGGCAGAGGGCTCCGGCTGCTCATCCGGTTGGGAGCAGGCGGTCAGGGACAGCAGCAGAGCTGCTGCGGCGGTTGCGGCAATCAGGCGTTTCCTCATCTTTTTTCTCTCCTCCAAACGTGTGGAGCGGAAAGGCAGCAAAAAAGCCATGGCGCAGATACACACCATGGCTGGAACACAAAGAGAGTTATAGTTCGCCTGTTACGGGGGCCCGTACCGTGCAGTCCGATTCATCACTCTTATTGACCGTTCACAAGTTGATGTGCGTATCTACGCATCGGTTATGAAGTAACCAACTTATAAAACTTGAGCCTTTCCGCTCAATCAATAAGGCAACAAAGTTGCCAGTCCGTACCCGCGGTACGGTCCCCGGCTCTTCGACGGGTTTTCGGCATTTGACCCGGCCGTCCGTGTAGCCTTGATCCTTGTGAAAGGATGGTCAGGACGTGCATTCGCACAGGCGTTCAAAAACGAACATACAATTTATACCACAGGTCAATGCAGGTGTCAATCCTGAATTTCGGGTAAGTGGGATGGATCCGGGTATGTGTAAATATAGTGGAAGCCAATAAGAGAAAAGATAAGAAATTGTGAAAAACAAATAAAAAAGACTTGACAAACGGCAGACCCAATAGTATACTAAAACCAGAAAGAAAGAGGTGAACCCAATGGGCTAGTAAAGTCCAAATCATCAAAGCCTCAACGCAGAAGGAAAAGGAACGGTTCGTTTTAGGCAACACGTGTTCCCAACAAACTCATTGAAGCGAGGAGACCCGGAAACCTCAGATGCGAAGTTCGCTGAAGACGGAAATCAGGGTAGTACGTTGCAGGAGACAGTGATCCAGGCGAATCCCAAAACCGAGTCCTTCCCAATGCGTGGCAAATCTGTAGAAAGTAGAGGTAGACCAAGTGATTGAACCCCAGGTCGAAAAGTAGCCCCCCGGTCACGATGGATGGCCGGGGGGTTGTGCTGTTCCTGGGCAAAAATGCGGCAAACCTCTCAACATAAAAAGTCCCCCGGCACTGCCGGGGGGACTTTTCACATTTTGGGGAAGTTAGCGCAGTACGGCGCCCAGTTCCTTCTCCAGAGCGGCCAGGATGCTCTTCACATCCTCGTCGGCCTCCTCGCTGGTGAGGGAACGGTCGTCGGCCCGGAGGACCAGGTTGAAGGCCACAGACTTCTTGCCTTCGTCCACGCCCTTGCCGCGGTAGATGTCGAAGAGCTTGCACTCCTTCAGCAGGCCCTTGGCTCCCTTGCGGATGCAGGCCTCCAGAGCGCCCACAGTCACCGCCTCGTCGCACACCACGGCGATGTCGCGGGTGAGGTTGGGGAACTTGGGCAGAGGCACATACTCGGGATCGGCGCCCTTGGCGGCCATGAGCGCGTTCAGCTCCAGCTCAGCGCAGTAGAACTGGGCATCCACGCCGTAGTTCTGCGCAACCAGGGGATGGACCTGGCCCAGCACACCGATGCGCTGGTCACCGGCGTACACATCGGCCACCCGGCCGGGGTGATAGGAGGGATTGGTCTCGCTGGGGACCTCGAAGTGGACATCTTCGGCCCGCAGATCCTTGAGAATGGCCTCCACACAGCCCTTGAGGGCGTAGAAGTCCATATCGCTGCCATAGGCGCCCATGGACAGCACCTTGTTCTCCACGGCCAGGCCGTCCTCGCCGCCGGGCAGGTAGATGCGGCCCACCTCATAGAGGCGCACGTTCTGGTTGCGGTAGTTGTAGTTCCGGGTCAGGATCTCCAGCATGGAGGGCAGTACGGTGGTACGCATGATGGAGGTATCCTCACCCAGGGGATTGAGGATCTTGAAGGACTGGCGGCGGGCATCGTCGGCGTCCCAGCGGATCTTGTCATAGCAGGTGGGAGAGATGAAGGAGTAGGTGATGATCTCGTCAAAGCCCATGGCCCGGCACAGGGAGCCCAGCTGGCGCTCCAGCTTCTCCTCCACAGAGAAGCCGCCCAGGGTGGTCTGGCCCCGCATGAGGGTGATGGGGATGTTGTTGTAGCCGTGGAACCGGGCCACTTCCTCGGCCAGGTCGGCCATGCCGATCACGTCGCCGCGCCAGGAGGGCACGGTGACCTGATCGCCTTCCACCTGGAAGTCCAGCTTCTTCAGGATGGACACCATCTCGTCCTCGGCGATGTCGGTGCCCAGCAGGCCGTTGATCTTCTCGGGCTCCAGCTTGAGGACACGGGGCTGGGGCACATAGTTGAGGATGTCGATGGTGCCGTCCAGCACCTCACCGGCGCCCAGCAGTTCCACCAGCTCACAGGCCCGGTTGACAGCGGGCAGGGTGTTCAGGGGATCCAGGCCCTTCTCAAACTTGGCGGAGGCCTCGGTACGCATACCCAGAGCCAGCGCGCCTTTGCGGATGCAGGTGCCGTCGAAGCAGGCGGACTCAAAGACTACGTCCATCGTGTCGTCCACAATCTCACTGTTCTCGCCGCCCATGATGCCGGCAAGACCCACGGCCCGATGTTCATCGGCAATGACCAGGTGGTTGGCGTTGAGCTTGCGCACCTGGCCGTCCAGAGTGGTGAGCTCTTCGCCCTCTTCTGCACGGCGGACGATGATCTTGCCGCCCTTCACATAGCGGTAGTCAAAGGCGTGCATGGGCTGGCCGTACTCCAGCATGACGTAGTTGGTGATGTCCACGATGTTGTTGATGGGACGCACGCCCATGGAGCGCAGCCGCTCCCGCATCCACTTGGGGGAGGGGGCGATCTTCACGTTGCGCACCATCCGGGCGGTGTACCGGGGGCACAGGTCTGCGGCGGGGGTCTCCACATCCAGCAGCTCCATCAGGCTGCCGTTTCCGCCGCCCTTGACCACAGGCTCGTGGAGGGTAAGGGGGGCGTCAAAGGTGGCGGCGGCCTCCCGGGCCAGACCGATGACGGAGAGACAGTCGGGGCGGTTGGGGGTGATTTCAAACTCCACCACATGGTCGTCCAGACCGATGACCGGCTTGATGTCGTCGCCGGGCTTGCAGTCCTCGTTCAGCACAAAAATGCCGTCGGGGATGCAGTGGGGGAACTCGGCCTGCTGGGCGTGGAGATCCTCCAGGGTGCAGATGGTATTGCTCTTGGTGTTGTAGGCCGCCAGGTCCTCCTCGTGGAGGTTGGGGCAGGTGGTGGAGACGGTAGCAGTGCCGTCGCCGGTATCCAGAGTGACGTCATAGGTGGAATAGCCGGTGGTGGTGACGCCGGTCACCTTGGCGCACACCACAGGGCCATAGACTTTGTGGCCGGGCTGGATGTCGGCAGGGATGGAGGGCTTGTCCTTGTCCAGGGGGTGATAGTCACCCAGAATGGCGGCGGGGGTGATAACGCCGTAGGGGAAGTCGCGGGTATCCAGACCAAGCTCAGCCAGGCCGCAGAACATACCGTTGGACACCGCGCCGCGCAGCTTGCCCTTCTGAATCTTCACGCCGCCGGGCAGGGTGGACTTGTGGAGGGCCACCGGCATCAGGTCGCCGGGGTGGATGTTCCAGGCGCCGGTGACGATCTGGATGGGCTCCTCCTGAGCCACGTCCACCTGGCAGATCCACATATGATCGGAATCGGGATGACGCTCCATGGACAGCAGGCGGCCCACCACCACATTGGAGATCTCCTCTCCCAGGTCGTGAGTCAGCTCCACCTTGGAGCCGGACAGGGTCATGGCCTCGGCAAATTCCTTGTCGGAGGCAGTCACAGTGACAAATTCATTCAGCCATTTTCTGCTCAGATTCATTGTTCCTACACTCCTTTCTTAGAATTGCTCCAGGAACCGCACGTCGTTTTCGAAGATCAGCCGCAGGTCGGCGATCTTGAACCGGCGCATGGCGGTACGCTCCAGGCCAATGCCGAAGGCCCAGCCGGAGTACACGTTGGGGTCAATGCCGCTCATCTCCAGCACCCGGGGGTGGATCATACCCGCGCCCAGCAGCTCGATCCAGCCCTCGCCCTTACAGGTGGGGCAGCCCACGCCGCCGCACTTGTGGCACTGCACGTCCATCTCGCAGGAGGGCTCGGTGAAGGGGAAGTGGTGAGGACGGAACCGGGTCTTGGTGCCCTTGCCGTACAGCTGCTCCACCACGGTATTCAGAGTGCCCTTCAGGTCGGCCATGGTGACACCCTTGTCGATGACCATGCCCTCCACCTGATGGAACATGGGGGAGTGGGTGGCGTCCACCTCGTCCTTGCGGTACACACGGCCGGGGGCGATGATGCGGATGGGCAGTTCCATGGTGTCCATGGCCCGGACCTGCATGGGGGAGGTCTGGGAGCGGAGCATCACACGGCTGTCCTCGTCAAAGTAGAAGGTATCCGACCAGTCACGGGAGGGGTGGCCCTCCTCGGCGTTGAGGCGGTCAAAGTTCAGCTTGGCCAGCTCCACCTCGGGGCCGTCCAGAACGGTGAAGCCCATGCCGATGAAGATCTCCTTGATCTCATCCAGGGCGATATACATGGGGTGGCGGTGGCCGGCCTTAACAGCCTTGCCGGGGACAGTGATGTCCAGGGCCTCAGCCTTCAGCCGGTCCTCCAGGGCCTTGGCCTCCAGCTCCTTGCCCTTGGCCTCCAGGGCGCTTTCCAGGGCGGAACGGACCTCGTTGGCCAGCTGACCCATGGCGGGGCGCTCCTCGGCGGACAGCTTGCCCATCATTTTCAGAACGGCGGTAAGCTCGCCCTTCTTACCCAGGTACTTCACCCGCAGGGCGTCCAGCTCCTGGGCGTTGCCGGCGCCGTCCAGTGCGGCCAGCGCTTCCCGGCGTATGGTCTCCAGTGTTTCCTTCATATTCGCAGCTCCTTTTGCAGTGATACGATTTGTAAACAAAAAAGCCTTCCATCCCAATCTATTGGGACGAAAGGCAAACCTTCCGCGGTACCACCCGCAATTCCCGCACGCAGCGGGCACTTTGGCCCCGATAACGTGGGGCAAATCCGTCCCTGTCTCCAGGGCCGCTCCAGGACGAACCGAACGGGCCAACCCCACATCCGCTTTCAGCCGGTGACGGACGCTCTCTGCCGGGCGGGGAACCGCTCTTTTTCCCTTCTTTGCAAGTAAGATTATTTATAGCACAGTTTGACAGAAAGTGCAAGATTAAAATTGACGGGACGGGATGGACAGCATATAATGGGGCTGCCTGAACGAAAGAACCAAGGAACAGGAGTGTGTATGAATATGCGGATCGCCACAGCACAGCAGATGCGGGAGACGGACCGGATCGCCATTCAGGAACGGGGAATCCCGTCCACCGGCTTGATGGAGCGGGCGGCAGCGGCCCTGGCCGAGGAGGTCATGAACCTAACGGGGGACTGCGTTGGACGGGTAGTGTGCTTTTGCGGGCCGGGCAACAACGGCGGCGACGGCGTGGCCTGCGCCCGACAGCTGCTGGAGGCGGGATTTGAAGTGCGGTGCGTCCTGGTGGGCAGCCACGAGAAGATGACCCAGGATACCAGAGCTATGGAGGCCAAACTGGCGGCGGCGGGAGGAAAACTGGAGCCCTTCCAGCCCGATGACGCCGGTTTTGCGGCCTGGTGTCTGGAGGCGGTTGCCATGGTGGACGCCATTTTCGGCATCGGGCTGAACAGCGATGTGCGGGGGGATGCCCTTACTGCCGTCCATATGATGAACACCTGCGACATTCCGGTGGTGTCCGCCGATATCCCCAGCGGGGTGGAGACCGACACCGGCCGGGTGCTGGGGGAGGCGGTGCGTGCGGCCCGCACCGTTACCTTCACCCTGCCCAAAGCGGGCCACTATGTAGGGAAAGGCGGACTGTGTACTGGCAAGCTGACGGTAGCCGATATTGGGATTCCCAAGGATCTGGTGGATGCCCTGGACTGTCCGGTGAGTACCGTGGAGGCGGCCGATGTACGCCTGCCCCGCCGGCCTCTGGATGCCCATAAGGGGGACTTCGGCCGGTGCGCCATTCTGGGGGGCTGCGTGGGCTATACCGGCGCTCCGGTGCTGGCGGCCCAGGCGGCGGTTCGCTCCGGCGCGGGGCTGGTGTCGGTGGGGGTGCCCACCCCTATCTGGGCGGTGGCCGCCGCCAAGCTGGATGAGGCCATGCCTTACCCTCTGCCGGCGGGCAAGGAGGGACAGCTGTCTCTGGAGGCCGGAGAGGTGATCCATCATAAGCTGGCGGGCTCCGGTGTGTGCCTCATCGGCCCCGGCCTGGGCCGGGGCAACGGTGTGGCCGCGGTGGTGCGTCACCTGCTGCATGAGATCCATATCCCCGTGATCCTGGATGCCGACGGCATAAACGCCTTGGAAGGACATATAGATGTACTGGATGCCCGGCAGGGCCTTCATACGGTGCTGACCCCCCACGATGGGGAGTTTGTCCGTCTGGGAGGCGATCTGTCCGACGGGGACCGGCTGGGGGCGGCCCGGCGCTTTGCCATGGAGCACAGCTGTTGTCTGGTGCTCAAGGGCCACCGCACCATCACCGCTTTCCCCGACGGTACTGCTTACATCAACACCACCGGCAATCCCGGTATGGCCAAGGGAGGCAGCGGCGATGTGCTGGCGGGCGTGATCCTCTCCCTGCTGGGACAGGGCTTGCCCGCCCGGCAGGCGGTGCCCATGGCGGTGTGGCTCCACGGCGCGGCCGGTGATCTGTGCGCCCAGGAGATTGGGGAGTACGGCATGACGCCTACCGACGTGGTGGCGGCGCTGCCCCGGGTGATCAAGGAATATGTGGAATAAAAATGGAATAAAGGGGGAGACGGAGTGCGCCGCCGGTTTGGTTCGTGCGTACTGACGATAACCCTGTGCCTGGCTCTGGCTGCCTGCGGCGGCGGGGCCACCGGCGCAGAGCAGTTGGCCCTGGACATCCGGGGGGAATATCTGGCCATGGAGGGCTGTACCGCCCAATTAACTGTGACCGCTGACTATGGACAGCGGGTCTATGAGTATGGTCTGGACCTGTCCTACCGGCGGGAGGGAGAGAGCGTGCTCACCGTCACCAGTCCGGACGCCGTGGCCGGAGTGACCGCCCGGCTGAAGGACGGCAGCGGGTATCTGGAATATGACGGCGTGTGGGTAGAGACCGGCCCCCTGGATGAAAGCGGTATGAGTCCCATGGAGGCGGTACCCGTCTTACTGCGCTATGCCACCGAGGGTTTTATCGCCGAGTGTGCCATGGAGGAGACCGGAGAGGGGCAGGTTCTGCGGGTGATCTGCCGGGACCCGGAGGCCAAGGCAGGGGAGGGCCAGGAGTGCTCCCTCTGGTTTGATCCGGACAGCCACGCCCTCCTTCGGGGAGAGTTGTCCCAGGATGGCTTTACCGTGATCCAGTGCGTCTTTTCCGGCTTTGCAACGATGGAATAAATACAGCGGGGTGCTGCCTGGCAGCACCCCGCTGTATTAAAATGCGGTGGTATCGTTGTCCTCAGAGTCGGCCTGAGCGGCTTCCCGCTCCAGGTCATCCAGCTCCGCCAGACGGCGGCGCAGCTCTTCCCGCTGCTGGGCATTCATCTGGCTGACGTGCCGGTCGAACTGCTCCTCCCGGCGGCGCTGGGCCTCCTCCTGGCATTTGCGCTGGAGCTCGGCGCCGTGCTTGCGGCCTTCCTCCACCGCGGCGGCGCCTTTTTCTACCAGGAACTTACCGGCCTTGCCCATCTGCTCGGCGGCCAGAGCCACCAGGCCTACGCTGGCCAGGCCTACATCGGCAAATACCTTTCCTACATCTTCCATCATGGAACAAACCTCCTTAGATCCCGCCTGATACAGGGGGCGGGAGCATGGTGCGAAAACTGTTTCTATGCCTATAGTATATCCGGAAGCAGGAAAAATGTCTTGGAAATTGTATGAACATTAGATGAAAAATCCATGAAAGACCGTTCGGTTCGGGGTTGTGACCGGCGGGGCGGCGTAGTATAATAAGGACCAATGAACTGCCCTTTGGCAGCTTTGCTGTGTCAGCCGCCCGGCGGCGGGCATTTTGTATCTCAAGGTAAAGAGGAAATCAGATGAAACAAACGCAGACAAGAACATGGACGGAGATCGACCTGTCCAATCTGGAACATAATTATCGGGCGCTGCGGGCCATGCTGCCCCAGGGCTGCCGGTTTCTGGGCGTGGTGAAGGCGGACGCCTATGGCCACGGCGCGGTACAGGTGGCCCGGCGGCTGGAGACGCTGGGCGCGGAATATCTGGCAGTGGCCTGCCTGGACGAGGCTCTGGAGCTGCGCCAGGCTGGAATCACCACCCCTATCCTGATTCTGGGTTATACGCCCACCGAGCGGGCGGAAGCTCTGCTGGACAATGGCATTACCCAGACGGTCTATGATGTGGAGATGGCCCGTGCTCTGTCCGATGCGGCAGCTGCTGCGGGCAAGACCCTGAAGATCCATGTGAAGGCGGATACCGGGATGTCCCGGCTGGGCTGGCTGTGCGGCGGGGAGGATCAGAGCGCCGCTGTGGAGGCCATTGCCCAGGTGTGCGCTCTGCCCGGCCTGGAGGCGGAGGGCATCTACACCCACTTTGCCAACGCCGACGGGGATGAGGACTATACCATGCTCCAGTTTACCCGTTTTCTGGATCTGTTGGAGGCGCTGAAGGAGCGGGGGATCACCTTTGCCATCCGTCACTGCGCCGCCAGTGCTGCTGCCCTGAAGTTCCCCTGCACCCACCTGGACATGGTCCGGCCTGGCATCGCCCTGTACGGACACTATCCAGATCCCTCCTGCGAGGGGCTGGACGGCCCCGGACTGCGGCCGGTGATGACACTCAAGACCCGGGTGGCCTCGGTAAAGGCTGTGCCTGCCGGGACCCCGGTGAGCTACGGCTGCACCCATGTGCTGGATCGAGAGACCAAACTGGCCGCCCTCACCATCGGCTATGCCGACGGCCTGCCCCGGCTGTGCTCCGACAGGCTGGAGGTGCTGGTCAAGGGCAGTCGGGCCCCCATTGTGGGCCGGATCTGTATGGATATGTGTATGGCCGACGTCACCGGGCTGGACGTGGCGCCGGGAGATGAGGTGGAGGTGTTCGGCGAGCACCTGCCCATTGAGGATGTAGCCGCTCTGGCGGGCACCATTCAGTATGAGCTGTTGTGCGCCGTGTCCCCCCGGGTTCACCGGGCCTACCTGGACTGAGGCACCGGCTGTCCGGCAGACGCATACAATGGGCCGGGGGAGAAAGGCCCGGCCAGGCGGCGGAGGACCGGCCTGCCCCGCGAAATTTTGCAGGACGGGTATAATTCCCGCCGCCCCGTGGGAGAATCATAGTGACCGCGTTACATAGGCCTCCGGTCGTGTGACGCTGGTGACTATTTTCCGGCGGAGTGTGAGCTTTTGTGGACAACAGCGTAAAACGCGGAGACATTTTTTATGCCGATCTGAGCCCTGTGGTGGGCAGCGAGCAGGGAGGCGTGCGGCCGGTACTCATCGTGCAGAACGACACCGGCAACCGACACAGCCCCACCGTGATCGCGGCGGCCATTACGTCCCAGACCGGCAAGGCCCGTCTGCCCACCCACATCGAGCTCTCAGCCAACACCTACGGTCTCCCCAAGGAGTCGGTGGTGCTGCTGGAACAGATCCGGACGCTGGACAAAAGGCGGCTGAGAGAGCACATGGGTCGGCTGGACGAAGCGCAGATGCAGCGGGTGGACAACGCCATCGCGGTCAGCTTTGGCCTGCACACAGAAACCATGGTTTAAGGACAAGAGGGGAGCCGTCCCCAAGGGCGGCTCCCCGTCAGACAGGAGGTACATATGAAGCAGAGCAAAGGACTGGTCCGGCTCATCTCCGGCGGTTTGGTCACCCTGGCCCTGGTGGGTGTGGCGGTGGCTGCCGGACAGCAGGGCAGCAAGAACGATCCCCTGGTCACCCTCAGCTATCTGGAGGATCAGGCGATCCCAGCCATTTTGGATCAGGTGGATGACAAAGTGGCGGACAAGCAGTCTGAGTTGGAGAAAAAGCTGTCCGATGTGGTGGACGGCTATGTGGATGAGGTGGAAAAAGCCCTCAGCGGCAGTTCTGGCTCCACTTCCGCCGGCGGTGTGTTCCAGATCGTTAATCTGAAGGCGGGACAGACTGTGGTGGGCACCGCGGCCTGCGAATTTCTGCTGCGGACCGGCACGGCAGTCTGTGTGTCCGATACGGCCCCCGGCCTCATCGACACCACTGACGGCTCGGCCCTGGCCGGCGGGAAAAACCTGACCACCAACCACCTGTATCTGGCAACCATCGATGGCCGGGGGGTCAAGGCCTCCGCCGATGTGACTATCATGGTCCGGGGTGGCTATACCATTAAATAATAATGTATATAGAGATAAAAAATGTGGACGGCAGCGCCGTCCACATTTTTTATTCAGATCAGGGTGGGAATCAGATGGGCCAGAGCTTGGGCCAGTTTGGCGTGGCTCTCCCGGGTCAGGTGCATATAGTCCACCGTATTGTAGGCAAGATTCAGGCTATTGGCGTCCAGAAAGGCGCAGCCGGTCAGCCGGGCCACGGCCTCATATTCCGCCGCCAGCCCCCGGGTCTTTTCCACACAGCCGGGCCCCATCTCATCGGCCACCGGGGAGGTATAGACACCCTCCTCAATGGCTTTGGGAGCAATCATAAGAATGTTGGGCTTGCCGTCCGGCCAGCAGTCCAGGGCCTGAGCGGCCCGGACCAGCCGTTCCATACCCCGGCCGATGGTGTAGGCGTTGGTCCCGAAGCGTTCCTTGGAATCATTGGTGCCCAGCATGACCACCAGCAGGTCCACCGGCTTGTGGCTTTTCAGGCAGGAATAGAGGCAGGACAGGGCGGACAGGCCCTCCTCCACCGGGTCGTCAAGCACGGTGGTGCGGCCGGACAAACCCTCCTCCACCACCAGATACCTGTCTCCCAGAGCCTGCTGCAGCCGGCAGGTCCAACGCTCCTCCTCATTGAAGCGGAAGCAGGAACCGTCGGCGCAGTCGGCAGGATCGGGACAGTAGCCATGGGTGTTGGAGTCTCCCAGACAGACGATGTGGCGCCGCATTTACTTGATCTCGGGCAGGGAGGCGGCGGCCACGGACTGACCCACACGGCGGGCCTTCTCGTCCGGCATGGTGGGGTTGATCTTGGAGGCGATATCAGGATACTCGTCGGCCAGCACACTCTTGCAGGTGTCCAGCAGCAGGTCGCCGCCCTTGCCGGACATAACGCGGCCCAGCAGCAGCACGTGCTTGAAGCCGTAGAAATGATAGTACAGAGCCAGAGAGTGGGCCAGATATACGCCGATGGAGCGGTACACCGCGGCGGCGCCGGGGTTGCCCTCCTCCATAGCCTTCTGCACCACCTTCAGCTTCTCGGCGGGGGAGAGGGCGGGGTCCAGCTCAATGCCGCCGGCGGGGGCCAGCTTGATGACACCGTCCTGAGAGAAATACTTCACGCCGCAGCCGATGTCGCCGGACCACTCGTCCTCCATGGCGTCGGGGTTGGCATCCACGGGGGCGAAGGCCAGCTCGTTGAGCCAGCCGGTGATGTTGCCGTTCTGGTCCACATAGCCGACGGCCTCGCTGGTGCCCATGGCAATGCCCATGATGTTGTTCTCTTCCAGGCTCATGGCACCGGCCAGAGCGGACACGTCGCCGTCGTTAGCTACCACATAGGGCACATCGCCAAAGGTATCCTTAATGGCGCGGATATAGATGTCCTTCACCTTGGCGTCAAAGTCCTCCTTGGGCACCTTCAGGAACAGGGAGGCCACCATGGTGCGGTTCTCGATGTAGATACCGGCGGAGGAGACGCCCACCGCGTCCACCCGGGGCATATGCTGGGCGGCGGACTTGAGGGCGGACACGATGCCCTCGTAGTGGTAGTCGGGGTCGGCAGTGATCTTGGGATACCAGACCACTTCCTCGCTGAACACAGGCTCGCCATCGATGACGGCGGACACCTTCCGGTCCGAGCCGCCGGCGTCAAAGCCGATGCGGCAGCCGCCCAGGTGACGGCCCACGGCCTGAGGATTGCTCTTCTCGGCGGGCACCTGGTCGCAGTACACCACCTCAAAAGGCTTCTCATACACATTGGACATGAAGTCGGCGTCGAAGGAGCGCTTGCCGCCCACGCAGTAGGTGGCCTTCATAGCCTCGAAGATATCCTTGTCGCCGCTGATGTAGACCTTGAAGCCGCCCATATACCACAGCATCGTCTTGATGAGCCGGTCCACATAGTAGCGGTCGGCCTCAGCCATGTCGGGGGTACCGTGGATGAAGGTCTTGTAGACGGCTACCTCGCCGCCGGCCCGCTCCACGGCCAGATCCAGAGGCTTTTTGGCGTCCTTCAGGAAGGATGCAAAAAATTTGCCCAGGGGGAGGAAACCGGGGTCCAGCTCGGGGACGTGTTTGACAGGGACTTCAATGCCAAGATGTTTCATGAGACATCCTCCTTAACATATATGGGAAACAGAAAGCTCGTTATATGTATAGGCTACCAGTTTTTTTTAATCTGTCAAGCATATTTTCAGGATTCTGAAAATTATTTTCTTCCCAGGTCTTGACGGGGGATGGACCGACGGGTATGATGGAACCAACGGGGGATCATCTCCCAACAATGGAAAGGTGGGAATTGCGATTATGGATATCACTGCACGTCTGCAGGATCATCAGAAATGGATCAAGGAAGAGCTGGAGCGGAGCGTCAACTTCTGGCTGAAAAATGGCATGGACCCGGTAAACGGGGGCGTCTACACCTGCCTGGACCGGGAAGGCAAGATCTTCTCCACCGACAAGAGCGTATGGATGCAGGGCCGCTGCGCCTGGATGTTTGCCTATCTGTGCCACACCTATGGGGTGAAGGACGAGTGGCTGGCTGCCAGCAAGAGCTGCCTGGACTTTATGGAGCGCTGCTGCATCAACCGGGAGGCAGGCAACCGGATGTACTTCACCGTGACCGGTGACGGCAAGCCCCTGCGTCAGCGCCGCTATTGTTTCTCCGAGGGGTTCTACGCCATCGCCAACGCCGAATATTATGGTGTTACCGGGGACAAGGAGTGCCTGGAGCGTGCCCGCGCTGCCTATGAGCTGATCTGGAATCTGAATCAGGGCCTGATCAAGGACCCCACCGGACTGGGCCCCAAGACCATTCCTGAGACCCGTTCCGGCCGCGCTCTGGCCAACCCCATGATCTACCTGAACATCACCTCCGTGCTGCGCCGGGTGGACCCCGAGCAGGCTGAGCTGTATAACCAGCGGGCCGCTCAGTGTGTGGACGAGATCTTCCGCTACCACTATAAGCCCGAGCTGGGCTGCACTCTGGAGAGCGTGGGCCCCAACGGCGAGTTCCGGGGCGATGTGACCGAGGGACGTGTGGTCAATCCCGGCCACGACATCGAGTGCTCCTGGTTCCTGATGGAGGACGCCAACCTGCGGGGCAACAAGGAACAGCACGCCACCGCCATCAAGATCTTTGACCAGGCCATCAATGCTGGCTGGGACAAGGAGTACGGCGGACTGCTCTACTTTATTGACTGCCTGGGCCGTCCCCCCGAGGCCTACGAGCACGACATGAAGCTGTGGTGGCCTCACGACGAGATCCTCATCGCCTCTATGATGATCTATCGTGATACCGGCGACGAGAAGTATCTGGAGTGGTTTGAAAAGACCCTGGATTACTGCAAGAAATACTTCTCTGATCCTGAGTACGGCGATTGGTACGGCTATCTGCGCCGGGACGGCAAGCCCACCGAGCCTCCCTGCAAGGGTTCCACCTTCAAAGGTCCCTTCCACCTGCCTCGGATGCTCATCATGTGCGATCAGATGATCGGCCAGATCCTGGAGCGGAATTGAGAGGGCGGCAATGCCGTTAGTGAATGTCTTTGAACGGATCAACAGCGAGTACTACCAGCTGACCAGCGCGGAGAAAAAGGTGGCCGACTACGCCGTTATCCACCAGCAGCAGACCCAGTTTATGTCCATCTCGGAGCTGGCGGAGGAGGCCGGCGTGGCCGAGGCCACCATCTCCCGTTTCTGCAAACGGCTGGGTTACAAGGGCTACAGCGCTTTTAAGCTGGCCATTGCCAACGCTACTGCCGGCCGGATGGATCACAGTGCCGCAGAGGCGGGAGAGCTGGAGGAAGAGGACAGCGTGGAGGGAATGTGCCGCGCTGTTTATCGCAGCGATTCCGAGGCCCTGGCCCAGACTCTGGAGCTGATCCAGGCGGATGCGGTGCGCAAGGCGGCGGATATGATCGTCTCCGCCGGCCGGGTACTGTGCATGGGCCAGGGAGGATCCATGATCCTTTCCCAGGAGTGCGCCCACCTGTTCAGCACCATTCAGCTGAATTTTACAGCGGTCATGGACTCCCATCTTCAGGCGATTGCCGCCTCTCAGCTCACCCCCGGCGATCTGGTCATCTATTTCTCCTACTCCGGCTCCACCAAAGAGCTGATGAAGAACCTCCAGATTATCCGGGACCGGAAAGCACGGATTATCCTGGTTACCCGGTTCCCCAAGTCTCCCGGCGCCGCCTATGCCGACATTGTGCTTCAATGCGGTTCCCGGGAGGGCCCCCTCCAGGGCGGTTCCGTAGCTGCCCGTATTGCCCAGCTCTATCTGATGGATGTACTCTTCCATGAGGTATGCCGCCGGGATCGGGAGGGCTGCCGTGCCAGACAGGAACTGGTGGCTGAAGTGTTGTCAGACAAACACATTTGATCGTCAACAGTGGAATTTGAAAAAAATTTGCAGACACCGCAAAAGAAGAAAGAAAATGTGCAATTCGCTATTGACAAATCTTGTGTTGAACTGTACAATCTACACAACGGGTTACCACTGAGTAATCACGAAAATTATCAAAAATGAGGAGGATGAATGATGAAGAAGAAACGTATTCTTGCGCTCATGCTGGCTGCCTCCATGTCTCTGGGCCTGGCTGCCTGCGGCGGCGGCGGCACCAGCGAATCCCCCGCCGGCAACACCGACACCCCGTCCGGCAACACTCCCTCCGGCTCCGGCGAGACTGTGGAGCTGACCATCTGGACCTACCCCATCGGCAAGTTTGGTGACTATGACACCATGCAGGCTCTGATCGATGAGTACACCGCCGCCAACCCCGGCGTGTCCATCAAGTTCGAGCTGCTGGACTACACCAACGGTGATACTCAGGTCACTTCCGCTATCACCAGCGGCACTGCTCCTGACATCATCATGGAGGGTCCCGAGCGTCTGGTGACCAACTGGGGCGCCAACAACCTGATGGTGGACCTGTCCGACCTGTGGACCGAAGAGACCACTGCCGACATCGCCGCCACCAGCGAGGCTGTTGTGAATGCCTGCCAGCTGGACGGCAAGTACTATGAGTATCCTCTGTGCATGACCACCCACTGCATGGCCATCAACTATGAGGTCTTTGAGCAGGCCGGTGCTCTGCAGTACATCGACGAGGAGACCCGCACCTGGACTACCGACAACTTCGTGAAGGCCATGGAGGCCGTCCGTGACTCCGGTCTGGTGGCCGTGCCCGGTATCGTTTACTGCGGCGGCCAGGGCGGCGACCAGGGCACCCGCGCCCTTGTCAACAACCTGTACTCCGGCACCTACACCAATGCCGACCACACTGAGTACACCGCTAACTCTCCCGAGAACGTGAAGGCTCTGGAGCTCATCAAGTCCATGGTGGACAACGGCTCCCTGAACGCCAACGCCGGCTTCCAGGCTGCTGACGAGCTGCAGCAGTTTGCCAACGGCACCGCTGCTGTGACCTTCTGCTGGAACGCTTCCAACAAGGCTCAGTACGCTTCTCAGGTTGCTTTCACCCCCTATGCCATGGCTTTCCCCTCTGACGACGGCAAGCCCGAGCTGTGCGGCGGTATCTGGGGCTTCGGTATCTTCGACAATGGCGATGAGGCCAAGATCGAGGCTGCCAAGGACTTCATCCGCTACATCTGCGACGATCCCGAGCAGGCCAAGGAGAGCGTGCAGCTGACCGGTTTCTTCCCCGTCCGTGCTTCTCTGGGCAACGTGTACGAGGGTACCGACACCGAGGCTGATGCCGCTGAGTTCCTCACTCTGATGCCTTACATGGGCGACTATTACAACGTTATCGGCGGCTGGACCGAGCAGCGCACCAACTGGTGGAATATGCTCCAGAAGATCCTGACCGGCGGCGTGGATGCTCAGACTGCTGCTGACGAGTTTGTCAGCGCCAGCAACGCTGCCATCGGCTAAGCGGCGCAAGTATGATCTGACGCACTTTCTGTGCCCGCTCCCTGTGAGGGGGCGGGCACAGTTGCTTTTCCAAAATGATTTGGAGAGGTGTGCAAATAAGTTCGAAAAGAGGGGAGAATCTCATGGCACAAAACGCCGTAGCAACGGTCGCGAAGAAGCCCAAGAAGGAGAAACGGTCCCAGTTCTCCGGCATGAGCAAGGCCCTGGTCCGGCGGGAGACCATTTCCGCCTACCTGTTCCTGCTGCCCAGCCTGATCTTCTTCATCGGCTTCGTGGTAATTCCAATGATCATGTGCGTGGTGTTCAGCTTGCAGGAAATGGGCCTGGACAGCTCCGCCACCAAGTTTATTGGGTTTGACAACTATGTCAAGATGGCACAGGATCCCATCTTCTGGAAGGGATTCCTGAACACCGTCATCATCGTGGTGGTAGCGGTGCCCGCCGTTACCGCATTTTCCCTGTGGGTCAGCTCTGCCATCTATCAGATGAAGGCAGTGACCCGCTCCTTCTTCCGCTGCGTGTTCTACCTGCCTGTGGTTACCGGTACCGTGGCAGTTACCGTGGTGTGGAAGTGGATGTTCAACCCCTACAACGGCCTGCTGAACCAGATCTTTGGTACCACCGGTTATGACTGGCTGGGCAATTCCGCTACCGCCATCTGGTGTATCATCCTGATTCTGTTCACTACCTCCATTGGCCAGCCCATCGTGCTGTATGTGGCTGCCCTGGGTAACGTGGACCAGTCTCTGGTGGAGGCTGCTCAGGTGGATGGCGCCACCAAGCTCCAGGTGTTCTGGAAGATCAAGTGGCCCCAGATCATGCCCACCACCCTGTACATCCTGGTTATCACCACCATCAACTCCTTCCAGTGCTTCGCACTGATCCAGCTGCTGACTTCCGGTGGACCCAACCATGCCACCGACACCATTATGTACTACATCTTCCAGATGGCGTACAACAACCAGAACTTCGGCTACGCCAACGCTATGGGTGTGGTCCTGGCCATCATCATCGCGATCTTCTCTGCCATCCAGTTCAAGTTCGCGAAGACTGACAACGGTTAAGGAGGTGAGAAGATGAATAACGTGAAAAGCAAGCTGGCCGGTACTTCCACCGGTTACAAGGCGATCACCATCGTGATCCTGGTCCTCCTGGCAATTTTCTTCATCTTCCCGCTGTACTGGATCGTCACCGGCTCCTTCAAGGACGCCATGACCATCAACGCCCGTACCCCTCAGTGGTTCCCTCTGAGTCCTACTTTGGAGAACTACGCCAAGCTGTTCAAGAATCCCGCTGGCCAGTGGCTGCTTAACACCATTATTATGGCTGTGGGCGCGCTGGTGCTCACCTGCCTCACCGCAGCTCTGGCTGGTTACGCTCTGGCTAAGAAGCGGTTCTATGGCCGGGCCCTCCTCTTCACCATCATCATCTGCGCCATGGCTCTGCCCAAGCAGGTTATCGTCATCCCCCTGCTGCGCGAGATGAACCTCCTCCATCTGGCGGATACCCTGTGGGCCGTTATCCTGCCCACCGTAGGCTGGCCCTTCGGCGTGTTCCTGATGAAACAGTTCTCCGAGACCATACCCAATGAGATCCTGGAGGCCGCCCGGGTGGACGGCGCCGGGGAGCTGCGCACCTTCTTCAGCGTGGTATTCCCCATGATTAAGCCCGGTATCGGTGCTCTGGCTATCTTTACCTTCGTTAACTCCTGGAACGACTACTTCCTCCAGCTGATCATGCTGACCAGCCGTGTCAACTGGACCATCTCTCTGGGTATTGCCCGCCTGCAGGGCGAGATGTCCAGCGACTTCGGCCTCATCATGGCTGGCGCCACCCTGGCCGCCATCCCCATCGTGGCCGTGTTCATCGCCTTCCAGAAGTACTTCACCCAGGGCATTGCCATGGGCGCGGTCAAGGGCTGATCCCGCTGACCGGACGCTGCTCCGCCGGTACATTCATTTTACCCTGCGGTGTGCGTATTTAAGGGTTGATTTATCCTCCAAGTTCGTTTATTATCGTTTTGAGAGAAGGAATATTGAAATGAGCGATCTGAAAAAATACCAGGGCGTGATTCCGGCCTTTTACGCCTGCTATGATGAGGCCGGCAACATTTCCCCCGACGAGGTCCGCGCCCTGACCCGCTACCTGATCGGCAAGGGTGTCAATGGCCTGTATGTGGGCGGCTCCTCCGGTGAGTGCATCTACCAGAGCGTGGCTGAGCGCAAGGTGGTACTGGAAAACGTGATGGCCGAGGCCAAGGGCAAGGTGGTCGTCATTGCCCACGTTGCCTGCAACAACACCGCCGACAGCATGGAGCTGGCTGCTCATGCTGAGAGCCTGGGCGTGGATGCCATTGCCGCCATTCCCCCCATCTACTTCCACCTGCCCGAGTATGGCATCGCCGGCTACTGGAACGACATCTCTTCTGCCGCTCCCAACACCGACTTCATCATCTACAACATTCCCCAGCTGGCCGGTGTGGCCCTGACCCCCTCTCTGCTGGCTGAGATGCAGAAGAATCCCCGGGTCATCGGCGTGAAGAACTCCTCCATGCCTGTTCAGGACATCCAGATGTGGAAGGATGCCGGGGTCATCGTGTTCAACGGTCCCGACGAGCAGTATGTGTCCGGTCTGGCCATGGGCGCCTGCGCCGGCATCGGCGGCACCTATGCCGTTATGCCCGAGCTCTTCCTGAAGGTGTATGAGCACTTCCAGAAGGGCGAGATGGAGCCTGCCCGCCAGATTCAGAACGATATCTGCCGCATCATCTATAAGATGTGCTCCGCTCACGGCAACCTGTATGCCGTGATGAAGGCCATCCTGGCCAAGAACGGCGTGAACTGCGGCTCCGTCCGTAAGCCCATGCCCGGCCTGATCGACAGCGATGCCGCTGTGGTGGACGAGGCCTATGCCATGATCACCGCAGCCATTGCCAAATACTGCTGATCCCAGATCAAGTTTCGGGGCGGGCGGTGACCCGTCCGCCCCACTTTGATATGAAAGGCTAGGAGTTACATTATTATGCGTATTTATCAATCGGAAGACTATCAGGCCATGAGCCGCCGGGCGGCCAACATCATCTCCGCCCAGGTCATCTACAAGCCCGACTGCGTGCTGGGTCTCGCTACCGGCGGTACCCCTGTGGGAACCTACAAGCAGCTGGTGGACTGGTACAAGAAGGGCGATCTGTCCTTCGCGGAGGTCCGCTCCGTCAACCTGGACGAGTACCTGGGCCTTTCTCCCCACCATGAGCAGAGCTACCGCTATTTTATGCAGGATAACCTGTTCGACCACATTGATATCAAGCCGGAGAACACCCATGTGCTTAACGGCCTGGCCAAGAACCCCGAGGCCGAGTGCGAGGCCTACAACAAGCTGATCCGGGATCTGGGCGGCATTGACCTGCAGCTGCTGGGTATGGGCCACAACGGCCACATTGCCTTCAACGAGCCGGGCGACGACTTCGGCCTGGAGACTCATCTGGTGGACCTGACCGAGAGCACCATCGAGGCTAACAAGCGCTTCTTTGAGAGCCGGGACGAGGTGCCCCGCCACGCTCTGAGCATGGGCATCAAGAACATCATGAATGCCCGCCGCATCCTGATTATCGTCAGCGGCGAGGAGAAGGCCGACATCGTGAAGGAGGCCTTTACCGGCCCCGTCACCAAGGACGTGCCTGCTTCCGTGCTCCAGCTCCATCCCGACGTAACCCTGGTGGGCGATAAGGCTGCCCTCCATAAGCTTGTGGAAGCAGGTGTTCCCGTATGCGGATAACCGGCGGCCAGGTTTTTGACCTGCAGGAGGGATTTGTCAAGCGGGACGTCTGCTTTGACGGCCGGCTTCTTTCCAACTCCAGCAGCGATGGCAAGACCTATGATGCCACCGGCTGCTATGTGATCCCCGGTCTGACCGATGTACATTTTCATGGCTGTAAAGGCCGCGACTTTTCCGACGCCGACCCCGAGGGCCTGGAGATCATGGCCCGGTACGAGCTGTCCCGGGGCGTAACTCAGATCTGCCCCGCCGGCATGACCCTGCTGGAGGAGCAGCTCACCAAGGTCTGCCAGGTGGCAGCCGCCCATAAGGCTGCCGACAAGCCCGGCGCCGCCCTGTGCGGCATTAACCTGGAGGGGCCCTTCCTCTCCATGGCCAAGAAGGGCGCTCAGAACGGCGATTGGCTCCATGCCCCTGATGTGGATATGCTGCGCCGCCTTATTGCTGCCTCTCAGGGCCTGGTAAAACTGGTGTCCCTGGCTCCCGAGGAGCCTGGCGCCATGGAGTTTATCGAGGCTATGGAGAGCGAGGTTACCATCTCCCTGGCTCACACCACCGCCGACTATGACACCGCTATGGAGGCCTTCCGGCTGGGCGCCCGGCAGGTGACCCACCTGTTTAACGCTATGCCGGCCTTTACCCACCGGGCTCCCGGTGTGGTGGGCGCGGCTCTGGACACTCCGCTGTGCAATGTGGAATTGATCTGTGACGGCGTTCACATCCATCCCTCTGTGGTGCGGGCGGTGTTCAAGATGTTCGACGCCAAGCGTGTCATCCTGATTTCCGATACCATGCGGGCCGCCGGTATGCCTGACGGCGATTATACTCTGGGCGGCCAGGCCGTCAAGGTAAAGGGCCAGTATGCTACCCTGGAGGACGGCACCCTGGCCGGTTCTGTTACCGATCTGATGAATTGTATGAAGACCGCCGTGTCTTTTGGCATCCCTCTGGCGGATGCCGTGCGGGCTGCTGCGGTCAACCCTGCCAAGGCTATCGGCATTTTCAGCCGGGCCGGCAGCCTGGAGCCCGGCAAGCGGGCCAATGTGGTTGTTCTGGATGAGAATCTGGAACTGAAAGATGTATTCTTCCGCGGCGAATTAGTCCGCGGCTGAATAGAGCGCACCCCCAAATACAGGCCTTCCGGTCCTACTCCATTCCTATAGGCCGGAAGAGTCGAAAAAAAGGAGGAAAATCCGCCGGACCGGCGGTGCGGCAGTGTGGAGACCTGTCGTAACGTTCTGGGAGTTTTGCTCTCCCGGGGCGAGAGGGTATTTGCGGAGGCATTGCCCTTACGGTCCATGTATATGGCAACTGTAGTTCTGAAAGGCGTCAAGAAGATCTATGACAACAAGGTGACCGCTGTCCACGACTTCAATCTGGAGATCGCGGATAAGGAGTTCATCGTGCTGGTCGGTCCTTCCGGCTGCGGCAAGTCCACCACTCTGCGGATGGTGGCCGGCCTGGAGGATATCTCCGAGGGCGATCTGCTCATCGGCGGCAAGCGGATGAACGATGTGGAGCCCAAGGACCGCGATATCGCCATGGTGTTCCAGAGTTACGCGCTCTATCCCCACATGACCGTGTATGAGAACATGGCCTTTGCCCTGAAGCTGCGCAAGGTGCCCAAGGATGAGATCGACAAGAAGGTGCGTGAGGCTGCTGCCATCCTGGATATCACCCAGTACCTGGATCGTAAGCCCAAGGCTCTGTCCGGCGGCCAGCGTCAGCGTGTGGCCATCGGCCGCGCCATCGTCCGCGATCCTCAGGTGTTCCTGATGGACGAACCTCTGTCCAACCTGGACGCCAAGCTGCGTAACCAGATGCGTGCCGAGATCATCAAGCTGCGCCAGCGCATCAACACCACCTTCATCTACGTGACTCACGATCAGACCGAGGCTATGACCCTGGGCGACCGTATCGTCATCATGAAGGATGGCTTCATTCAGCAGATCGGTACTCCTCAGGAAGTGTTCGATCGTCCCGCCAACCTGTTTGTGGCCGGCTTCATCGGCTCTCCCCAGATGAACTTCTTCGATGCCAAGCTGCAGAAGAAGGACGGCAAGTATCAGATCGCCGTGGCCGACGCTGTGATTGAGCTGGCTGACAAGGCCCAGAAGATCCTCACCGAGAAGGGTGTGGGCGACATGGATGTGGTGGCCGGTATCCGTCCCGAGCACATCTCTTTTGCCCCTGTGGCCGGTCCTCACACCGTGTCCAGCACGGTGGATGTGTCCGAGATGATGGGCAGCGAGGTGTACCTCCATGTGAGCGCCGCCGGCAAGGACGTGGTGCTGCGTATTCCCACCACCGAGCTGCCTGAGGAGCATCGTGCCGGTATCCCCTATGGTACCGCCATCAACTTTGCGTTCCGTCCTGAGCTCATTCACCTGTTTGATCCTCAGACTGAGAAGAACCTGCTGTATTGATCTCCAGCAGACAGAACCGGCCCCTGCCGCAGCTGCGGCAGGGGCCGGTTTTTCTTTGCCGACAGCACCAGCGGCCAGGGGAGAGAATAGGATGAAGCAGACGGCAATCCTTTCATGAGTTGCCGGAGAATTTAAGGAGAGACGAGGGAGCGGCCGTGCGGCGATGGGAAAACGAGCAGTATCGATATTATAATCCGGACCCGCTTCGCCTGAGCGGACCGCCCTGCTGTATCTGGCAGGGACCTACCGGCCCTACAGGGGCAACAGGCGGTGCTGGTCCCACAGGCCCCACAGGAGCAACGGGCAATGCCGGCCCAACAGGTCCCATGGGTCCGGCGGGGACAGTGGGCAGTACCGGTCCAACAGGCCCTACGGGTCCCACAGGGGCGACTGGCAGTATTGGCCCAGTAGGTCCTACAGGCCCTGCAGGGGCCGATGGCGCTGGTTCCACAGGTCCAACAGGTCCAACAGGGGCAGCGGGTGATACGGGCCCTGTCGGCCCTACAGGCCCCACAGGCCCCGCAGGAACAGGAGCAACGGGCCCCATGGGCCCAACAGGAGCGGTGGGCAGCACCGGCCCCACAGGGCCGACGGGAGCGCAGGGGTCAACTGGCCCTGCGGGGGGAGAAGGTCCCACGGGTCCCACAGGCCCTACTGGATCTGCCGGCACCGCTCCAGATGATGTGTTTGCGTCGTATGTAAATTATCAGTATCCGCTTGTTCGAGGGAGTCAGTTGGTGGTGTTTCCGGATGTGACAGATCCAACCGGGCAGATCACCCAGGCCAGTCCCACGGTTATTGCGCTGGAACCTGGCTATTATTTGATTTCTTATAAGGTATCAGCGGTTTTTCGGCAGGCCAACTATATGCAGGTAACGCCATCTTATAACGGTACCACCCATTTGGAGACAGGGATCTATTTTGCTGTCAGTACAGCCGGTGGGAGTGCGGCAGGCTCGAGCTTTCTTATTCTGCGGGCGCCAGCAGCCACAACGTTTACGTTGACCTATTCCGGCTCTGGAGATGCGGTGGATGGAGAGATTAATCTAACTATTCTGAAGCTGCGCCGGGCGCTTTGACAGCAGGGCACCAAGAACGCCGGAAAATAACAAAAAAGGCACGACATATGTCGTGCCTTTTTTTGGAGCTAGTGGTGGGAATCGAACCCACGGCCTGCTCATTACGAGCGCTTCCTGAAACACCCTTTTGGGGAGATATGGTAAAGAAATTAACTTGTTGACAAAATGTGTTTTTGTTGGCATGATGACATAAATTGCGTCAAAAATCACACTTATTGTACCGTCTTTGACATCGGATGTCAACAAAAAATGAAGGGTGGTCTGTTGACCACCCTTATGCTCACACTACCATCCTGTTGGCATTTTTTCGATTGAGTTCATCATAAAAACCCTCTGTTGCTTTCATAGCCATTTCCTCGTTGACGTGGGTATAAATCTTCATAATAATATCTGGGGTGTTGTCACCCATTATTCTTTGGATGACTGAGATTGGCTGACCAGATAGGATCAAGCGAGTACACATCGTATGTCTGAATTTATAGAGATTGATTCCCATATCCTCAATATGATACTGCTTTCTGTATCTTTGAATCAGAGATTGATAGGATGATTCTGACCTGACATTACCTACCTTATCTGAAAAAATAAATTGACTGTTACGCTTGCCTGCACTCCTGCTCCTACTGACAAATTGCTTCCACTCCTGTAAGGCTTTTACGGCCAGATCAGACAGTCGGAGTGTCCTTACACTATACTCAGACTTAGGGGTGGAGATGATGTCCCTATGCTTTGCCTGTCGTTTCAAAGTAGTAATTTCTTCATACTGCACGGTTGCAGCCTGCTGAATTCGGATTGTCTTTTGGAGTGGGTCGAATGAATCCCATTCCAGAGCCCTCAATTCCCCAGGACGCATTCCAGTACACTCTAAAACTGCAAAAATGGTGTAAAGTTCCAGACTGTATTTTCTGCTGGTTTGAAACAGAACATCTATATCCTCGTCTGAGAAAGTAGGATATTTGTCTTTGGCGACAGGCTTTTTACTGGTAGGACACCTTAATCTTCTCATAATATCTACTGGTATATCGTTGTTATCAAGGGCTGTCTGAAAAATCAGTTTGGTTGTATTGAAACTGTGTCTTACGCCACTTTTAGCGTAAGCGTACCTGATTTTTTCAAAAGCCTTTTTGATATCCTGTTCTGTAATCTCTACCATCTTCTTGCTGCCTATGTATGGCAGCATCATTTTGCTTCCTCGTCTGTAATTTTCAATCGTGCGAGTGGTGGCCTTGCCAACACCAGAATTCAACAGTTCAATAGCGTATTCCTCAAAGGTCAGTTGGGTGTACTGGGAGAGGGCAAGGGATGCCATAGGTTGAGCAGGAACAAAAGGTGTGCTGACTACCTGAACCCCATTCAATTCCTGTAACCTCTTAGCAAGGTAGGCATCAGCCTCTTTCTGAGACTTGAAACTCTTGCTCTCTCTTTTCCTCTTGCCATCAGGGGTCTTCCCAAGGTCTATCTGCACCATAAACCTACCATCCTTTAAGGATGAAACAGAACCCTTGTAAACCATATCTGCACCTGCTTTCTCTGGCTCAACGACTACATCATTTTTGGTCAACAGGCATGATACCTCCTGGGGTTCTGGATATCCACTGGGATGTTGCCCAGAATCAACAGTTGAATTTTGTCCCGCAAGGCTTTCTATGCTTTGCGTGGTAATGTAGGTATCGCCAGCTGCGGCGATACCTACCAGAACACCCGTATTAATCATTGACAGGACTGCTTTCTTGGGAACTCCCAACTTCTTTGCTGCTGAAGGTACACTTATCAATAAACTATTATTCATATATCAAATCTCCTTAACCAATTTTATAGAAACCACTTGTTTCTGCATTGATTAAGGAAAACTGTCATCGTTTTAGTGTGTTTTTCGTTTTTTGTGTTCTTTTTGAAGTGTATATGTCAAAATAAAATATATTTATGTCCTTCAAAAAAGAAAACAGTTGAGCAATCACGCTCAACTGTCCTTTTTTATGCGGGTAATACGATATGCTTCTGTAAGGCTTGCTCTACGATTTTAGGCTCCACACTTAAATAGTGCTGTGTAACTGCCACACTACTATGCTGGAGCAGCTGGCGTACCAGTTCTACATTGTAATCATTTTCTATATAGATGCTGACTGCAAAGAACTTTCGGAATGAATGTGTGCTGACACCAGTGATCCCCAGATACCTACACACCTTTTGAAGATGGAGCTGGACTGCTCTGACTGTAAGTGGGAATAACTTTTGAGTAGGTTTTAGCCCATTTTTCAAAGCGTAGTCCTGTAAGTAGATATAAACCTCTGCTGGTACAGTGAATGTTCTGGACTTTCCCGTTTTCTGCTCCACGATGTCAAGGTGATACCTGCCACCCTCAAAAAGGATATCTGCTAACCTCAAATGTACTATGTCGCCAATCCGTAACCCCAAATTTGCTTGCAGCGTGAGTGCTGTTGCCACTCGTTCATTAGGTCTGACCCTATCCCCACCAGGGAGGACAAAGCCTGTCCTTATGGTACTTATGATTTTTTCAAATTCTTCCTTATCGACTGCCCGTGTTTTCTTATTTGCCATTTCCTCAACCCCTTATCTAAAAATATTCGTTTAACTCCTGACACGCTTTTCGTTCTTTTCTCCCTTTGAGATTTCACCATACACCAGAGTGTCATTTTTCCTTATCTATCTATTTAACGAAGTGGGATTTTAACCCTCTGGTCTACCCACTTTTTGTTCTTTCAGCACCCTATACAGGGTAGTCTTGCTGACCCCTGTAAGAGCGGTGATCTGGCTGATGGTACAGGCGTCACTTTTATAAAGTTCAATGGCCTGCTCAATATCCTTGCTCTTGGTAGGTGGCCTACCCACCCTGCCTTCAGCACAAGCCTTTCTATA
The DNA here is from genome assembly GCF_002161245.1 of Flavonifractor sp. An9. Classification (NCBI taxonomy): domain Bacteria; kingdom Bacillati; phylum Bacillota; class Clostridia; order Eubacteriales; family Oscillospiraceae; genus Flavonifractor; species Flavonifractor sp. An9. The sequence goes on from NZ_NFHC01000001.1 coordinate 346,453, forward strand.
ACCTGCCTGCTGTTTCTTTTTCTGGAAAAGCACATACAAGCGGGTAAATTCCGTAATGCTCCCCAAGTAGTCCTCACCAGACAAAAAAGGTTCTTCAATGCTACATAGTGAAATCTGCTTGTCAGTCAGTTTTTGAAATACATTTATCAAATTCATCAAATCATCTGCCAAATCTGCGACACTCCTGATAATTAACTTATCGCCTACATCCATACTCTCCAAAAGTTTGCAGAATTCACCCCTGTTATTATCCTGGTCAAAGACAAGCTGTTCATCTGTAAGCCCCATCTTCTGGATCAGTTGAAAAACTGGTTGATTGCTGTGCTTTTCTACACCATTCCCATTTTCCATCACATAGGCCCAAACCATAGGTACACCCCCTTCCTGTTATTAAGAGGGAATAGGGGAACTTCCCGTATTCCCTACACAATGAAAACTGTATCAAAATCCCTTGACATTTTGGATTTATGACCACAATCTAAGGGGTTTGGTAATAAATAAAAATATTTGCTGATTTTTTGCATCTAATATTTTCAGCACCATAAAATATAGGTAAATAACACTTTAGATGCTCAAAAAATAAATATTTTTGCCTTTATTCCCTTGAGAATGCGGAAATAATTTAAATTCCCATATTCATCCTATTTTGGTAATAAATTGAATTATGACCAAAATCCCAATGGACTTTGACACTTTCCCGTAACCCATCAGGGAAAAGGGGAAGGACTACAATCCAAAGGATAACAGAACCATCCCCAATCCCATAAGGTTTTGACACACTCATTAAGTTCCTGAGCGTAGAAACTTAATCTGCACTTTGAAACACTCAGTCATAAAATTTTCAAACTCTAAAAATTCAATCTTATCTTTACATATCTGACTGGGTGAGTAAATCAGCAGCGTGTCAAACCTTGCTTTTGCGTCAATTACCTTGACTTCCCTAAGAATATCTTTTGAACCACCAAAAGTTACAATACAATCAATAACCTCAATATTACTTTTCCAAGCCTGCATAGCGAGTTGACAGGCCTGATAAACTGCTGTCCTAATACCACTTTTATCACTCTTGACTTTCAAAGCGATTACCGCTTTTTCCATAAACACCACCTCTTTTTCTTAGTCCATCTTCCTGAACCACTACTCAATATAAAAATTACTGTCCCACATTTCCTATAACTGTGTCTTTCTTTTCCATTTATGCCCTTCATTTTTCTGAGAAAAGAACAAATAGTGGGTAGTGCTGCTGACAAAGATGAACCCCACGCCGGTACCGGCGTGGGGTTAGTGTTGAATGTACATATTCAAATCCTCAACTCTGACTCCAGATCTCCTTGACCTTTTCCAAATCGTCTGCTGATACGGTAGAGCCAGCCATATTTTCAAACAGATAACTGACCTTTGCGATAAAATCAGGTTTCTTTATGGGCATCAGGTGATGTTCTATACACCATTCATTGTACCTATCATACATACTGCCTTTATCGTGAAACTGACACTCAGACCTGATATTTTGGATAAACCAACCTTTGGAATTGTTGAAATGAGCGTATTTCAGGGTTTCATAAGTCAGTCCTACACCCTCTCCACCAAGTAACTTCTTTTTGTCTTTGGCAAACTGCTGTGAGGTTTTCTTCTCCATATTAGCATATAGAACACCCATTTCATTTAGGCGCACACCAACAAAATACTCTATACCACTCTTTTTCTTTTCAAATGACCTACTTATTTCCTCATAGAATTTGTTACGGATAGTGGGCTTAAAGTTGTTGTCCCTACACCAATTTTTATAAGTGGAGAAAAGCAAGGTGGTTTGTATTCTATCAGTTGAATTTTCACTTTTTCCCAAACAATCCTCAATAAACTGCTGAGTGATATCCATTTCTTTTCTATACTCACCCTTATAAGCCTGCATACTATCGGTCTCAAAAATCTCTTTTTCTTCTAAAATCAAATCTAAACCTTCTAAAATCCAGTTGAAAATCCCTGCTTTTTCTTGCTCCAACTTACTCTTTAGGGTGGGGTCTTTTTGAGTAATGACCTGCTCAAACGGGAATAGGCGTAACCTACCCCAGGCTGCTGTATCTCTGGGTGGGATATACGGCTTGAAATTACTGTCAATAAAAATTAAGCCTATCATTTTGAATTTATCCATACTGGTGCTGTAATTATTTCTGACACTTATGGTGGTCTCACCAGTCAGAGCCTTAACCCTACCCGTATCCAACTTGTCATTTTCGCTTGCTTCTGAGGTGGTAATCATCAAGGTTTCCCTGAAATCATACATCTCTGGTCCACGGGTTTTATCCTTGTTGGTCTGCATTAAAAGAGAATTGTCTACGGACGCTCCATACTCACCCAGAACATCGACCAAGATATTAAGTACAGTTGTTTTGCCAGTGTCTTTGGGTCCAATCAGCAGCATCAGCACCTTTTTTGCTGGTAACTGCTCTTTTGCCAGACACAAGCCTACAGCCTTTTGGAATTCACGCCTGACGGCTTTATCGGGGAGTAATCTCTCCATCATTCCTGTAAACTCTGGACAGGTGGCGTCAGGATCATACGCACACCCAGTAATTTTGTGCTGATTATATGCTGGTGAGTGAGGGAGGAGCTGCTTTGCGGTAAGGTCTAAAACACCATTTTTCATATTGATATATGGACTTTCATAGTACCCAAGCAGGTCATTTCCTACATCCATACCCTTGTACTTCTTCAGCACATCTTTTGTGTGTGCGACTGACACATACCTTTTGCTGGAGTTCAGCAGTTTCAACGCCCATTTCTCAAAGTCCTCAGCATTTTTATCATCCCTTGTGGCTGCTTTTTCAACTACATACTGAAAAGCAGAATGTTCCACCAACCCTAATATTTCTGTAATGTAATTTATGAGTATTTCAGGGTCCATACACCCCAAAAATCTATTTTTCCTCCATATATAGTACAACCCAAACTTGCTGCTGAATTTCAACTGCTCCCCAGAAACACGCCTTACAATACTACTCCACCCATTAACATTGTTATCCTCTTTATGAAGGTCTGGGATGCAGATGATATTTTTGCTCTCATACTTTTTTATGTACTCCATCAGATATGATTTTAATTCAGGGTCTTTGACCAAGGGGTCTTGCCCATCGCCCAGCCATTTTTTGATAGACTGAAATTGTGGCTTATCATCTACAAATAAAACTATCTGTGACCCATCCACCTTACCCGTATCACCCTGAGTATCCACCTGGACTACCTCAGCAGGCGTATAGACTTTGGTACAGGTGGAACTTGCCTTCTCAATATCTTTGCGTATATCACTCTCGTATTTGCTCCACTTCCCATTCCTACCATAAGCCAGATAACAGGGGCTTTGCTTGAAAAGCCTTTCTACCTGAGTAGGGCAGTTACCCGTATAGTAGGTCAACTTTGAAATTAAAGCAAAATCAGCGTAGTGCTGCTGTGTGTAGAGGGGTTGTCCCTCGTTATCTTTTACCTCAGCCCACTTATCGTTCCAAAGCAGACTGAATTTCTTGTCTTTGAGGGCCACACTTAATACCTGCTGGTCTGAGTATTTCTCCCCGTCTAAGGGGTCTATTTTGCCCTGTCCTACCTCATACTCAGAAGATGGGCTTTTCTTCTGAAAATAATGTTTGTGAAGATTCCTGATGCCTTGAATTGTGCGTTCATCATCTGAAATATCAAAATCTTCAACTTTGTTACCAGTCATAATGATAAATCGATTGTTATCGTAAATCTCAACAGGGGCGATAGGCGAAGCCCCTGTTTTCAAGGTCTCGTCCAAAGCTCCTCTTGCCAAAAGGTGGACCCCTTTTCCTGAAATACTGGTTTCCATATAAGTCTGGAAATCCTTTACGGTTCTACAAAAAGCGTGAACTACTTTCTCTGCTTTCTGCTTTTCGTCCTCAGAAGTCAACTTATCCAGATGCAGGTCTACATCTATAAAAATCAATTTATCGTCTTTGGTTATAGCGTACCCTATACCCTCACATAGACCTGCTTCAACCAGCTTAACTGCTTCTTCAAATGTACCCCAGGTAGATGGGTCTGATATGCTGGCATAGGATGTAAACCCACCTATGCTCTTGGGGTCAATGGGCTTTTTTCCATTCTTCCCAATCTCGAATCCTACCCACCTTTTGTTCTTTTTTAGTTCTTCTGGAATACCATCTATATTTAATTTCACCATATACGAATACCTCGCTTTCATCAATCTATAAAATCCACTCCCTTCAAGGAAAATCAGCAACTTCCCAAAATCTGAAATACGAAAAGGAACTTTGTCCATTTTTCAAGACTTTTCGTTTTCTGCTTTTCCCTGATCCCATCCTCAGTTTTCCTTGCTGCGCCTGCGTTTTCAGCATTTGGGAAGTTGAACTTCCCAAATCCAAATTTTTACCCAAGCAAAAACCCTTGCCACATAAGGAAAAAACTGCATTTGGGCATTTGGGTAATCCCATTTTATAACTTTTTCAAAATTAAAAATGTAAATTTATTTTTTAGATAACGGGGCGATACCCCATTATAATTTTTTATAAAAAAGTTTTCAAATTCTGTCTCCCAACTTCCCAAATGGCTCAAAATCCTTATCTGGTGTAGGTTTTCTTTGGGAAGGCAGTCTCCCAAATGGGTAATTGCCCTTTTTCTCAGTAGTGGCAAGGGTTTTGGGGGAAGGGAGCAGGATCAACTTCCCAAACTACCCAAACCACCAAAAACCCTTATCGGTAGACACCGGCAGCGCCGGTGTCTACCCCGCCATCCATCAACCCGCTTTGGGGAGCTGGTGGGTGGTGGTGTATGTAAAGACTATCACCCCATGCAGCCAATCAATGTCTGCAGCGTCAAAATCCTCAATACACCAATCCTGAAGCTCATCCACCCCAACAGGCTCAAATTCATCCAACGAAATCTGAAACTCAAGCCCTCTGAACTTAAAGAGAATTGCACCTTCTCCCCAGTCTATACGGGGAAACTCCACCACCTCTGCTTTTCCAAAGGTAGACACGCCACCCGCAAAGGGGAGAGATGCTGTCACCTTAAAGCAGTCTATCTGCTCACCATCTTCAAACTTCTTATTATGCACGATTGCACCTAACATAAAAATCCCTCATTTCTAAAAATTATTTTTCATCCACAAGTAGCAGGAAAAAACACTTACCACAAGTGGATATGAGCAGTAGGGGAATCGAACCACCTATGTAACCATTCTGCTCTACCAGTTTTGCACGTTGAGGTAATTTATTTATGTTCAGACAAGCGTAAAACTATTTTCTATCAAATTCTTTCTTCTTCAATCCTGTCGTATTCACAGTCAGGGCATAGGCCATCTTCTGAAAGTACACCTTCATAACAATACCAACCACACTTACTACACTGTTCATAAGACGAATCAGCAATGTCTTTGCAAATCCATACAGTTTCATCTTCTGATACCCACAGGCTAACAAACTCATTAGAAGGTCTGATACATGGATAGCACTCTGCACAAAAATCACAAAACCAACTATTTTTTTACAATCTTCACACACATACTCATAGTCTTCTGTTTCAGAGAAATAAACATGAGTAAATTCATTATCATTTTCCTTAGTACAAACCTTACCACAGATAGGACACTTACCCAGCACCTCAATCTCTTCCTCATTCTCAACTTCAAAAATCTCATTATTTACCATATCAGTTTCCTCCTTAAAATATTTGGTTTACCCACAAGGGGCAAAAGCAGTAGGAGGAATCGAACCATCCTGTAAAACACCTGTCCTGCTGTTATAATATAATTTTAACTGTCGCTAAACTTCTTTTTATGCCCAAAATTATTTCGCTTTAGCGTGAATGAATACTAACGCATTGTTTTTGTGAAAGCAAGACCCATAAAAGCGTTGTAACATAATTGTAACATTGCAAAAATGTATTATTTTGATAGCATAAAATTGATAATATCAACAAAACTATTATAAAATCTACATTTTCTTCATGTTTTATAAAACTCCTGCCTGTTTGTATAAAATCCAGCACAGTGTGTATAAAACCTCCAATTGATAGAGTAGAGGGGATACGAAAAGCCCCGCCGGTTCACCGGCGGGGCTGATACAATGATGGTGGGGGGATATTTTGAATATACATCTTCAAAAGAACAAAAAGTGTGCTGAACTATCCTTCAATAATAGTATCAATCAGCTTTTCCAAAATGGCTTGAATGACAGGAACAGTAATGGAGTTGCCTACCAACTTTCCTACTTCCTCATTAGTAAATCCATTTTCTCTGAGTAGGGTTCCATACTCCATAGGAAAACCTTGAAAACGCATCAGTTCTTCACTGCTCAGATAACGCACACCCTTTTCATCTTCAACCAAGGTCTGACGTACATAAGGATCATTTTTTCCTGCATTTGTGGTTAAACAGGAAATGTAAGTTCTCCTGAAATTTGGAATATAACTCTTTTTATTTGCTATACGCTCTTTTGCTTTAAGCACCTGTTTTTCTGTAAGATAATATTCGTCCGATACATTTTTCTCATACCAATCTTCTGCTTTTATAATGTCAATAGGGGCTGTGTCCTTGTTGATGGGTGGGTCTGGAAAATCAAAGGTGATGGGAATATCTTTCCTGATCATCACAAAAAACACCCGAGAACGATTCTGAGGAACATTGAAATTCCTGCTGTTGTATGTTCTATAATAGAGTTTATAACCTACTTCCTCTATCTTCTGAGAGACGATTTCAAAGTCGTACTTCAAAAATTGCGCCACATTCTCAAATATCAAAAATTTTGGCTGTGTCCATAAAGCTATCTGCAAGGCTCTATAAAAAAGTCCACTACGGGTCAGCCCATCTACCCTATCATAGAGAAGGTCAATGTAACTTGGGTGAGATTTCCCTTCTTCCAAAAGGCCAGCACGCTCTCCCGCATTACTGACATCCTGGCAAGGTGAACCAAAAATCATTAAGTCATAACCCGATAAATTGTGCTTGCAAGCTTCTCTATCCATCTCCATAACATCAACAAGGTCATTATCCATATTGATATTGTGGAGCAAAGAGTAGGCCAACGAGGTTCTATTATTCTCCTCACAATATCCCACTGATGGAAAAGTAATTCCTCTTTTTTGCTCAATATTTTTCAGTGCTTGCTCAGGTGCGCCTATCCCGCTAAAAAGTGTCAGCACTCTTAGTTGGTAGTTCTTTGAAGAAAGAGTTTGGGCAATCCCACCATTACACTTTCCTATATGATGTGCGTACTGAAAAAACTTCTTCACAAGTTTTCTGGTAGAGGAAATGTAACTTTCTGAATACCCTTTCAGGGACAGGCCAAGCAGGAGAATGTCAATATCTCCATCTTGAATATCTGCAATATCCTTACTACTCCATCTTTTTAAGTGAGCATTATATAACGCCTGATACTTCTTTTGGGAACTGCTGCTCTCACAGTCTGCTAAAAAACTGCTGAACACCGTAGAAAAGGTATTATCAATGGCTGTTGATTTGGCAGTCCCATTCCATTTATCTGCTGAGTACAACTCTATATTTAATCTGAGTAATCTGCTGCGATGTGCTACTTCTTCAGAGTCAAAACCACCTTGCTGGATATATGTAGGCTTTTCCCCAACTCCAAGGGTTATTTTGATTCTATAAAACCAGGTTCCATCTTTCCTCTGATAGACGCCCTTGTACTTCTCACTCTTTTTGTATCTTTTGTTCTCTCCCACACATCAGCCCACCTTTTGTTCTTTTTCTACCAGTATAACCCAAGACTGAGATAGTGGCAATCTTGAATATACACTTTCAAACAAAAGAACAAAAAGTGTGTCACTCCCACCCCCCATATTTTGAGTAGGTCAAAAGAACAAAAGGTGGGTAAGGGAAAGGCAGCCATCCTCCTGAAAATCCAGCTCCAGATCTCATTTTTAGACATACCACTCAAAAACCCTTACAGGACAAGGAAAACAGCAGCATCCTGATTTCTCAGGTCTGGCAAGGGTTTTAATTCCTTGCTCTGTCTGTACTTTTCCTTCCTGTCAAAAACAATTTTTTACGATTTTGAGCATCTAAAGACACCGGAGACCACCCGTTGGTGGTCTCCGGCTGCTTAATCGTCCATAATATCAAAATTCACTTCTCCACCAGCTCCATAGGGCAGTCGCAGTCCAGGCACCCAATATGTACTTCCTTGGTGGCTCTCACGCTGCACCCGCAAGAGGGACACAGGTATTTCCTGACATTACTTTTTTTCTTTCCTGTCTCTGCTCCACCATCAGGATCACCACCAGAACCACCCTCAGCACCACCAGACACACCATACCAGCCTGTCCTACTCAGGTCAATACCTGTCCACCCCTGGCCCTCTATAAAGGCGATAAGACCCTCTGAGGGGCTGGTAGGGGAGTGACCAATCCTACTATCATACCCAATCACCAGGCCACGCTTTTCTGCTTCTGCTTTGAATTTCTTGTTATGGTAGGTCCCACCCCTTGAGGTGTCCTTGATACCAGCCATAGCACAGTAGTGGTGTACCATCTCATGTATCAAGGTGGCTATGGTAAATTCAATGGGTCTGTTCAAACTTTCTGCCCCCAGATTGATTTCCCTATATCCCTTTTCATCCTGACGCCACGCATCCCAAGTAGTATAGTGACCATAAGCCTTAGGGCTGCTCTGGACCGTGATAACCACAGGGGGAAGGCTGCTCTCAAAGTAGACCTCATTCAGCACGCCGTAGGCGTGTTCCAAAAATTCTGTTATCTCACTTACACGCATAAAAAAATCCTCCTTGAAAAAACATCTTCAAAGAGAATAAGTTCAACTGTCCCCGTTTATGTTGAGGACAGATTTATTTATGCCTATTCTGTTCATTTTTAGTTTATTTTTTATAAATCCCTAAAAATCAAACAGCAAAGGCACTTTCACAACCCTTTAATAAAAAGAACATCAAAAATACCAAACTTATAAATACACCCCAACCCATTACTGTTCCAAACTCTATCTTCTTTCTTGAATCTTTCTTCTGGATTAAATTGTATATCCAGAGAAAGGAGGCAGAAATCCATGAACAAGTGCAAGGTGATTGCTGTCACCAATCAGAAAGGCGGGGTGGAAAGACGACCACCACGGTCAATTTAGGTGTGGGACTGGCACAGCAGGGGAAAAAGGTGCTGCTGGTGGACACAGAACCCCAGGGAAGTCTTACGGTGAGTCTGGGCGTGAAGGACCCGGATGACTTGGACACGACCATCTCTGACCTGATGCAGAGCGTTGTGGAGAATGCGGTGATTTCACCGATGGACCGAGGTATCTTGAAGGACATTGAGGGTGTCAATCTTGTACTATCCAACATCGGCCTGTCCAGCTTTGAGGTGAGCCTTGTGAACACCATGAGCCGGGAGTTTGTGCTGCTGGGCTACCTAGAGGCAGTCAAGCAGAGCTATGACTATGTTCTCATCGACTGTATGCCCTCGCTGGGTATGCTGACTATCAATGCCATGGCTGGTGCTCATTCCATGCCAGGCAAACTATCTGTCCACCAAGGGCTTGAAGCTACTGATGGGCTCAGTTGCAAAGGTGCGGCGGCAAATCAATCTGGCGCTGAAGATCGACGGTATCCTGCTGACCATGGTGGACAACCGCACCAATAACGCTAAAAGCATCATTGGTGCCCTGCGGCAGACCGGGAGCTATCTTCGGGTGTTGAACACAGAGATCCCCTTTTCCGTCCGTGCGGCGGAGTGCAGCGTGGAGGGAAAGAGAATCTTTGCCCATGACAGCAAGGGAAAAGTGGCGGTGGCGTATACCGCGCTGGTGAAGGAGGTGATTGCCCTTGAGCAAAGGAACCGTGATCGATCTGGGCCTGACGAGGCTTATAATGACTTGGTTTCGACCCAGGCAGAACGGGACAACGCCCAGCGCAGTTATGTGACCGACTTGCCCACCACCGGGATCAGCGACTTTCCCTCCCACCCGTTCAAAGTGCGGATGGACGAGGAGATGGAGCGGCTGGTGGATAGTGTGAAGGAACGGGGCATCCTCTCCCCGGTGCTGGTGCGGCCCATGCCGGACAACAGCTATCAAATGGTGTCCGGCCACCGGTGCAAGCTGGCTGCAGAGCTGGTGGGCCTGCCCACGGTTCCCTGCATTGTCCGGGAGCTGACCGACGATGAAGCCATCATCGTCATGGTGGACAGCAACCTTCAGCGGGAGCAGGTCTTACCATCAGAAAAAGCGTTTGCCTACAAAATGAAGCTGGATGCCATGAAGCGACAGGGAGAATGCACAGATTTAACTTTTGGCCCAGTGGGCCAAAAGTCTGCTACTATCAATTCCAGAAACGATTTAGCCGCGGAAGCCCCCGATAGTTCCAGGCAAATCCACCGCTATATCCGCCTAATAAACCTGATTCCCCTAATTTTGAGCATGGTTGACAATACTGTGCTGAAAGAAACGGGCAAGCCGCAAATGGCCCTGCGCCCCGCCGTGGAGCTGTCCTATCTGCCAGAAAGTGAGCAGACCGCCTTGCTGGAGGTTATGGAGGGCGAGGACCGCACTCCGTCCCATGCCCAGGCCATCAAAATACGGAGCTTTTCAGAGCAAGGCAAGTTAAACCCGGATGTGATCCTGTCCATCATGCAGGAGGAAAAGCCAAATCAGGTGGAGCAATTCAAAATGGAGTGTTATCATAAAAGTTGAGTCCCGGAACGCAAGGAAAGATGGTAAAATAGAGAAAGCTGAGGAGGGCTCAACATGGGAAAGAGGTACACTGCGGAGGAGCGAGCAGAGGCATTGAAGCTGGCGGACGAGATCGGCGGGGCGGCAGCGGCCCGGCGTCTTGGGATCCACAGAGCAACCCTTTTTCCCAGATTCAATGCGGCCATAAAAACTTCTGTCAATATTCAGCGTTCGTGCATTTTTTCTTGTGTGCATCCTTTTTGAATGCAGAGTTGGCGAATACGCTTCCCACTTTCAGTTATGTCATAGCTCATATGTATAGTCTCCAATCTCAGAATTTTGGAGGATCTGAGGTTGGAGATCGTGGCAAAAAGGCTGTGGGGTCTGCGCTGGCCAACCTGCACATGGTTACCAGCTTCAGACCTCTTAGGTGGAACTCTGAGGCTGGTGATCATGGGTATTTGGCGATATAGGGCTGCCACACTGTGGTGTCGTCCCAGCTGCACAATTTTTCGACATGAACCATCAAAACTCGACAAAAACAGAAATCCGATGTTTCACAGAAACATCGGATTTCAAGAAAGGAACAGACGTATAATGTTTTTTCGCAGAGCAACCTGCGTTTTGGATGCACGTATATCAGCAGCACCATATATTTTTTCTCTTTTCATTGCTATATTTTTCTTGTATTAATCATAGCATTGGATGCTGAGCTGCCGGCCAGACCACATGGTATTGATTTTCTGGTTAATCGGAAACTGCTGTGCTCGATAAAAGGGTGCCCTCCCGTATAAAGAGCATACGGGGGGCTAAGAGAGGAGAACAGGATTGGTCAATCAATTCAATCCTGCCGGCCCTTACATTGATTGGTGACACACAGCAGCAGGATCAATCCCAGCACATCCACCCCGATAAATACAGCATAGGGCAGTGTGTAGTCACCATTGGAAATTGTGAGCAGAACAGCCATCAAGGCGAAAGCAGCCTTTTGCAGCAGAGAGGCAATGGGAGATACCAAACTGTTGGCAGCTTGAAAATCATGCCGGCCATACACGGAAATGACCAGAGAAGGCATCAGATTCAGCAGGCCGCCGATGCCAAAGCCCACAAAGAGAACGGCAATATAGATGAGGATCTCCACCTGTGCAAAAATCAGCAACAGTAGGGCGGCGATATAAGACAGGGAGTAGACACAAGAAGCGGGCTTGGTCCCCACCTTCTGGTCCAACCAACCCCAAAAATAGGAGCCGACCAGCCCAATCAACGCGGCTACGGTGAGCATGAGCATAGCCTTGCCTTGGGCCGCTTCAGCTCCCATAGCGGGAGCCCACACGCTGATCATCCGGGGCACAAACTGGGACACGATCCCTACAGTGACCATCCACAGGAGGCCAAAGCCGACGGCAATGAGCCACATATCCTTATCCCGCAGCAGACGTCCCACAGTGAAGCTGCTCTTGTAGGACTTCATCTCGTTGAGTTGAGCAGACAGCTGTTCGCCGCCTTCTTTGATGTTATCGGGATAGACTCCTACCTCCTCCGGATAATCCTTTACCCAGAAGAAGGTGATGATTCCCATCAGCATCACCACGATACCCACGCCCGCAGAAGTCATTGGCAGACCGATGGCACCGTACAGGGTGCTCAACAGGGCTACAAAGGTGGCTGTGGCCAAAGGCGCGCCCATGGTGGCCCAGCCCAGCGCAATGCCTTTCTTGCGGGGAAACCAGTTGCCCATCAGGGTGGCGGTAGAAATGAGTCCGAAAGCGTTGGCCACAAAGCACAGCGCAGTGAGTACGATCAAATATAAAACGGGGGTGCTGGCAAAACCAAAGATGATATACAGGATACCGGCGATAATCAATGATATGCCGGACATCAGGCGGACACCTGTTTTCATGCAGATGTGGCCAAATACCACACCGCCCAATACACCAATGACACCGGCAGGGGTGGCCAAACCCAGAAGCAGGTTTCGGTCCATTCCATACATACCCGCAAACACATCCGGGTAAAGGTTCATGCTGTCTACACAGAGTCCTGCGTAAATATAGTAGAGCAGGAGTGTGTAGATGATCATGCTCCAGCCCCATTTGCCGAAGCGGTTGTTGGTCAACTGCTTGCTGTCCATAGTGAAGTTCCTCCCTTGTCAAGATATCCAGACGGTCCTTTCTAAATTGGCGCTACACTGCGTTATTACGATTGCTGATCCGCCGCAAGCACACTGAGCAGCGCAATGTTGTTGTAGAGAGTCACATCAGTATCGCTCCGGGAGCAATCCAAGATTGGAAGGCGGAACCCCTGATATAGAGGCCCGTACTGCTTCACGCCTTTCGCAAAGCGAAGCACCAGCTTCGAGCCGATATTGCAGGCTGCCGCATCTGGGAAAATGAGCACATTGGCCCTGCCGGCAACCTCGCTGGGGCGTTTCACCTTCTTTGCCCCGACGCGTTCGTCAATGGCGGCATCCGTCTGGAATTCTCCGTCGATCTTGAGATCCGGGCGCAGCTTTTGCGCCAAAGCCAGCGCATCGCGGATCTTCTTGACAGGTTCACTGGAACCGCCGCTGCCGTCGGTGGAGTAGGAGAGGAACGCGCACCGGGGTTCGACGCCCGTAATTGCGCGGAACGTCTCACAGGAAGCAATGGCGATGCTGGCGTGCTGCTCCACCGTAGGAGAAATGCAGACCGCGCCGTCGGACATACCGAAGCAGGTACCCTGCTGGCCGCCGAAGTCCTCCGCCTCCACGATCAGCATGCCGGACGCGGTGGGGACTCCGGGCTTCAGGCCGATGGTGCTGTTGGCCGCCATGATGAACTCATAGGTGGTGGCGTTCACCCCGGCCAGCGTGCCGTCCGCGTCGCCCACGGCCTCGATCACCAGAGCCAGGTACAGGGGGCTGGTGATCCGTTTGGCAATGAAGCTCTTGGGCATCACTTTCTCCGGCAGGGCGGCATAGCGATCCAGAAGGGCGCTGACAAAGGTCTCGTCCCCCGGGTCAGCAATGGGGATGCCGGCGATGTCCAGGCCCAGCTCGTCCGCCCGCGCCTGTACCTCGGCGGCGGGGCCCACCAGGAGGATATTGGCGATCCCGTCGTGATGGGCCTTTACAGCGGCCTTCATCATGTAGTCGTTGTCGTACTCAGGAATGGCTATGGTTTTTACATCGGCCTTCGCCTTTTCATAAATCGAATCAATAAAGCTCATGCTCAAAGCCTCTCTTTCACCTTGGCGACGAACTCGCCGATGGTATTCAGCAGGCTGGCCTCCTGGATCTCGATGGTGACCTGGAGCCTCTCCTCGATCTCAGAGATCATCACGATCATCTTCATGGACTCGTTGGAGAGGTCCTCACGGATGTCCGTGTCCAGAGAGATAGTCTCCTTGTCCACGCCGTAGGCCTCGGCCGCGCATTCGATAACGGTCTGGCCCACCGGGTCGTCCACGGGGGCGGCGGCGCGTTTCGCGGCGCTTTCCTTGGCCTGGGGTGCGTTCGGCGTCCCCGCGGGCTGAGGATCGACAGTGATGCCCTTCCGCTCCTTTACCGTGGCGACGAACTCGCCGACGGTGTTGAGCAGGCTGGCCTCCTGGATCTCGATGGTGACCTGAAGCCGCTCCTCAATCTCGGAGATCATCACGATCATCTTCATGGACTCGTTGGAGAGGTCCTCGCGGATGTCGGTGTCCAGGGTGATGGCCGCTTTGTCTACGCCGTAGGCCTCCGCCGCGCAGCTGATGACGGTCTGGGCGATCTCATCGTCCGCGCCGGCGGGTCCAGCTGGGACTGGGACCGCCGCGGGGGCGGACTCCTCGGCCTTCTTCGCGGGCTTCAACTCGGGGATCTTCTTGAACTCGCTCTCCCCGTCGATCTCCCACACCACGACCTTGACATCCTCGTCCTGGATGATCAGCGGCTTGACCGCCACGGGCTTTTCGCTGATCGCCTTGTCGAACTCCGCGTATTTGTCGTAATCCACATGCAGAAGGCTGGTGTTAAAGGGGTCGGCGCCGGGGATCTCCACTTCGACGGCGAAGTAGTCGCCGTGCTGATTGCGGAAATCAGGGTCGCCGAAAGCACCCTTGGTGGGCAGGGCCTGCTTGACCACGCCCCGCACATTGGTCAGATCCACCCACTCGGTGTCCAGACCGCCGCAGGCGTTGCAGCAGAGGAACGGGGGAAACTCGATGTGTCCGCACCGCAGGCATTTGCGGCCCAATATCGTGCCCTCTTCCAGTGCGTCATAAAAGGTCTTTACGATGGGCTTCAAATCATACTTTGTCATGACAGCGTTTCCTCCCATCTCACTTTTTCTCCAACATGATATTCAGCAGGTTCTGCGCGCCGCCGAAGCCGCGGAGCATGGTGCGCTTCACCTCGTGCTTCACCTGGGTGGCCCCGGCGTCGCCGCGCATCTGGTGCACGGCCTCGTAGAGATCGTGCAGACCGGAGGCGCCCGCCGCGTGGCCGTAATGGCAGCGCCCGCCGTTGGAGTTCACCGGGCGGTCCCCGTCAAAGGCGATACGGCCATCCCGGACATACTGCCAGCCCTCTCCCTTGGGCAGATACTCGCAGATCTCGGCGGCCAGCATCTGGGACTGGTTATAGAAATCGTTGGTCAGGAATAGATCCATATCCGCGCCGGTCAGGCCGGTCAGCTCTTTCATCTGGCGGTAGGCGTTCGTGGTGGCCTGCATCTCCAGCCTCGGGTTGCTGTTCTCCAGACAGGAGTGGCCCACGCCCAGCACCTCGATGGGATGGTCTGTGTACTGGTAAGCCTTCTCCGTCGGGCAGACGATTACGGCGGCAGCGCCGTCGCATCGCTGCTCAAAGTGAGCACCCCGCATATACTTGCCGATCAGTGGGTTGAACTTGGAGTGGAGGTACTCATAAGCGGAGTCCATGCCCGCCTCGGCGGCCAGCTCGTCATAGGTTTTGCTGGTGATGGCGGACAGGGGATTCAGCGCGGCGGCCCGGCGGCTGTGAATGGACAGCGCCGTCATAAAGGCGTCCACGTCCTCGGGGCTGATATTGTTCTCTTTGACGTAATAGTCCAGCCAGGACTCGGAGTTGAAGGGAAGGGCGCCGCGGGTGAACAGGGTATAATCCCGGGGCAGGGTGGAGCACAGCGTCTCATGGAAGATGGCGTCGGTGCCGAAGCGGCGCTTGGTGAGCACGCGGGTGGGATAGGCGATGGAGTAGGGCATCTCGATGCAACCGCTCAGCACCATGTCATACTGCCCGGAGGCCACTAACTGCACCGCGGTCTCCAGAGCCACATAGCCCGTGGCGCAGGCTTCGCTGTGGTGGTAGGAACCCTTGGCCTTCATGCCGATCCAGTTGGCGACGTGCATATTGGGGGTGGCGTAGTTGCTGGTCCAGCCGGGGCCGGCCTGACCGTGGATGTAGAACTCCACGTCGCTGCCGTCGATCCCGGCGTCCTTCATGGCGTCCCGGGCGGCGTAGCCAAAGAGTTCCGGTTCACACAGGCCGTCTACGGCGGGGTCGTCCAGGACGCGCACAAATGGAGTGGCGCCCACGCCGATGATGGATACGCTTCTGGAATAGGGCTTCAGTTTCGGGACGTTATCGTTGAAACTCATTTCGTTTCTAGCCTCCTGTCTGATAGAATTGATTGGTTGGAAGTTAATGGATCCATGCGGCAAGTCGGATCGCCGCATGGTTCCATTGAGTTTTCCGGCCTTGCCTGATTTACCGCATGATGTAGCTGGTGTGCAGCAGCTTGTGGGCCTTCTCGCTGCCGGGCTTTCCAAGGTAGTCCGCGTAGATCTTGTTCAGCTCCGGGTTCTCATGGGACTTGCGCAGGACGCTCTGGTCGTCGTTGAGATAGAGCGCGGCTGCCCGCACTGCGGGGACATCCTGCAGTGCCTGTACCACCGCCGGTTGGTGAGGCTGTCCGCCGCCGTTGACGCAGCCGCCGGGGCAGGCCATGATCTCCACGAACTGATAGTCCGCCTCACCGGTCTTGATACGGGTCAGCAGGGCGTTGGCGTTGGCCAGACCGGAGACCACAGCCACCTTGACCTGGGTGCCGTTGAGGTCGTAAGAGGCTTCCTTGATGCCGTTCATGCCGCGCACGTCGGTGAACTCCAGGTTCTCCAGAGGCTTCCCGGTGAGCTTTTCCACAGCGGTGCGCAGGGCGGCCTCCATCACGCCGCCGCTGGCGCCGAAGATCACACCCGCGCCGGTTCCCTCACCCAGAGGTTCATCAAATCGCTCCGAGGGGGAGATGGCCTCCAACTGGATCTCGGCGTCCTTGAGCATGGTGCCCAGCTCGTTGGTGGTGATCACATAGTCCACGTCCGGCACATCCGCGCCGCACTCGTCGGGGCGGGTGATCTCAAACTTTTTCGCCGTGCAGGGCATGACGCTGACGGTGATGATCTTCTCCTTGGGTATGTTCATCCTCTCCGCATACCAAGACTTGATGATGGCGCCAAACATGGTATGGGGGGATTTGCAGGTGGAGAGATTGTCCAGCATATCCGGGTAGAAATGCTCCGCATACTTTACCCAGCCGGGGCAACAGGAGGTCAGCATAGGCAGCACACCGCCGTTCTCAATCCGCTCGATCAGCTCGTTGGCCTCCTCGATGATGGTCAGATCGGCGCCCACCTTGGTGTCAAACACCTTGTCAAAGCCCAGCCGCCGCAGCGCACCGGCGATCCGGCCCTCTGTATCGATGCCGATGGGGAACTCGAAGTTTTCACCCAGGGCGGCCCGGACAGCCGGGGCCACTTGTACCACGACAAACTTGTCGGGATCCGCAATCGCCTCTTTTACCAGCTCCCACTGGGGCTTTTCCGTCAGCGCACCCACGGGACACACGGCCACACACTGGCCGCAGTTGACACAGCTGGCCGCGGCAAGGCCCTTCGGGGACGCTGGTTCAATGCTGGCCTCTAAACCGGTGCCGGTGGCGGCGATGGCGGAGACAGCCTGCATCTTAGCACATACATTGACACAGCGCTTGCAGCGGATGCACTTGTTGTTGTCCCGCACCAGCACCACCGAGGAGAGGTCTAAGGGCTGGATGCTGCTCATGGGCAGCTCCGCCTCGTCTGTAAAACCGTACTCATGGAGCAGGTTTTGCAGCTCACACTGGGTGGAGCGCATACAATAGACGCAGGACTTGTTGTGGATCGCCAAGATCTTGGCCAGCGCCTCCCGCCGCGCCGCCATCACCGCGTCACTCCGGGTCTGGATCTCCATGCCCTCACGGATGCGGGTGGTGGAGGCGTTCATCAGCTTGCCGTCCACTTCCACCACGCAGACGCCGGAATCGTCCACATCGACGACGCCCTTCAGGTAATAAAGGGTGGGGATCGGCTGCTGTAAAAACTCCCGCTGGAATTTCAGTGTCTCAAAGGACGCGTCCAAGATTGTGATCCCACGCTTCATGGTATAGTCATAGCCGTTGATTTTGATATTGACTGTGTTCATTCCCGCACCCCTCCTTATTTGTAGTATTCTTCCACATGGCCTTCAGGGATCTGGTACCCCTCCGGGCGGATGGGATATCTCCACATGGGGATGTCCTCCGTGAACAGCTCCATCTCGCCGTCCTTGCCCTGACGGATATTGATCCACTTCAGCCAGTTTTCGTTATCCGTCTCGGGATAGTCCGTCCGGTAGTGGGGATACATGATGCCGCGGCTCTCCTTGCGCATATCCGCGGAGCGGAAGATCATTTCCAAGCACAGGATGGTGTCCGCCGCCTCCAAGCACTTGGAGAGCGTGTGGGGGTCGTCCGCCGTGAGCTGGGGGATCAGCTTTTTCATCTCCGCAATGTCCTGATAGACCTTATGGATCTCAGCCTCGCTTTTCAGGACACACTTGTTGACATCGAAGATATAGCGCTCGATCATATCATAGATCTCCTTCGGCTGCCGCCCGTTGGGACGGTTCAGCGGAGCGTAAATCTTTTCCTTCAGTGTGGCCACCTGCGCAAGGTCAAGTTCATCCCAATCCGCGGCCGCCGCATAGGGAGCGATGCTGTCGCCGGCCATCATGCCGGTAGTGGCGGCGTTGCCCAAGCCGTCGCCCCGGGTCCAGCCGAAGTAAGCGTTGCCTTGGGTGGAGACCTTGCCGGGGGCCCACAGGCCCTCCACATCTGTCTTGATGTCGGTATCCACTTTGATTGGCTCCACTTGGATGACCGTTTTGATGGTGGCCTCCGGTTTCGTGCCCACATCGCCGATGTTTTTCGCCGTCTTGGTGAACACCAAATGCTCCCACGCCATCTTGTCGCGCAGCATACGCTGGGTGGACTCGTCCATGTCCGTGCCGCCGATCATCATACGGACCTCGTCAGGCTTCTCCAGATCCACCCACAGCGGCCCATTGCCCGCCGCAATCTCCTGCACCATGGCGTTGACCAAGGTGGGGGTCACCTCCCACTCGATGTGGCCGATATATTTCTGGGTCAGGTTCTCCCCGTGCTTGTTGCAGATCATGTTAAAACCGCCATAGATGGGCGTGTTGGTCTTTTTGAATACCACGTCCACTTGGGTGGAGAACTCCACGTTCCGCATCACCGCGCCGACGCGGTACATGGCGCCTACGCCGGTGCCGTATCCCATAAACTCCAAACCGATCTTCTTGAAATGGCAGCCCTGCGTGGCCATAGCTACCGCCTTCGCGTGGAAGATCTTGCATTCGCCGTGGTCCATATCAAAGCCGATGGCGCCGATGACCTTGCCAGTTTTGCTGGTCAGCAGTTCAAAAATGTTGACACGGCTCATCAAGCGGATACCCAGCTTCAGGGCAAAGGACCGGAGCTGAGCGTTGACGTTGATGGAGATGCCCGCCATATCCAGTGCGTCAGGGATAAACGGCAGCGGCGTGGCGTTGCCCTGCTCATCGCAGGAGAGCTGGACGCCGCAGTGCTTCATGTAGTCAATGTTGTCCCGATGAACCTCTAAGTACCGCTTGAGGAATTCCTGATCGTTCAAAAACGGGGTGTGGGCGTTCACCAGATAACCCAAGGCGTTCATCACGCCGTCCGGATGCTTTGAGGTGGCTCGGATCCCGTTGCCGGCTTTTGTGGATTGCCCGTTCCAGCCGATGACGCCCTTGTCGATCACCAGAATATCCAGCTCCGGGTTCTTTTCCTTGGCTCGGATGGCAGTGGTCAGGCCGGCCATGCTGCCGCCGACAACCAAGATATCCGCAGTAAACAGTTCACCGTAATCCTTCACATCTGCCATTACTGTTCCGCCTCCTTTTTCTTCATCAACTCCGCACTGTACTCCAGCGGATCGACCTGCAGCGTAGCGATTGCCTGAATGTCAATGACGTTGTTCAGGCAATCCATTTCACACTGATAGCACAGGACACATTCATCCGGGTACTTCGGATATGCGTGATGGTGCTCCTCGTCCCATTGCCACACGTTCTCCTGACACCTGCGGATGCACCGCCTGCACCCGCAGCAGCGGTCTGTATCCACCACATACCGCACGCTCTGCTGTTGACCTCTGTTTTCTACGACCATTCTTCCTTGCCCCTCCGTTCAAAATAGTTTTGTTTGTGTTTCTCCTTCGGTGTATTTTATCTACTGTAGACGATCCCTGCCGCCGGCAGGAACGTCACAGGATTCATATTGGATCACGGCAAGAAACGAATCCACTTGGTTAACGCTCCCGCGCACATACAGGCACTGTCCCTCTACGGCGTAGCCCAGCGCCACCGTCTGGCCTTCCATCAACTCGTTGATATACTGCATCCAGATGGAGCGCGGTTCATACTGCCCATGGTGACCGCCCGCCCAAAGCTCATCGGCCCATTGCAGATAACAAGTGTTGTTCATATGCCCATTCTCGTCGATTTCATAGGCACAGACTGTCCGTACAAATCGGTTGGGCAGTTCCTCGGGGAACGCCCTGCGCAGGCTGGGGACATCTGCCTCTCCGGATATCACCACCTCCGGCAGAACCGGGATTTCTGCCGCCGTCAGCTTCCGACTGGCTCGATCCATGGGCAGAAACAACACCGCGGCACTGACCAGCGTCTCGCCCGTATCGGCGAAAAACGCGTATTTCCGAACGTGCATGGAGCATTTTTTCCGGCCCGGCCAGATCCGCACCAAAAGGTTCTCATCCAAACGGGGCAGCCGCTTGATGTGAATGGAGGTCCACCCGACGACCAAGGCGATATTCTTTTTCTCCACCGTTTCCCTGTCCCAGCCGTACGCCTCCATCTGCCGTTTTACAGCGGCCTCCATCACTTTGGCCAGCACATGGGGTGGCATCCGCCCGGACGAGTCTATGTGACAGTGGGAGACAGTGAACTTCATCTCCAGCACACCCTCGGGACAGTGCGCCGTGAACGCGGGAAACTGTGCCCGCCCTGTCTCAGTCAAACGCAAAACCGCTCCATACCGGCTTGCCCGTGTACGTCTTGACTTCCTCCACGCCGCTCAGGACACGGATTGCCCCGGATGCCAGCGCCTCGGTCTCGAAGCTGCCCGGATAGACGTAGACGGGGGCGATCCAGCTCAGATCCTTGGTGAGCTGTTCCACCAAGACCTTGTCGTTGGCAAGGCCGCCCGTCATCAGGATGGCGTCCACCTGCCCCCGCAGGGCCCCGGCCATCATGGCGGCCCATTTGACCATCGTATATTCCATGGCATCCAGCGCCAGCTTAGCCCGCTGATCTCCGGCAGGAATCAGTTCGCTGCGGATTTTCCGTACATCGTCGGTACCGCACAGCTGCATGAGCCCGCCCCGGCGGGAGGCAATCTCGTTAATCTCCTCCGGCGTCATGCCCCTTCGGATCAGGGTCATCACATCGTCAATGCACAGATCACCGCTCCGGTTCGGGCAGATCGGACCTTGGCCGTCCCCGATGCGGGTGCTGTCCACAGCCCGCCCCTTCTCGTGGGCGGCGATGCTTGTCCCGCCGCCCATGTGCAGAATCACATAATTGCAGTCCTCATAGCGCTTCTTCATCAGTTCGCTGTGATGAATGGCCACCTGCTTCATATTCAGCGGATGGGCGTGGGAGGGCCGGTACAAATCTCGGATACCGGTCATCCGGGCCACATCGCTCAACTCGTCCGTACTCATGGGATTTACGAAGTAGGCGGGCACATTCAGCTTTGCCGCGATTTTGGCGGCAAGCACGATGCCCAGTGTGGCAGGATGATTGATGCCTTCCACGTCGTGCAGCGCGTGCTCATAGGCGAGGTCGTTGATGAGATATGTACCGCCTGTGCAGGAATGGACGCCTACGCCCCGACCGGATACGGCGTCAATGGATTCCAGTTCGACCTTTGCCTCCCGCAGCATATCCCAAATCATTTGCTCACGCTTGGGTACCTGATCCTCGAAATTCGGGCAGTCCTGAAACATCCCTTTCGGGGTGTCCACGTTCAGATCCAGCAAAATCTCGTCCCCACGGACCAGCCCGAGCTTTGTCCCCGTCGAACCGGGATTCACCGTTAGAATCGTGTAGGCGTTTTTCATCAGCATGTTCCTCCTGTTCCCCTATAAACTTCCACGAATTTTTTGTTGCGAACCAGTTCGTTTTTGAATAATATAATTATAATCGGGTTGTCCCTAAATGCCACATACATAGCTTTTGGAAAAAGCAAACCCGTTTCCTACAAACTTGTACGATGAATGTAGGCAACCGATTTGCTATAATTACAAAGATACGACAGAAAACGGCATGAGAGTTTTCCAGAGGAGGAAGGTTTCATGTGTATTACCGTCAGTTTGCTTCAGAAATTATTCGACGCCCATGATAAAACCGAGCTGTTGGGCGCCCCCCTCGGAGACGACCGCCTGACCCGCTGGGAGATCCTTCGGGAGCAGAATGTCTCTCCGCTACCGGACACGGTGTATATCAGCGACAGCTTGGAGGCGGTTAAGCGGCAGACGCAGAGCGGTTGTGGCCATCTGGTGTTCTGCACCGGCCCCGCATTTGAGAAAGCGCAGTTGCTGAACGCATGGCAGGGCTGCATTTTGTTCATCCAAACAGAACAGACAGGGCGCATCGTCCAAACCATTCGGGAACGCTTTCTCATAGAGGATCAAAAAAGCGCCATGAGCGCTGTGCTTTTGGATGCCTTGACAGGGGGCGCAAGGGTTCAGACGCTGGTGGATGCGGCCTATCCGTTCCTGCGGAACCCTCTCGTGGTTTTCGATTCCTCCTACTGGATCGCTGGCCTTACCAGACAGGCACTTCAGGCCCAAGAAATGCAGGTTACAGATCTGCTGCTTGAAAACGGGGGATTTTCCAGCGGGGATTACACGTTCGCAAATCGCGGGGCACTCCACAGCCGGGTCAAAAAGAGCAAAATTCCGATCATGGCATTCCATGAGCAGATGCAGATCAACCAGCTGCTGGTATCTGTCTGCGCCGAGAAGGATTACGGCCATATCGTGGTCAATGAGTTCGAGCACACCTTTACTGAGATGGACAGGGAGCTTCTGATGGTTCTGCGCAGCTATATCTATTTGCAAATGAAACACGATGAGCTTCTGCACCAAAATGGGAAACGGCCGTCTGAGCATTTTATCCTCGATCTGCTGGATGAGGCGGTGGTCGTGAGCGGCGCCTATCAGGCATTTATTTATCAGCTGGACCGCACCTTCCCCGGCAATATGCGCTGCCTTGTTATTTCAACAGAGCTGACGCCGGGCGCTGTCAATATGCTGCAAATACGCAATCAGCTTGAATACCTCTTTGCCAACAGCAGGATTGTCGTTTATGAGAAAAAGCTCCTCGCCTTGGTCCCGGTCATGCCCAACGGCAGGCTTTCGGAAGCATCGCTCAAATCGTTTTGCACGTTCTGTGTGAAAAATAAACTCTATGCCTCCCTCAGCAACCATTTTTCCAATATTATGGAGATCCGTTCCTACTATATTCAGGCACTGAGGGCTTTGGAAGCGGCACGGGCCATTCACGACGTGCCCGGCTGTTACCGATACGAAGATTATTATCTTGTGCATTTGAAAAATTTGTTCCTGCAAAAGGAGCCTCTGGAGGTTTTCCTCTGCCCCACACTGAAATGTCTCTCTGCACACGATCAAAAAAACAACACTGAACTGGCATATACCCTCTATATGTATTATTTGAACGACAGAAATCTAGTCCAAACGGCAAAGGCGATGAATATGCACCGTTCATCCCTCAATTATCGTTTTGAAAAAATCAACGAGCTTTTGGGAGAACTACCTGAATCTGCCACAGAACGGCAGTATTATATCCTTTCGTATCAGTTTCAAAATTCCGCGCTGGAATATTGAGTAAACATACAGGGGAGCAGGAGGAGATGGCCATGATCAGGGGGATCGGAATTGATACGGTCGTCATCGGAGACGTCGAGGGTCTGTTAAAACGTATGAGCAAAGGCACTCTGTCCAAAGTATTTACCCAGGGAGAATTGTCCGCCGCCCAAGAAAAGGCAGGCCCGGCAGAATATCTTGCCTCCCGATTTGCTGTAAAAGAGGCTGCGTTTAAAGCAATTGCCCCAAGGCTGGCTGACAAGGGATTTGACTACCGCCGAATCGAGACGAGAAACAATGAGGACGGAAGCCCATATATCTATGTTGACAGCTTTCTCCAAGCGATATTGGACTGTGCCGAGATCACATCGCTTTTCGTTTCCATCACAACAACCGGCGGCATGGCCACTGCTTTTGTTGTTGCAGAATCGTGAGTTTATGACCTGACATTAAAATCCTTGCCATGCGTGGAAGGTACAATTTTGTGTCAAAAAGAGTCATGCCGTACCTGACCAACTCAGGTACGGCATATTTTTATATGGGAAAGGCGTGACTATATGGAATACTGTAAAGGTGCTTATATGACGAGTGTATCAAAGTTCCTACTGTTTTCTATAGGTTGTGTCCAGAATTGGACCTGTTGACAAAAGTCCCAAATACCCCATTCCCATGGTATAATTGAAATAAGGGAGGAATGGAGCATGATGGGACGGCAAAGCGGTCAAATGAGTATGGTGATTCTGGATATA